>CAJMRL010000002.1 GCA_905215805.1 uncultured bacterium | reverse complement strand
GGTGGCGCAAACCTATCACAGTAATGTGACAAGGCGGTGCTTCCCTACTCCACCAAATTATCACTCTTATCAGACCTTAATATAAGCTGATTTCCAAACGGAGAAAAGATTATCTTTTCAAGCGTCCCAAATTCACCTGCAGGTTTATTCACCGCCTTTGTTATGCTTTCGGAACTTGCTTTTGACTTATCTATTTCCGTCGATAAATACAGCATATTTGATTTATCGCCCGCTTCTATTGCCGTTTTTACGTCCTGCCTGTCTTCAAATCCGGGTAAATATGCTATGAAAAATTCCAAATTGAATTTATCCGGCAAATCCATCTTTGAAACATTATATTTATTTGCACACTTATAAGTATATTCATCTGCAAAATATCCTTCATATCTGTTATTGTTTGCAGCATCCTCAACGTATTCATTGTTAATTTTGCATTCTTCCCAGAAATCTGCTGCCTTTCCGCGTATCTTCCCTGTTATACCGTTTTCATTGAATGGCTGTTCATCAGATGTAAGGGTGTAAAAAACATGTAAGAAATTGTCATCTGCCGCAACATTGTCAAGCGTCAATGTATACCCCATATTTGAAACACTTACTCCGATTTCTTCACTATATTTATTCAATTCCTCTACATCTGTCAGCTCCACCGCTTTATCGCTTTGGAAATAGGATATTATATACCCTATCATTTCACGTCCCACAGGAGAAATTGCAAACGCTGTGCCTGTAAATACCGCCGTAACTACCGCTGCAATCAATGCCGTTTTTAGTATTCCTCTGCTCATATATACCTTCTTTTCATTGAGGTCAGCATTGAGAATACCATTTACCCTACGTTTTATATCTGCGGATTTGATCTTCAAATTCTTAAGCTTCTTCATATGCCCGCCTCCTTTTCAAGTATTTCCTTCAACTTTTTACGCCCTCTATGCAGCTTTGTCGTTATTGTCGATCTGCAAATTCCTGTAACTGCAGAAATTCTTGATACTTTTTCATTATACCAATAATGTCTTAAAAATATTTCACTGTCCGGCTCGCCAAGGTTTCTTATCAGCTCCAGCAGCATCTGCCTCTCCTCCATTTTTTCAATATGTGCTCCGGGCTCTCCATTTACATAAACAAGATTCTCATCTAATTCATTGTATATCTTAACATCGCGCAGCTTTTTCTTGGCACAGTTTCTTGCTAACGAGCCGAGATACGAACGAATACATCCTTTCGTGCTGTCAAGCGTTTGAACACTTTTCCAAAGTGAAACAAATGTATCTGCAACGACCTCTTCCACATCTTCTTTTGTCATAATACCGCCAATAATATTATAAACAATTACGCTAACATATGGCGTATATAGATCAATAGCCCTTTCAAGGCTGCCCCGTTTCCGCCTTTTTAAATGATTCAAAAATTTTTCTTCATCAATCAACGCTTCATCCTCCTTTGTTCTTCATCTTTAAAAATAACGCTATTTTTAATTCTCTAATATTATATATCCATAAAATAATAAAATGGTCCCAAAAATATAAAAATTTTTTATAAAAAATACGACACAGCTTTTATCGCTATGCCGTATTCTATATTATATACCGTAATACTCCTGTATCCTTTTCAGCCTCTGAATCTGTTTTACATTAAACGGGCATCTTTTTTCACAATGACCGCAGGAAATACAGTCTGACGCCTTTTTATCCAAACTTCTATAATGGCTTTCTGCCAGCTTATCTCCTGACAAAGATAAATCATAATATTTATTTATAAGCCCTATATCCAATTCCGCCGGGCACGGCTGACAGTGATTACAATATACACATACTCCATCCATATCATTCGGAGCAAGTGTACCAAGAATAGAATAATCCCTTTCATTCTCAGACGCATCGAAAAATCCTAATATACGCTTTAAATCAGAACTGTTTCTTACTCCCGGCAATACTGTTATCACTCCCGGTTTATCAAGCGCATATTGTATGCACTGATATTCTGTAAGCGCCTTTTTAAACGGTGAAGTTCTGTCATCAAGAAGCTGTCCTCCCGCAAATGCTTTCATCACTGATATTCCGACTCCTTCACTTTCGCACCGTCTATACAAAGTCATGCGTTCCTCCGAACTTCCTATAGCATACTCTCCGCGTCTATAATCGTAAGCCGGATTTATACTGAACATAAGCATATCAATAATCCCTGTATCCAACAGCTTATGTACCGCTTCCGGCGTATGTGACGACAAGCCTATATGATGTATTACGCCTTGCTTCTTAAGCTGCTGGATATAATCAAGCGTCCCCTCGGAAATAACACGCTCTATATCAGCGGTTTCATCTATACAATGAATAAATCCAAAATCAATATAATCTGTTTTTAAAGACTTTAGCTGCCAGTCAATTGACTTTTTTATATCCTCAAGCTTCAAAGTCCAGCCATATTTTCCGGTATGGTAATCGGCCCCGAAATGTATTTGAAAATACATATTCTTTCTCATTGTGCCCAGTACTTTTCCAAACACCGGAAACGGTTCTGCATCTGCCGAAGCCAAATCAACATAATTTATTCCATTTTCTATCGCCAATTCAATTGTCTTTTCTATTTCTTTTTCACCGGCTTGCCCTATGGAACTCGTTCCAATGCCTAAGATACTTATTTTTTCTTTGCCTTTAGGTAATTCTCTGTATTCCATGTACTCATCTCCTCTTAAATATTTTATGCTATTATAATTATATAACTTATTCGCACAAAAATCAAATACCTGTATTTTATAGTTTACCATACTTTAAAGGCATATTTAAAAATATCTATTCTAAAGCGATAGCGGTTGCAAATTAAAGAAAAATATGCTATACTTAAAAGCAAGAAATGAAATTTTAAGGAGAAAACAGACAATGAGAATTATAAATTCAGACGAAATAACGCAAACTGTTTGTAATATGTGTATAAAAGCCAACTGCTATCTTAACAATGATATACGCTCGGCTATAGAAAAAAATATTGCTGATGAAAAATCCGATGTCGGACGTGTTATTCTTGACAAACTCCTGCAAAATGCAAATATAGCTGCTCAAAAAGAAGTTCCTATATGTCAGGATACAGGTATGGCTGTGTTTTTTGTTGAAATAGGAAAAGACGTATTTATCGAAGGAGACAGTATTACCGAAGCTATAAACAAGGGCGTAGCCAAAGGCTATACAGACGGTTATCTCAGAAAATCTGTCGTAAAGGATCCTTTAAACCGAATTAACACCAAAGACAATACTCCGGCAGTGATATATTATGATTTTACAGACGGAGATAAAATAAAGCTTACATTTGCTCCAAAGGGATTCGGCAGTGAAAATAAAGGCGCATTAAAAATGCTTAATCCATCTGACGGTGTTGAAGGAGTAATCGATTTTGTCATTGATACAGTAAGAAAAGCCGGACCAAATCCTTGTCCTCCAATGGTTGTGGGAGTGGGAATCGGCGGCACTATGGATAAAGTATGCGTTCTTGCCAAAAAAGCTCTCACAAGAGATATAAACACCTCAAACCCCAATCCATTTTATGCAGAACTTGAGAAAAAGCTTCTTACTGAAATAAACCGTTTAGGCATAGGAGCTGCCGGATTGGGAGGCACAACAACCGCTCTCGGAGTTAATATAGAAACCTTCCCCACACATATTGCCGGACTTCCGGCAGCGGTAAATATAAACTGTCATGCAACACGTCATGCGGTTGCAATAATATAAAATTACAGGGTACAAATTGTACCCTGTAATTTTTATATCGTAAGAATTCCTTCAGGACCTTCAATGAGCAGCAGTATTTGCTCTTCATGTCCATTTTCGGCATTTACATATACTATAAAATTCTTATCATGGAAGGTTCCCTTAAATTCATAACAAAGGACCTCTCTAAGACTGTCTTTTGGTATCACCGCAAGCTTTGTAGCCGTAACTTCAAGAGATGTGGATACTCTTGCACGCGCCTCTTCTTCGCTTAAAACAGCATTCTCCAGCGAGCGATAGCGATGATTCATAAGATATCCCTTAGTTTCCAATCCTACAACCTCTCCTGAATCTAATGCAACTCGAACCTTTACAAGATCGCTGTAACATACGGTTCCATCCTGTGAAGCTGCAAAATTAATTGTAGCAATTCCGTTTTTCTTTTCAAAATAGCTTGATACCATATTTTCAAAGCCATGACGCTCAAGATAGCTCAATGCTATTTCTGTAGCGGAGCTTAAATCATACTCCTCTCTCTCCACCGTTCTATTCTTTAAGAAATATAACACGTATCCGCCCTTTTTAGTAATACTTATAGAAATGTGTCCGCTCTGCTCGTCCTTTGAGAAAATATAACAATCTATAGCTGTATTTTCAGACTCGCCGCTAAGCTCAAGCCCGCTCGTTCCCAAAAATTCTTCCGCACGTTTGCGCGCCTCTTCGCCCGTAATCTCAGGTTCATTGGCAAGCATCTGTGACTGTTGGTTTTCTATATGCTCCGAAAACGGTCCGTCATAAATCAATGTTGGATATTCCCTGAATGATTCTTCAACATTCTCCAAATCCGTTAAAATATCTCCCGAAGCTGCATGAACCTCATTAAGCTTCTCCTGAGCATTTGCATCTGAAAGCTTAAGCTCTCCAGAATATAACTGCGTTTGGATTTCCTCCAATGCGGTTTTTAGATTTGCCGCATAGGTATTTAAATTTGCAAGCGTTTCATATTCTTCCTGCGAAATTTCCTGTCCGTTTATCATATCCTGAGATAGAACATAAGTATAATCTCCTACCTGGGAAAGAAATTTTGATGTGTTCTCCAAATTCACCTGTGAAGTGGGGAGCTGTCCCAAACAAGATTTTGCTCCCGCTGCTTTACGGAAAATTTCACTTGACATCGAAGCAAGAATCGCCGGATCATTTGCCAACTGCGCCTTACTTAAAAGCGCGTCTATTTCACCTATATATCCCGTCATTTCATAAAAGGCACGGTTATAATTATTTTCTGTTGTAATTTCATATGCCTTGACACTTCTATTCATATTAAGAGCCCATATCGCGACTCCTATAAGCGCCGCAATCAGAATAGTATACAGCCATACATGAATTTTGTTTGTCTTTTCCATGCTTACCTCCGTTATTTGCAAAAACGATGTTTACCTATCGTTATGATATGTGTTCTTGACCATATCCACTTACTCGTTGCCGTATCAGGATTAAAATAATATATTGCACCATATGATGGATCCCAGCCGTTGAGTGCATCCTGACAAGCCTTATATACTGTTGAGTTGGTGGCTATCGGAACATTTATCTGTCCGTCATCCACTGCCGTAAACGCTCCGGGCTGATATATTACACCCGGTATTGTGTTTGGAAAGGACGGATGCTCTACCCTATTTAGAATAACCGCCGCAACTGCAACCTGACCCTCATAAGGTTCTCCTCTCGCCTCACCGTTTACAGCGCGAGCAAGAAGCTGCAAATCTGATGATGTCGCTGCAAACGCAGGCGTTTCGCTGTAACGTGTAAGAGCTGCAAGAGCTATTACCGTACACATGATTATTGATGTTATTTTCTTCATATGAAAAACTCCTTTTCTTTTTTTGTTAGTATTTGCCCAAAGGTTTAAATTTTATGTATTCGGGCGAAAATATAACAGAAAGAAATTTAAGGAGCGTTTGAGATGAAAATTTTTTTGTACTCTGTTGTTTTATCATTTATAATAGCAGCCGGAATAACGGCTTATTCCGACAGTGTCCAATCTGATCTACAGAATAACATTATCAGACTGCATATAATTGCTAATAGTGACAGTTCTGAAGACCAGACGATCAAGCTTAAAATTCGCGACCGTATTTTACAAAATGTGCAATGCGGCGAAGACCCTAATATAACAGCACAAAAAGCCGCTGATGAGGCAAATAATGTTCTTATGGAAAATGGTTTTTCATATACCGCTGAAGGAGTTTACTGCATGACTGATTTTCCGGAAAAGACCTATAAAAACGTCACTCTTCCGGCAGGGCGCTATAATGCAGTAGAAATTATCCTCGGATCAGGAAAAGGTCATAATTGGTGGTGCGTGCTTTATCCCCCCGTATGTATTCTTGATAAAAATACCGCTGTCATAGATGAGGAATCACAAAAACTTTTAAAAGAAAATCTCGATGAAGAAACCTATGATCTTATAACAAATCATAATGGAAATAATGTTGAAATAAAATTTCGCTCTGTAGAAATTGTTCAAAAGCTTAAAGAGCTTATCCGCGGAACAAAAGAATAACAAAAAAGAGCTGCCTAAAACAGCTCTTTGAAATACCGCTGGCCGGGGTCGAACCGGCACGGATTTTACTCCGACGGATTTTGAGTCCGTTGCGTCTGCCAATTTCACCACAGCGGCATATATTATCGACTAACAAAAAATATTATAGCATATTAGTCACATTTTGTCAAGCAATTTTAAAATTTTTTTCAAAAATTTTTTGCAAAATTTTAAAAGAGCCGCAAACATTTCCGAATTTGCGGCTCCTTCTTTGATTTAATTAATATACTCTGCACGCACCCGCATATGTGTTAAGACGGTATGGTGTATTTATCGATGAAATTTTTACAACATCACCTGTCTGCGGAGCATGTATCATTTGTCCGTTTCCTATATATATACCAACATGATGGATATATCCTCCGTTTGCGAAGAATACCAGATCTCCCGGCTGGAGATTTTCGCGGCTTACATAGGTTCCGTTAGTTGCCTGAGCATCCGCCACACGGCTTACACTTATTCCATTCTTTGCACATACATACTGTACAAGACCTGAACAGTCAAAACCGGACGGAGATGTACCTCCCCATACATACGGAACACCCAAGTACTGCATTGCTGTATTTACTATAGCCTGTCCTTTTGAGGAAGACGAGGATGAAGATGCTGACGATGAGACCGAAGATGATGAGCCGGAGGATGATGAGGATGCCGCTGATGCTCTCTCGCTATTGCGTCTTGCCGCTTCTTCTGCTCTTGCAGCTTCAGCCTTTTCTTCCGCAACCTCTTCCTGACGGTTCGAAACCTCTTCCTTAGGAGTCCACTCGCCTGTGAGATTCAAAGACGAATCTATAACATATCCTTCTGTATAATCATCTCCATAGGCTACCTTTATAAAGTCACCTTCCTGCCAAAGCGTAACAACATCTGTTCCATTGACAAGCTGATCAGTAACCGACGAATCAGTGCTTGCTGACGAACGAACATTAACCGCACCGTTTTCTGTTTCAACCTTTGCCTGCTTATAATTGTCATAATGCATTGCATTATATTCCGCAAGTTCTTTATCATTTGTGATCTCGCTTGCTTTAACAAAGCCTGTCTTGCCTCCGCCATATGAAACCGAATACCAGCCGTCTGTGCTGGAAAGGATCTGAACTTCATCACAAGCATCAAGAGAATCAATAACTGCGGCTTCCGTAGAGGGCGTCTGACGTACGTTTAATGTACCGCTTGTAAGTGAAACATATCCTGTCTCAAAAAAAGACTTGGCAGCAGCTTCAGGAGATGTCTCAACCTCTTCCTGTGCCTGCTTTGCCTCTTGTTCAGATTTTGTTTCATTTTCCTCTTGATTTTCTTCCTCAATTGTGATACTATTTTGTTGTGTGGTTGTTGTAAGCTTACCAAGCAAATCTGAATTATCCTTCAAATCGGCTGCCTGCACTGCTGCAAGCGAGCTTATCATTGCAACCGCAATCATAGCTACAACCGAGTGTTTAAAATTCCGCATCGTAAAGACCTCCTAATAAGCGTAATATTTCAACCTCTTTATATAAATTACGCACTAATTACTTTTGTTACATTTTCATTACAAATGCTATTATACACCATTACAAGAAATTTGTCAAGAGGATTATATAATATTTTTGTAGTTTAATTGTAACAAAAATGTAACATAGATAACGGTATGCTTCTACAAAATCGCAAAAAATACGCAATTATGAGTATTTACGCCATGAAATTTTAACCTCATAAGAGCTTATAAAGGGGCGGCAATGCCCATATTCTATTTTAACCTAAATAAAAAATTTTATTACGAAATGGGTGTAGTGAATGGCGCAAAAATCTACAGATATGAAAATAACAGATTTAAAAAAAGAACTTTCTCAAGGGCATATACGTTCGCTGTATCTTTTCTATGGTCCTGAAAATTATATAAAAGAAGATTATGAGAGAAAAATTTCCAATATGGTTCCTGACGGGGGTTTTCCTGAATTTAACCATATACGCTTTGAGGGAACAAATACTGATCTATCCGAGTATGACGATGCATGGGAAGGACTCCCTATGATGACAGACCGAAAGCTTATAATTATACGCGGCAGCGGTATTTTTAAAAAAGCTTCCGAAGAAGTAAAAAATTTCTGGCAGGAAAAATTCTCCAGGATAACAAACGATCTTGTAGTAATATTTGAAGAAAATGAAATTGACAAACGCGGAGTTCTGTATAAAGCGGTAAAAAAGAACGGCTGTGTGATAAGCTTTGATTATCAGTCGGAGTCAGACCTTGTCACATGGATAAACAGACAAGCTCTTAAAGCAAAAATAAAGATGTCTAAGGATGCGGCTAAATATATGGTGAACATAATCGAGCCAGGGCTGAACACTTTAAAAAATGAATTTGACAAGCTTGTAAACTACTGTGACGGAGAAATAACAAAAGCCGATATTGACAGAGTAGTTTCAAAATCCACTCAGATACAGGCATTCGATCTTACCAATGCTATCATGAAGCATGACGCGGATACGGCAATGCACGTTGTAAACGGTCTTCGCACATCTAAAGAAAGTGCATTCGGCATACTTTATCTTATGTATAGTTCCGCCGAAAAACTTCTTAAAGCAAAAACTGCCGGCAGCCGCAATAAATATGAAGTTGCACAAATTACCGGAATGAGTCCTTATATAGCGGATCTGTATATAAGCAGCTCTGCCGGATTTTCTGAAGACGCCATAAAACGCATGGTCACAAGAATACCTGAGATTGATTTTGAGATCAAGTCAGGCAGAATCGACCAATGGACTGCTGTTGAACAATATATAGCCGAATGTATCTATTACAGCTGACAACGCCTTCAGACAGCCCGTATGGGCGTCTGAAGGCGTTGCTTTATCTGTTAAATATTTCTGTAAGTCTTTCTATAAGCGTCTTTGCCGCCGCTGTATGCGCCTCAATACCCGGATGATTATTTGCACCAAGCCACTCATCCTTTATATCGGGCAAAAGCTGAACAGACACCCTGTCGTCCTTATGCTCATACGAATATGATAATACAGCCTCCTCTATATATGGCAAAAGCCCGCGTCCTATCATCCCGTATGACCATAAAATATAGGAATCTGAATTATAATTTCTTAACATAGCCACAAAATTATACACTGCGTCACGAAATTTTTTTACGTCTTCCTCATTATATTTGCCGTCATCATTAAGACGCTGCTTATAAAATATGCCTGTTTCGGGATCTGTCCATCCGTGTGAAGTAAACGCAAACGAATCATTGCTTCCAAGATTAATTACAATCACATCGGGCTTCCACAAATTAAAATCATTATCCCTGCACGAGCCAAACCGACGTGAAACTTCATTATCCAGCACTGAGCATATTTTAGGATATACTTTTGGAAGAGTGTGTGTAATATTATTATCCCATGATGAGTACACTCCCCAGCCGCTTTGCGAAATAATTCTATAATCGGCATTGAGAGCCTCTGCTGTTTGAACGGCATAATTTTTATATGTAGTAAATATAATCGGCAGCCATTCATTAAGTCCCTTTGTTCCTCCAAGCCCTTCTCCTGAGGTAATGCTGTCACCGATAAATTCTATTTTATATTTTCTGTCCTGCATAGGATAGAGCCTTCCGTCCGATTCCACAGCATGGATTTTAAGATATGAATGTATATCGCGCTGCATTGGCTGAACCTCTTTTATCAGCCTTACGTTCTTTATTGTTTCCTTGCTCATTCCATGGAACACGCATATTTTACTTTTACCTTTTTGAAGCGGCATTTTTATTGTACTAAATCCATTGATCTCGATTCTTATCCACTGTTCAAATTCTGAATAATCCGTTTCCGTTTCAATATAAAGCTCGCTTCCATCCGCATTTAACTCTATACCGCTGCCTGTCCAAAACAACGTAAGCGGATTATCAAAGACCGTTCTTCCATGTATTTTTATTTCCTCGTCTTTACATGGAACATATCTATTTAACTCCATCTGAAAATCCTCCGTATAATCGTTAATCAAATTATATCACTATTTATAAAAATTTGCAATAGTTTATATATAAATCCATAGCCTATATATCAGGCATTTTTATTGTATACATTTCTCAAAAACTATAACCGTTCTAAAAAATTTCTTTTCCGCGTCATACGACCAATTCAATTTACCTCCATATTTCTTTATTGAAGCGTATATGCTTTTCATTCCTATTCCATGTGCTTCAATGTCTTTCTTTCTTGTAATAAGAGAATCATTACGCACGAACGGCTTTTCGTCTGAATTATTTTCGACCTTTATTACCGTGTAAGCATCGTTTACAGTTTCAAGGTCTATAAAGATATTTTTTTCTTTAGATTTCATACAGCCTTCTATTGCATTATTTATCAAATTTGAAAATATCGCTACAGTATCGGTTTCAGATAAAAAATTCATGCTCGGTTCCGCAGAATTTATATAAAGCTCTATCCCTTTATCCGCACAATCCTGAATTTTTTGCCCGAACAAAATATTAAGGATCTTATTATCGGTATATTCTGTAAACTCAATTTCACGGCTTAGATCACGTATCTTTTTCATATATTCTTCCGCCGCCTTGTTATCGGCTATCAATGACCGCAATACATTTATCTGTTCCTTAAAATCATGACGCATTATTCTTGTCTTTTCATACTTTTCATACAGCATCCTATATCCTTCAAGCTCAGCCTCATGATCCGCGCGTTCCTTTATAAGTCTCTGCATTTCTATTCCACGCAGTATGATTATCTCATTTGCCGCAAATACCACTATATTTATAAATAAAAGCAATATATAAACAATAAGAAAACGTTCGTCCTTTGCCGCTTCGTCCCAAAGAAGTATTATTATTACCATCGTCACTGCCGGTACCGCTATATTAACAAGAACTGCGCTCTCATTTACATCCTTTTTATTTCGGACAAGCTTTTTCATAAGCAATATACCAATAAAATATACCGCCTTGCTTTCAAGCGTAAATGAAAGCGGCTTTGAACATATCAGCACAAATCCGCTTTCAATATCATCGGAATAAAATATGCGCATGATTATAAATTCGCTTGTTGCAAGAAGAATATTGAGCATCATACTTTGAAATGCCGCATTTTTATAGCCTATATTATAGCTTGTGGAAAAAAGTATAAAATTTATTGCAAAAAACGCTGTCACAAAAATAATACGGCTATTAGTTAATCCGGAAAGAAGCAATATAAAATATCCGATAGTACATACCCATATACTTTTGGCATAGCTCTTTTTCGGATAAAATGTTGTATTTGCATAATAAATCATAAATAAACATTCCAAAGCTATGCCTAAAGCAAATCCCGCATAATCAATCATATGCTGCTCCCCATCCATTCTATAAATCTTTTTCCAAACAAGGAATAACGTCTTTTAGACATATATGCCGTATAATATTTATCCTTGTAGCGGCATATGACCTCTGAAGATGTATACCGCACAACATAATTCATATTGATAATATAGCTTGCATGGGAGCTGCAAAAATATTCCTTACTCAGTCTTGCACATATATATTTAAATGGCTCCCTGACCTTTATTTCTTCGTCTATAGTGATTATTTCTGTTTCCTTATTTTTTGCATATGCGAATATTATATCCTTCATAAGTATTCTTATAGGCTTTTTATCCACTGTAACGTCAAGATACTCTCTAACGCTTTCTATTTCTTTTATTGCCGATTCTATCCCATAGAGCAGCCTTTGCGGATTTATAGGCTTAGTCCAAAATCTGAAGGCATGCTTATTAAGAGCTTCGTCCATATATCCTTCGTAATTTGTGACAAAGAAAATAAGTGTATTTTTATTTTTCGAGTGAATTTTATCCGCGGTTTCTATGCCGTTCATTCCCTTCATTTCCACATCGAGAAATATCATATCGTATTTTATGTCTGATGCAAGCAGCTCATCCGGAGTTTTATATAAATCTATTCCGCAATTTATATCCTTTTGCATAAATGCTTCTTTAATTAGCTTTTCTTCCGCTTCCAAACAAGCCTGCTCGTCATCACATATAGCTGCGCGCATATTTTCCTCCGTAGATTTTATACTTATAATGCCTCTTTTATTGAAGAAGCCAATCCTGCTATTCCTTGTATCTCGGACGGAATTATTATCTTTGTCGCCTTTCCGTCAGCCGCTTTTTCAAATGCCTCCAGTGATTTTATCGTAAGGTATCCTTCATGCGGATCAGCTTCATTTATCTTTTTTATACCTTCCGCAACAGCGCTCTGAACAGCAAGTATAGCCTCTGCTTCACCTTCTGCCACCTTAATAGCGGCCTGCTTTTTTGCCTCGGCACGAAGAATCGCACTTTCCTTTTCGCCTTCTGCAATCAAAATAGCGCTCTTTTTCTCACCCTCAGCCTTTAATATGCTTTCACGTCTTTCTCTTTCCGCTTTCATCTGACGTTCCATCGCATCTTGAATTTCTTTGGGAGGAGTAATATTTTTTAGCTCTACTCTGTTTATTTTTATTCCCCATGGATCTGTCGCTTCATCAAGAATAGAACGCATCTTCGTGTTGACCACATCCCTTGAGGTCAAGGTCTCATCAAGCTCCATATCTCCTATTATATTTCTTAGCGTCGTTGCCGTAAGATTCTCTATAGCCATCATCGGATACTCCACGCCGTATGTATAAAGCTTCGGATCGGTTATCTGATAGTAAACAACCGTATCTATCTGCATTGTTACATTATCCTCTGTTATAACCGGCTGAGGCTTGAAATCAACTACCTGTTCTTTCATGCTTACTTTTTTTGAAATACGGTCAACAAACGGAATTTTAAAATGCAGTCCAGTACCCCATGTGGCATAGTATCCTCCCAAACGCTCTATTACATACGAATGAGCCTGAGGAACTATTTTAATATTCAATATAAGAATAATTAAAATTAATACTATTAATGCAAAGATAAATACAATCATTTTATTTTCCTCCCTTTACAATTAATTTTACTCCCTCAATTCTTACTACCTCCGGCAAGGCTCCCTCGGATATTACTTCGTTATCCTCGCTTCTTACCGTCCATGTCATACCGTTTACTTTCCCTTTGCCATGACCGCTTATATTATTTACCTCCTCTGTGATAAGCACCTGCTTGCCGATAAGACTGTCAGCATTTGTTTTTACATCCGGATGCTTCACCAGCTTAATCGAAAACGGTCGCAAAATCAATAAAAGCAGTATAGCGATTGCCAGAAAAATTCCCAGCTGTAAGTAAATTCCCGCTCCGCACAACGATGCAATAAGCGCTCCTGCCGCTCCAAATGCAAACCATATTGATACGAGCTGATATGTAACCGCTTCAAGCACTACAAAGGCTATCACTCCCGCCAGCCATACAACATTCATATCCATATCACACACTCCCTTCCTCATAATGATATTTTTTGATATTTTTCTAACCGGCTAACATTATTATACTTCTATGCGACAAAATTTTCAATGCAAATGTACTAAATGGGCATAATTTTGTAACCAAACGGTATATAATTATACTCCTAATTTTACGCTGCTTCCGCAAGGAGAGCTGATCACCTGAATTCTTTTATCTATTTCGTTATAAAGTGTTTCAACATGCGATATAACCCCCACCAGCCTATCTCCTGCCGACAGCTCATTTAATACCGACATTGCCTTTTCAAGCGCATCCGAGTCAAGAGATCCGAAGCCTTCGTCTATAAAAACTGCATCAATCTGTACGCCGCCGGCAGCACTCTCCACAATATCCGACAATCCGAGTGCAAGAGCCATCGACGCCATAAACGATTCGCCTCCCGAAAGCGTCCTTACATCACGGCAGCGCCCCGTATAGTTATCAAGTATATCCAAATCAAGTCCTGTTTTGGATGAATTATTTCTCGAATCCCTGCGTCTTACAAGCTCATAGCGTCCGCTCATTTTTTCAAGACGCTTATTTGCCGCATTAAGTATTCTGTCAAAATATGCAGCCTGTATATACTGTTCAAATTTTATTTTTTGCTTACCTGTAATATTTCCATTTGCGGTGTCGGACAGCTTTTTATAAAGCATATACTCCTCCGCCTTACCCATATATTCCTTTCGTGCCGCTTTTATACGCATTTGGGCATCAGAATTTGTATTCACTTTATGATTTATAATTTTGATCCTTTCTGAATACTCTTCTGCAAGCTCGAGTTTTTCATTGTATTTTTTTATAAGTTCCTCAACATCGCAGTATATTATCCCTTTAGCACTCTTTTCAAGCATCGTAACAGTTTTAACTGCCGCCGCCATTTCTTTTTCAAAGCTCTGGATATCGTTCCGCATTTTTTCTATCTCCGAAAGCGTCTTGATATTTTCCAAAAATTCATTTTCATTTTTCAGTCCATATTTAAAAAGCAGCTCTGAAAAGGCTCTTAAACTTTTATCGTACTTATCCTTTGCGTCTATAAGCTTTAGAGTATTCTCCTCTAAAATAGCTTTTGTTTTTTCTATATATGTATTGAATCTGTTAAGCTTATCCCGTGCTTCATTTATCTCATTTGCAAGAATATCTGCTTTTCGAGTCAATTTTTCTATTTGATCCATCGCACCGCCAACACTTCCATATACAAGTCTTTTCCCAATCTGATCGATTGCCGACCTCATACCTGAAAGTTTCCGCTCCTGTTCATGTACCGACTCTTTAATAAAATTCAGCTCTTGCTCGTATTTTTTATATTTATTCTCATCCTCCTCTGTAAGCTGTATAATTTGTCTGTATCTTGCAAACTTCTTTTCGGCAGACGATTTTATATTCTGCATATCCTCATACTTCTTTTTAGCATTCTGAGATTCTTCAAAAATTTTTCCTATATCTTCTATCCCCAGCATCTCCGCATTTTTTTTCACGTTTTTATATAACGTTTTAAATTCCGCTTTTTGTGCCGCACTTTTTTCTGATGATAACCGCGCCTCCTTACCTGCCAATTCAGCGGCTTCTCTTGCTTCTCTTAATCCTTCTTCCGACGGCACATCAGCTGATACCGCTGCAGGATTAGGATGATGTACAGAACCGCATACCGGGCATGGCTCTCCCTCCTTAAGCTTTGAAGACAATACGCCTGCCTGTGCATCAAGAAAGGCTCTCTCAAGCTTATCCGCATATTCCGATTTCCTCTCATATATCTGCATATTATTGATATATACTTGTTCCGTATTATGCAATGCCTTTTCTTTCTTTTTTAAAATAGAAATATTATTCTCAAGAACACCTATTTCCTCCAGTCTTATTTTGCTTTTTTCAGCATTCACACTTTCCCTTTCAAGCTCTGCCTCCGCACCCGAGAGTTCTTTTTGCTCTTCTTTTAGTTTTATAATCTTATCATTCAGGCTTTCCTGATGCTGCTGAATACCCAACATTAATTGCTTATTATTTTTATATTCTTGTTCAAGCTTGGTATATTCATTCTTCTTTATCTCAAATTCTTCATAGTCTGCCAATGTCGCATTTATTTCCGCCGCATTTGCTCTTAAAGCCTTTATATCCCCCTCATTTTCAATGCTCTTTGCATAGTTCTGTTCCAGTATTTTTACTTTATTTCTTCCTTCTGAAATATATTCCGTATCTCTTTTAACTGCCGCATCAAGCTCAAGCATATTCCTCTTATTCCTCATCTGCTCTTCATAAACAGGCTTTATCTCATTATATACGGTTTCATATATTTTAAGCTTTTCGTTTTTATATCTTATTTCACGCTCTTGAAGCTTGATTTGCTCAAGATGTTTCTTCTCTTTTTCGAGCTCAGCAATTTTACTGTTACCCTCCTCCCCTTTTATAATCTGCTTTTGTAAATCATTTGCTTCCTCATTGATTTTCTTATATACCGCATTCAATTCTTTCTCTTCATTACTTGCAGCCTTTATAAGCTCATCCAGCTCATTATCATACATTTCCGGAGCATTTACTATATCGAACTCGATATCTCCCATCACCGTCTGAGAAAGCGCAGACAATTTAGCCTTTACTTTTTCGCATTCCTTATTCTTTTCTAAATATCTCTGCTTAAGCTCGTTTTGCATATTAAGCAGCTTTTCAGTTCCGAATATTCTCCGAAAAATTTCTCCTCTTTCTTCCGTTCCGGCACAAAGCAGTTTTTTGAATTCTCCCTGTGCTATCATTGCTATCTGAGTAAATTGTACTCGATTTATACCTGTTATTTCTTCTGCGGCTTTTGTAACGTTTTTAGTTTTTACCGCTATTACATTTCCGTATTCATCTACCAATTCCGCATCGGCTTTTATTGTTGTTCCTTTCACAGCTTTGACATATTCGGGATTACGTCTTATTTTGTACCATTTATTTTTATGCCGAAATTCAAGCTCCACAAATGTTTTTGTATTATCATTTGCAAAATCGCTCCTTAACATATTTTTCTTTCTGTCATCTCCGCTTGCCTCTCCGTAAAGAGCAAAGGTTATAGCATCAAATATCGTTGTCTTTCCAGCGCCGGTTTTCCCCGTAATTACATAAAGTCCACTGTTTATTTTCTCAAAATCAATAACCGTTTCTTCCGCATACGGACCAAACGCACTTATTGTAAGCTTTAACGGCTTCATATTTCCTTATCCTCCATTAACTCTAATATTATATTCCTTTCTTTCTCGGTCATTTGCTCATTATTGAGAAGCTCATAAAATTCTTCAAACATCTCAACCTCTGTTTTTTCGTCTGAAATTGCCTCGGAATATATCTCATTATCAAATTGATAACGCCTATTACAAAAATCTATTTGCACAAAATTATGATATATTTCCCTCACTCTCTCCGCCGCATCCATTACTTCCTCATCATCGGTAAGCGTTACATATATATAATCCTCTTTTCCCTCTTTATCATTGACTGCCGCCCGTAAAAGCTCGTCTATTTTTCCTTTTACCGCTCTTACATCCCTTTTCGGAATAATCTCAACTGTTTTATAGCTCATATCATTATCTGTATCCACTACCGTAACGCTCTTTATATCATTGACCTCAGATTTTGAAAATTTAAGCGGTGTGCCGCAATAGCGTATTTTATCATTTCCAATGCATTGAGCACGATGAAGATGTCCCAGCGCTACATAATCAAACTTATCAAAAATTTCAGCACTGATATTATCCTGACCGCCTACAGAAATCGTTTCCGAATCTGTTCTTTCGGTACGAGATGAAGAAGACGTTACAAACTGATGTGCCACAAGCACACTCTTTTTATCCGGTATTATATTCTCAAGCATAAGCCTTACTGCATCATCATATGTTTCTATTTTCTGATCATCAAAAAACCTGCGTACATAAACCGGACGTATATAAGGCAAAAGATAAAAATCAACTCCCTTTATTTCTACCTTCATCACATCTCTTTCTATCTCTCCGGCAATATAAATATTATTTTTAGTGAGAAGCCTCGAAGCATAGCCTATACGCTCCTGTGAATCATGATTTCCGCTTATAATTAATACTGCTCTTCCGCCAGCTGAAATATCCGTTAAAAAATCATCAAATATCTCTACGCTTTTACCGCTTGGATTAGGTTTATCATAAACATCTCCGGCTATAACTACAGCATCAACATCTTCATATTCTGCAATTTTAACTATTTGATTAAGTATGTATCTATGATCATCCTCAAGGGAATATTCTCCCATACGTTTTCCTATATGTAAATCTGATATATGTATAAATTTCATACAAAAACTGCTCCTATTTTATATAATTTTATTATCTATAATTATAACATATTTTTATGTTTTTTGCAAAACAATATTGTTTTAATTTGTACTAAACTAAATATTTGTATTTGTTGCTGTATATTGCTAAGACAAGATATGAACACATTTATACAAAAATTTTAATACAAATAATCTTCAGAATCGCTGACATTTTTTAATAAATATAATTTGACAATTATTATTTTGAATGTTATAATAATATTTGATGATTCATTGAATTTGTGAAAGGAAATACTATGGGATTAATTCACGTATTAGATACAGAAATATCAAATAAAATAGCTGCCGGAGAGGTTGTTGAACGTCCTGCAAGCGTCATTAAGGAGCTTGTCGAAAACAGCATTGACGCCGGAGCAACAAACATTACCGTTGAAATAAAAAACGGCGGCGTGACATATATGCGCGTAAGCGATAACGGCTGCGGCATGAGCGCTGATGACGCCAAAATATGTTTTCTGCGTCACGCGACAAGCAAAATACAAACCGAAAATGATCTTGACGCAATATATACTCTCGGGTTCCGTGGAGAAGCCCTCTCTTCCATAGGGGCAGTTGCAAAAGTAAGCCTTTTTACAAAGCGTCATGAGGATCATATAGGTATATGTGTTACCTGCCGCGGAGGAGAAATACTGTCCTCTGAAGAAGCGGGTATTCCTGATGGTACAAGCATTATAGCCGAGGATTTATTTTATAATACTCCGGCAAGACTAAAATTTTTAAAAAAGGACGCTACCGAAGCCGGATATATAACCGATATAATGACAAGATTTATATTTGCACATCCGGAAATATCCTTTAAGCTGACTGTAAACGGCAAGGATAAACTATTCTCCCCGGGAGACAGCAGTCTAAAAAATGCAGTATATACTGCTTACGGAAAGGACTATGCCAAGGGAACACTTGAAGTTGATTATGAAGAAAATGGTATACATGTTACAGGTCTTATCGGAAAAGGCACTCTTACACGTCCGAACAGAAATTATCAGAGCTTTTTTGTAAACAAGCGCTACATAAAAAGCGCGCTCATAATACGCGCGGTCGAGGATGCGTATAAAAATCAAATTATGATAGGCAAATTCCCTATGGCTGTACTGAATATTCAAATTGACCCGTCATTTATGGATATAAATGTGCATCCTACAAAGCTTGAGGTAAAATTTGCAAATGAAAAAGCAGTACGCAATGCAGTCTATTATGCAGTAAAAAATGCGTTGTATGCTTTGCCAAACGTTCCAGAAATAGAAAGAATAGACAAGAATACCGGCGAGGTATTGTTTAAGCGTGATACCGCAGTTGAACAAGTTGATATTCCATCTGTAAAGCAATCGCCCGATATAAAACCGGCACAATCATACAGCAGTTCAACATCTAAAGAAGAAAACCGTTCTTCCGTCCATGCAGGTATGCCCGCTAAACAGAATAAAATGGTATTTTTTAATGACAGCACTCCTAATACAAATACAGTTGCACCAAGCACTCCTCCTGTATTTTATAATGACGCCGATATAAATACCAAATCCAATATCAGTACATCGGACCACTACGAAATAATCTCAACACCTTCAGCTGCGATATCAAATAATTATTCAGAAATGAATAATTTTACCCAGCAAGCAACATCGGAATCAAAAAATCCGGAGACCGATACAGATTCAACTGATATTAATCCGATTATAAATACTAATGAAATTAATGTTGAAACACAAGACAACGTATTTATAGACGAATATTTTAAAATAGTTGGCCAAGTATTCAGCACTTATATTATAGCTGAAAAAGGAGATAAAATGCTGCTCATCGACCAACATGCAGCTCATGAAAGACTTAAGTACGAGGAGTTAAAAAAAGGGTTGGCAAATAAGCAAATAATGTCACAGATTCTAATTGAACCTGTAATAGTTAAAATGACTCCTTCCGAGTTTTCCGCCTTTTTTGAAGTACAAAATGAACTTCAGAATATGGGATTTGAATGCGATGAATTCGGTGACAATGAAGTCATAGTAAGAAGCGCTCCGGGAGATTTGGATCCGGGAGAAGTAGAAGAGCTGCTTCTTGAGCTTGTAACGAATGCATCTGTATTGAAGCATGAGCTTATCACAGAAAAACATGAACGTATGCTCTATACCATTGCCTGCAAATCAGCTATCAAAGCCAATCATCATCTTAGCACTCAGGAAATGGAAACTCTTGTGCGGAATGTATTAAGGCTAAAAAATATTAATACCTGCCCTCACGGCAGACCTATTATTATAACTATGAGTCAAAAAGAAATTGAAAAGGAATTTAAACGTATAGTATGAAACAAAAACTTATTGTTGTCGCAGGTCCGACTGCTTCAGGAAAAACACGGCTTGCCATCGATATTGCTAAATCTGTAAACGGAGAAATCGTTAACGCCGACAGTATGCAGATATATAAATATATGAATATAGGTTCAGCAAAGCCTACTCTTGAGGAACAGTCCGAAGCGAAGCATCATCTTATAGATTTTCTTGAGCCTGATGAGGAATTCAGCGTCGCCGACTATACGGAGCTTGCCCACAAGATAATAGCCGAAATTGCCTCACGTGGTAAAATCCCTATTATGTGCGGAGGTACAGGACTTTATATCAATTCTGTCGTGAATGATATAACCTTCGGCGAAATAGAGACTGACTATAAACTGCGGGAGGAGCTTAATGAGCTTGCTAAGCAGCACAGCTCACAGTATCTCCTTGATATACTCAAAGAATTCGATCCCGTAAGCGCACAACGACTCCATCCCGGAAATCTTCGCCGTATAGTCCGCGCTATAGAATTTTATCGGACTACAGGTATACCCATATCCGAGCATCAGGAAATAACAAAGCAAAAAGAATCAAGATATGAACCGCTTATACTGTGTGTAAAATGGGACAGGGAGGTCTTATATGACCGAATAAACAAGAGAGTTGATATCATGCTAAACGACGGACTGCTTGATGAAGTGAAGTGCCTTATGGAGATGGGCTATACAAAAGAGCTTAATTCCATGAAGGGCATCGGCTATAAAGAAGTCATCGATTATTTTGAAGGAAATATGAGCCTTGAAGATACAGTGAATCTTATAAAACAAAGCTCCAGAAGATACGCAAAACGTCAGCTCACATGGTTCAGGCGCGATAAACGTATCCACTGGCTTGATGCCGATAAAGATTTTTTAGCTGAAGGAATACAGCTTTGCAGAGAATTTATTGGTCGATAAAAGAGGATGTCGCATTAAAAGTGACATCCTCTTTATTGATCATACCTCTGAAGCTATTAATTATATATTCACATATTAATTTAATTATATTAAATCTTTTTCACAAATAATGCCCTTATAGCATTCAGAACAGCAATAATCATAACTCCCACATCAGCAAACACCGCCAGCCACATATTAGCTATACCAACCGCGCCAAGCATCAGACAAATAATCTTTATGCCTATAGCGAACCATATATTTTCATAAACTATTCTGAGACACTTCCGCGAGATTTTTATAGCCTTTGACACCTTCATAGGATCGTCATCCATAAGTACCACGTCAGCTGCTTCTATTGCCGCATCAGAGCCCATAGAACCCATAGCTATACCTATATCCGCTCTTGAAAGTACAGGAGCATCATTTATTCCGTCTCCGACAAATACAAGCTTTGCACTTTTCGGCTTTGATTCAAGAAGCTCTTCAACCTTTTCCACCTTCCCTGCCGGAAGCAGCTCACTGTATACCTCGTCAATATTTAACTCCTCTGAAACACTCTGTGCAACAGCTTTTGCATCTCCTGTAAGCATTATTGTCTTTTCTATTCCGGACGATTTTAAAGCTGATATTGCCTGTTTTGAATTTACTTTTATAATATCGGAAATTACGATATGACCCGCATATTTTTTATTTATTGCAACATGAATAATTGTACCAACATGATGACAGTCTATATATTTAATATTCAAGCGATTCATAAGCTTTGCATTTCCGACTGCTATCTCTGTTCCGTCAACCTTAGCAATAACTCCATTGCCGCTGATTTCCTGTATATCACTTACTCTCGACCGGTCAATTTCTTTACCATAAGCCTGCTGTAAACTTTTGCTTATAGGATGCGATGAAGCGCTTTCAGCAAGAGCGGCATATTCAATGATTTTTTCATTTTCAATCTCATTGTGATGAATACCGTTTACCTCAAATACGCCTTGAGTAAGCGTGCCCGTTTTATCAAAAACAACATATTTGGTTTTTGATAAGGTTTCAAGATAATTTGAACCCTTGATAAGAATGCCCTCTTTGCTTGCCCCTCCAAGTCCTGCAAAAAAACTGAGCGGAATACTTATAACCAACGCACAAGGACAACTTATCACAAGAAAAGTAAGCGCGCGGTAAATCCAATCTCCCCATTCGGCACTTATACCAAGAATAAACATTCTTACAACCGGCGGCACAAGTGCAAGCGCAAGCGCGCTCAAACAAACAGCGGGAGTATATATACGTGCAAACTTGGAAATAAAATTCTCCGATTTTGACTTGCGCGAACTTGCATTTTCAACGAGATCAAGGATTTTAGATACAGTGGATTCCCCAAATTCTTTTGTTGTACGAATTTTTAAAACACCCGTCATATTTATACATCCGCTTATTATCTCATCACCTTCATGCGCACTGCGCGGCGTGCTTTCGCCAGTTAGAGCTACAGTATTCAATGTTGAGCTTCCTTCAATTATTGTGCCGTCAATCGGAACCTTCTCTCCCGGCTGAACAATTATTATACTTCCAACCTCAACCTCATCAGGGTCAACCTGCTCAAGCTTTCCATCTGATTCAATATTTGCATAATCCGGACGTATATCCATAAGCTCGCTTATATTTCTCCGGCTCTTTCCTACAGCATAGCTTTGGAATAATTCTCCGATTTGATAAAACAGCATAACAGCTATAGCCTCTGTATAATCACCATCATCGGTTATCGCAAGAATTATAGCGCCTACTGTTGCGACAGCCATTAGAAAGTTCTCGTCAAAAACCTGTCTATTTTTTATACCTTTACAAGCCTTTATTAAAATATCATATCCTATTATAATGTATGGGATCAAATATAGGACAAATCTTAAAATACCGACGGATGGAATAAAATTCAACACTACAAGTAAAAGCGCCGCTATTATTATCCGTATAAGCATTTTTCTCTGCTTCTTATTCATGATTATCTCCTTTCAAATTAACATATGATTAATTGTTCATATATTAGTTATAGCTTAACACCCTTAATATTTACTCAAGGGCGCCAAAGCTTTTATAAACTCTAAATAAGCTCTATTTTTATAAGATACCCGGCAAAAGTCCTCCTGAAATATTTATATAAATATTTCACAATCGTCTTCAACCTTTTTGCAGTTCTTAAGTACTTCCTTCATAACACTTTTCGGCTCTTGCCCTTCATCAAATTCCACAATCATTTTTAAAGTCATGAAATTTACTGTAGCATCTTTTACTCCATCAGTATTTTTAGCTGCAGCTTCCATTTTATTGGCACAATTTGCACAATCAACATCAATTTTATAAGTCTTTTTCATTATAATCTCTCCTTTATAAATATATTATTAAACAATTAAGCATTTGTTTAATCTTTCTATTTATATTATATCACTGTTATGCTGATATGTCAACTTATTTTTATAATTTTTTATAAAAAATTATTTATTATTATTAAAAGATCAAATTATTGTCAATCAACTAAAAATATGATATAATAAACACAGTTAAGGAAACAAAGCCGTGAAACGGCTTTGTCTCGGATGTGTTTATTGTATCGGTGTGAAGCAATGCTAAACGCATTGCGCTTTATGATATAATAAAAGTAAGTTTTTAAAAGGAAGTGAAAGGCAGTGTCAAACAATCAATTACCCCATCAACATGGACAACTTATCGAAAATATTCCGGAACAAATGCCTCCGGCCGAAAATTTTCAGGTAATAGCAGATATTTTCAAACAACTCGGCGATACGAGCCGCGTTCGTATTTTCTGGCTTCTATGTCATTGTGAAGAATGTGTTATAAATATATCCGCCCTTGTAGATATGAGCAGTCCGGCTGTATCTCATCATTTAAGACAGCTTAAAGCAAGCGGTCTTATAGTTAACCGACGAGTCGGCAAGGAAGTATATTATAAAGCAGCAGATACCGAACAGGCGCAGCTTCTGCACTATATGATAGAAAAACTTGCTGAAATTGCCTGTATATCACAACATTAATGGAGCTTTTCGCTCAATATTTAAAAATCATTGTATTTAAAAAGGTATAATAAAGCGCACACACTATCCGTAAACAATACGGTCAGTGTGTGCGCTTATTAAATATGAAATCGGTTGGCAAGTTTATCGGTCTATGGAATTATACTTTTTCAGTCTGAAATACTCATTTGTTTCCTTTGCTATAACACCGCTTAATGCTATAAGCGCTATAACATTAGGAATTGCCATAAGACCATTAAATATATCGGCAATTGTCCATACTGCTGAAATTGTCATATACGGACCAATAAATACCGCTAAAATATATATCCATCTAAAAACTTTTACCGCTTTTAAATTTTTATTTGAAAGATATTCTAGACATCTTTCGCTGTAATAATCCCAACCCAGTATAGTTGTAAAGGCAAAGAATATCAAGCACAATGTAAGAACAGTGGATGATACTATATGAGGAAACGGAAGACCGTTTTGGAACGCATATGATGTTATATTTACGCCCTCAAGCCCCGGCTGAAGATATGCTCCTGTAAGAACAATCGATATACCCGTCATGGTACATATAATGATTGTATCAATAAAAGTACCGGTCATTGTTATAAGACCTTGTCTTACTGTATCATTTGTCTGTGCAGCTGCCGCAGCTATCGGCGCCGAGCCAAGACCCGATTCATTTGAAAATATACCCCTTGCAACACCATTCTGCATCGCTGCAAGCATCGCTCCCAAAACTCCTCCGGCAGCAGCTCTTACAGCCTGCGCTCCGTCACCGAAACCAAAAGCGCCCTTTATTACAGTAACAACCGCATTAGGGATTTGAGGAATATTGCATAATATAAGAATTACGGCAAAAAGTACATATGCTATTGCCATAAATGGAACGACAACCTGACTTACCTTTGAAATTCTGCTTATTCCTCCTATTATAACAAGACCTGCACATAAAGCAACAATGATACTTGTTATAATGATAGCAAGCGTATAATTATTTTCTCCTATAGAAAATACTGTCGGTGCATCAGGGAAAAGCCCGGATACAGCGCTTGCAATACCGTTTACCTGAGTAAATGTACCTATTCCGAAAAGTCCGACACAAACTCCAAAGAAAGCAAATATTTTTGCAAGCCATCTCCATTTTTTGCCCATGCCTCGTTCTATATAATAGAATGGACCGCCAAGCACATGATTATTCTCATCCACTGTACGGTATTTTATAGCCAGAAAACCTTCCGAATACTTTGTTGCCATGCCAAAGAATGCAGCCACTATCATCCAAAATAAAGCTCCCGGACCTCCGGCTGTAATAGCAGTAGCAACGCCTACAATATTTCCGGTTCCTATAGTTGCAGAAAGCGCGGTACAAAGAGCACCGAAGCTTGTAACTTCTCCTTCTCCGTTTTCTTCATTTTTTACCATAAACTTTAAAGCCTTACCAAGATGAAAAATTTGAAGGAAATGAGTTCTGCACGAAAGAATTATACCGGTCACTATGATCAGCACAATAAGCGGAATTCCCCAGACATAACTATCAATCTTTTCTAAAATTTCTGTGAATGTCATGTATCAATCCTCCTTCGTAATAACACATATTTTAATATATCATAAGTTGACAAAAAATTCAAGGTTTATTCACAATTGTTAAACAAATGTAAAGAAAAATCAACAAAAATCTTTAAAACGGCATTAACCGCAATATTTTTATAAAAATAAGACTTTTACTTAATCTTTATACAGACATTTATACAAAAAATTTTATGAAGCTCTTGCTAAAAATGAGTAAATGTATTATAATAGAATGAGATTTTATAAAATACGAAAGGATGAATAACAACATGAAATTAGGAATAGTAGGCTTGCCTAACGTAGGAAAGTCAACGCTTTTCAATGCTATTACTCAAGCGGGAGCCGAAAGCGCAAACTATCCGTTCTGCACAATAGAACCGAATGTGGGAATTGTTGATGTACCGGATGAAAGGCTTGATCGTTTGGCAGAGATGTATCACCCTAAAAAGGTAACGCATGCTTATATAGAGTTTGTAGATATTGCCGGTCTGGTAAAGGGCGCTTCAAGAGGAGAAGGACTGGGAAATAAATTCCTTGCCAATATAAGGGAATGTGATGCGATAGTTCATGTAGTTCGCTGCTTTGAAGACAGCAATATCACCCATGTGGACGGCTCCATTGATCCGATAAGAGATATTGAAGTTATAAATTTAGAGCTTATTTTCTCAGATCTGGAAATGATAGAAAGACGTATTGACCGCACTAAAAAAGCAATGAAGGGCGATAAGTCGCTTGCAAAAGAGCTTGAGCTGTTAGAACGTGTTAAAGCTGCGCTTGAAGACGGCAAGCCGGCAAGAATTCTTGATTATGATGAAGATGAAATGGCTATTATGAGGGATATTTTCCTTATAACAATGAAGCCTGTTATATATGCGGCTAATGTTGCTGAAAATGACTTTGCCGATGGTATAGAAAATAATAAATATGTAGAGCTTGTAGAAGAATTTGCTCAACAGGAAGGCTCTCAGGTTATGCCTGTTTCGGCTAAGATAGAGGAAGAGATTGCTCAGCTTGACGGCGAGGATAAGCAGATGTTCCTTGATGACTTATGTATGACAGAATCAGGGCTTGACCGTCTTATCAAAGCAAGCTATACTCTGCTTGGACTTATAAGCTATCTTACCGCCGGAGAACCGGAAGTGCGTGCATGGACAATTACAAAAGGAACAAAAGCTCCTCAGGCAGCCGGAAAGATACACAGTGATTTTGAAAGAGGTTTTATCCGCGCAGAGGTCGTTCACTACAACGATTTAATTGAGTGCGGCTCTATGACTGCTGCAAAAGAAAAAGGTCTTGTTCGCAGTGAGGGCAAGGAGTATGTTATGCAGGACGGAGATGTAGTTCTGTTCAGATTTAATGTTTGATTAAAACAATTAACTGATATAATAATTTTATATTATAATGCGGGCATGATATCACACCCTGCCCGCATATAAATCTCATTACATTTTTGATTATACTCTATATAAACGTCCGCTCTGTAAATCATCGAGCGCCATTTCTTTTGCTTTATTATGAAGCTTTTTACCTGTAACATTTCTCGGAACCTCCGATATAAATTTATAATAACGGGGGCGCTTATAATTCGCGAGCATAACATTATTTTTACAGAATTCCTCTAATTCTCCGTAAGTCAGAGACTCGTCCGCTTTCACGATATATGCTGTTACCATTTCGCCTCTTGCCTTATCAGGCACAGCTGTTACTATACAATCCGCAACCTTGTCGAATGTAGACAGCACCTCCTCTACCTGAGTAGGATATATATTTTCGCCCGCAGAAATGATCATATCATCCTTACGGCCGGTAATGCTGATATAATTATGCTCATCCCATGTTCCGAGATCGCCTGTGTAGGCATAACCTTTATAAAACTTATTTTTAGTTTCTTCATCATTATTAAAGTAACAATAAGAAGATTTAGCTGTTGTTTTTATAATAACCTCTCCTACCTCCATATTGTCCTTTGCAACCTCTTCATCAGGCTCTGCATGTCTGTCAGGATATGTTTTTACAACTCGAACCTCATCATCAAGACAAGATCCTCCGGCAGTACCTGCCATTTCCGGCAAGTCAAACGGACGAAGGAAAGTGTTCCAGAAGGTTTCCGTAGTTCCATATCCATTAAAAATATTTGGAGTAAGAACCTTCTGATACTTTATACAAGCTGCTCTTTCAAGCGGACTTCCCATCGTAACAATTCCCTTAAGAGTACTCAGATTCCTTGCTTCCTTCTCCTGCGCATACGTAAGTCTCTCAAGCACCGCGGGAACACCTATCACAAAAGTCAGTCCATATTTTTCAATATACCTCAGGCACTCCTTTGGATCAAATTTACGCATAATGACAATTGTTCCGCCAACATAGAAAGTCGGAGCCGGACCGGCACAGTGAATTCCGCCCCTATGAAACCATGGAGTTGTATTCATAGTCAAATCTCTCTGGTCAAGCGGAAAATGAATTATAACATCATGCGATGACAATACCTCGTTTATACTCGTAATCGGAACTCCCTTTTGACGTCCTGTTGTACCCGAAGTATAGAGACGCGTAGTTTCATCATATATGTTATGCTCATATTCGATCTCCGGCTCATCATCAGATTCATCAGCTATATAATCCTCAAATGGTATGCACCATTCCGGAGCTTCCTTTACCCCTTTTATATCCGTAATTATCATGCGCTTAGGTTTATAATCTGCCAGGTTGAGCGCCTCACGAATCACCTGCGTATGTTCAGCTTCAAAAATAAATACTTCCGGATGCGAGTCATCCAGATTCATCGCAATTTCACCTGCTGAAAGTCTGTAGTTTATAGGACAGTTTACAGCACATACCTTATGCGCGGCTACATATGTGAACGCAAAAACAGGGCAATTCAAAAGCTGATACATTATTACATCGCCCTTTTTTATCCCATCTTTAACGAGGGCGTTAGAGAATTTATTCACAATCCTATTAAGCTCCGCATAAGTCCAACTCTCCTTTGTCTGAGGAAAAATCATTGCCTTCTTATCCGGATACCTATAAACATTACGCATAAATCCCGCAACCCATGTATATTCCTTCTCAAAAATATTCTTGAAATTCTCAAGATTTTTCTTTAAAGAAATTTGCGCATCTGTCAATTTGATCATCTCCTTATATTTAAATAATACACCGTTTAATATTATACATCTGGTATTGAACACTATATTATCACATCATGATAATTTTGTCAAGCGTCCTTGAAAATTATGTTAAACCTTGATTATTTTTTCTAAAATATCCGCTATTGCTCCTTCGTTATTTGAACATACCTGTATATCTGCGGCTTCCTTTACTTTATCCTCTGCGTTTGATACTGCAACTCCTATTCCCGCTGTTTCTATCATATCTATGTCATTCATATTATCGCCCACAGTAATAATTTTTTCCGGTTGTATCCCATAAAGCTCTGCCAGATACAAAACACCCTTCCCTTTTGATACACCTCCGGACACTATATCAAGATATTTATCGCCGCTTCTTACACAAAAACCGCTGTCATATTCGCGCCTATAAATAGGCTCATATTTATCAAGAACTTCCTTATCTCCGACAAGCAGCCACTTTATCCATGGTACATTCCATATATGCTCCGGAAGCTCATAGCATACATCATATCCTCTGAGCTTAAATCTTGCTGTTTCCTTACAATGCTGATATACATATGTTTCCTCATCTGCTGTATATACCTCAAGTCCTATAAACGGCAGTTCGTCATGAACACGTTTTAAAATCGGCTTTCTGTATTCCTCTATTGGCTTGCAGAAAAGACACTTCTCTTCTTTGAAATCATATATTTTAGCACCATTATGCAATACAGCGGGAGCATTTATTCGTATTTTGTCAAGATACATTTTTACTGCCGGCATCACACGTCCGGTAGCAATCGAAAACTTGCCTCCCTCATTTATAAATTCGTCTATTGCCTTGGCATTTCTATCGCAAATATCATGCTCATCCGTAAGCAAAGTTGCATCCATATCCGATACTATTAGCCAACCGTCATATTTTCCCATGTACTTCCCTTTCCTAAATATTTATTTTTATACATAAGCAAAACGAGACGAATACCGCCTCGTTTTCGATCAATCTTCCTTCACATTTATAAATACACCCACCGAAGGCTTCGGGAATACGCTTATTGAACATTTCGGAAGCATTTCACCGGCAGCTGTAACATTCTTTATCTGCTCTGTCTTAACCGGATTCATAACAAAAATGACATCACACTCGCCCTTTTCAAGCATCTGCATACAATCCTCAACACTTCTTGAATATATTACTCTGTCCCAGTAATTCTCATCATTTATACGAAACATATCCTCTAATACAAGCTTATTCAGCACCACCATATCCAAAGCGCAATATGACTTTGACATTTCAGGCAAAAGCTTTTGTTTTATATAATCCTTATCAAAAAGAGTTAATCTGAAGAAATAGTCTCCGCCATGATAAAGTGCGAATCTGGTTATGTCATTTCTCATTGTGGCTATCTGCTTTTTCATCGTTACCGGTATACTATCATCCTGAGAATCAACAATTATCTTCTCTATTTTGAAATGATCCTGTACTCCTGCCACAAAGAAGTCCTCCTTAAATCCTCTCGGCAGCTTTACCGCCCTATGTACAGGGAAAATAATAACTCCATCCGAATGAGAATTTATAAGCGATACCATTGTATAGTTATAAGGCTCTTTGCCGGTATGGTCAGGATTGTTTGCCTTCATATAATTTCTGTATTTTAAGCATGTTTCATATCTTGTCTGACCGTCTGTTATATAAAGAGGCATATCTTTAAAATGATCTACTATATAATCTATAGTTTTATTATCCGTTATACGCCAGATACGATGATGAATCTCGTCTGATGAATCGAATTCTTCATCAGGATTTGTCTCTCCAAGCTCATTCATAAGATTGAGCAAGTCCTTTTCTCTTTCCATATATAAGCAGCTTATCATGGACATATCTGCATTTGTATGCGTAAGAAATTCATATCTGTCCTGCATAGATACTTCACGTATCTCTTCACACGGCATAATCACACCTTCATTAAGCTCGGCAAGCTCCAGCAAACACACAAACGTCCTATTCTGATAACTCGTTTCATGCACTGTTATTGTTTGTTCATACATATATATTGCAGGCTCTTTATCACGAATCAATATATCCTGTTCAATCCAGTCGTTTAAATACTTTCTCGCGCGTGTAAATCGATTTTCACTGTCATTATCGTCATCATATGTTCTTCCAGAAAATAATCTGACCGAATTATATTTACTCATTTCATACAGAGAGTCCTTTACCTCCTGCTTCAAATTATAATAAGGAGGCGAAACCACCTTTCCCGGATCTTCTATTTTATCTATATTATATCTGTAACCTTTGAAAGGCTTAACATTGGCCATCTAAATACACCCTTTCAGTCATAATCATTCCGTATATTATATATATTATAACATAATATTGAATTAGTCAAGTATATTTCTATTAAATTTTTATTACATATGTCGTTTTATCTATAAAAATAATTTTATTCAATGTGCATATTGACATTTTTTTATTTTAGCGGTATCATATAAATAAGGAGGTAATTTTAATGCAAAATATGATAAAGACGGCTATATGCCGTAAAGAACTTCTAAAGCGTTATGCTTTTCTTTTTTTGGGCTTATTTGTAAATGCTCTCGGCGTAAGCTTTATAACAAAGGCAGGTCTTGGAACATCGCCTATTACAAGCATTCCTTATACGCTTAGTCTTGGATTTACTCCTACTGTAGGAATGTTTACTTTTTTGTTTAATATTCTTTTGCTGCTTATACAGCTTGTTCTTTTAAGAAAAAGGTTTAATCCGGCTGATTTTCTCCAGATTCCGGTAATTGTTATATTTTCGCTTTTTATTGATCTTACAATGAGTATTCTTTCATTTATGCAGCCGTCTGCATATATATTTAAGATTATCGCTCTGATTATAGGCTGCTTTATTCTTGGATTCGGAGTGTTTATGGAAATGGTAGCAAATGTGGTTATGCTTCCGGGTGAAGCTACTGTAAGAGCAATCTCGTCCGTGTCACACACTGACTTCGGAAAAAATAAGATTATATTTGATACTACAATGACAATTGTTGCTGCCGTTATGGCTATTATTATGTTCCATTCTATTCAGGGTGTTCGAGAAGGAACAATCATCGCTGCTGTTCTCGTAGGCGCTACAGCAAAATTCTGCAAAAAAAACTTCAGCTCAATGGAATGTATATTAAAATAATTCCCGCTTGACATCCAAACTTTTATACTTTATAATATATCATATCTAATCAATAAATCAAGAGGATTGAATATGAAAAAAATAATTGACACTCTTTATGAAACCGGTCATGCTGATGACGAATCGCTTAAAGAGCTTATAGATACAAAATGCTCAGATTATCTTTTTGAGCGATCCGTATCACGCCGAAAAGAATATTATAAAACAGATATATACATACGGGGTCTTATAGAATTTACAAACTACTGCAAAAACAACTGCTATTACTGCGGCATACGCGCCGGAAATCAAAATTTAATCAGATACCGTCTTGATAAAGAGGATATATTGGAATGCTGCAAAGAGGGCTATGAGCTTGGCTTCCGCACATTTGTACTTCAGGGCGGAGAAGATATGTATTATACTGACGATATGATATGCGATATTGTTTCTGGTATAAAGGAAATGTATCCTGATTGCGCTGTTACGCTCTCCATCGGAGAAAAAAGCCGCTCAAGCTATAAGGCATATTTTGACGCAGGCGCCGATCGTTTCCTTTTGAGGCACGAAACTGCCTCATCTGAGCATTATGCCAGACTTCACCCTGAAAGTATGAGTCTTGAAAACAGAAAACAGTGCCTTTGGAATTTAAAGGACATAGGTTATCAGGTAGGCTCCGGCTTTATGGTCGGAAGCCCGTATCAGACTCTTGATAATCTCGTTGCCGACCTCCGCTTTTTGGAGGAGCTTAAACCTGATATGATCGGTATAGGGCCTTTTCTTCCACATGCCGATACTCCTTTTCGTGATTTCAGCAAGGGAAGTCTTTCAAGATGTCTGAACCTCATTGCAATACTTAGGCTTATGTTTCCTTATGCTCTTATCCCATCAACGACAGCTCTCGGCACTATTCATCCTTTAGGACGTGAAATGGGCATACAGGCGGGTGCAAATGTAATAATGCCCAATCTATCACCATTAAAAGTACGAAAGCTCTACACGCTTTATAATGATAAAATATGTACAGGCGAGGAATCGGCTCAAAACCTTAAAGATTTAAAATTAAGAATGAAATCAATTGGATATAGCATTGTTTCAGATATAGGAAATGTAAAAAGATCATAAAACATGATGTTGTCGCGTTAAGAAGCTCATATGGTTGCTCGCTTTTAGCGCAGAGCGTTTAAAGTCTTTAAACACTCTGCGCTAAAAGCGACAGCCCTTGTTAAATTCCGCACTTTCTGCGCTCCTTTTCAATTACTTCTTTAAAATAGTCCGGAAGCTCCGATGTAAATTCCATCATTTCCCCTGTTGACGGATGCACAAAGCCTATGGTTTTTGCATGAAGAAGCTGACCGTTAAGCTTATATTTCTCCTTCTTTATACCATAAACCGGATCACCTACTATGCTATGACCAATTGAAGCCATATGCACGCGTATTTGATGCGTTCTGCCTGTTTCAAGTATACACTCCACCAGAGTATACCCGCCATAACGTTCAAGAACATTATAATGCGTTACCGCCTCACGTCCTCCGCTGACAACCGCCATCTTCTTTCTGTCATTAGGGTGACGCGCAATAGGCTTGTTTATCGTACCTCTGTCCTCTTTTATATTTCCATTTACCAAGGCAATATACTTTCTTACAGCCTTACGCTCCTTTAGCTGAGCGGACAAAAATAAATGTGCCTCATTATTTTTTGCCGCCACAAGCAGTCCCGATGTGTCTTTATCTATCCTATGCACTATACCGGGACGTATAACTCCGTTTATAGCGCTCAGAGAACCACCGCAGTGATACATAAGCGCATTCACAAGCGTCCCGCTTTCATTGCCTGCCGCGGGATGAACAACCATCCCCTGAGGCTTGTTTACCACTATCAAATCATCATCCTCATACACAATATCAAGCGGTATATTCTCCGGCAAGACTTCAACAGTTTCCGGCTCCGGAACATCTATCTCTATCATTTCTCCGCCCTTAAGCTTATATTTTTTGTCGGCATTTTTCCCTTCAACTAAAACACGTCTTTCAGCGCAAAGCTTTGCCGCATAGCTTCTTGAAATCCCCTCGGAATTATCGGCTATAAATTTATCTATCCTTTCTCCACCCTCACCGGCTTTTAAAATCACTTTCATTTACTTATTTTTTTCTTCCTTATTTTTATTTTCTCTGTCAAAAAACATAACATAAATTATTATAAGCACCGCCCCGACAGTTATAGCCATATCTGCTATATTAAACACCGGAAAATCCACAAATGCCAAGCTGATAAAATCTACTACATATCCACGGAAAATTCTATCTATTGCATTTCCAAGCGCACCGGCTGCAAGCATTGAAAGCGATGTGCATAAAAGCGGATGCACCGGGCGTTTTTTTATCCAGTATACAAGTACTCCAACACAAAAAACAATAGAAATAACGCTCAGTATTTCCACCTTGCCGCTCATTATCGAAAACGCCGCGCCTGTATTACGGACATGTACAAAGTCAACGATTCGTCCTATTGAGCCAAAGCTTTCATAAAGCTCAAAATTTCTTGTTATAAACAGCTTTACAAGCTGATCCGCCGCCAAAATAAACGCTGCTACCGCTGCATAAACAATATTTATCATAATCTGATATACTCCAACGCCGCAAAAATTTCTTCCATTCCTACATCTGTTGTCTGAATAACTTTACCGATAGACTCAGGAAGAATAAATTTCAGCTTTCCTTCCGCTTTTTTCTTATCCTTTTGCATAAAATTCCATATAGCTTCACTTTCCGGAAGCTTTACTTTCGTCCTGAAGCCGTATTCATAAAGAATACTCTCTATCTCGTCAAGCTCTTCTTTTGTGATCATATTCCTTTTATATGAAATATATGACGCTGCGATCATTCCCAGACCGACACACTCTCCATGCGTCATTGTAAAATTATACGCCGACTCAACAGCATGACCTATAGTATGTCCAAAATTCAAAATTGCCCTCAGCGCGTTTTCTTTTTCATCCTGCTCTACAACCGCCGCCTTTATTCCGCAGTTTATCTTTGACATATAGATAAATGTTTCAGCATCACATTTTTTTATTTTTTCAGCATTATCTCTCAAATAGTCAAAAAACGCCTTGTCACGTATTATTCCGTGCTTAATTACCTCTCCCATCCCGGAAATAAACTGTTCCTCAGAAAGAGTTTGGAGCGTATTTGCATTTATATAAACAAGCTTAGGCTGATGAAAAGCCCCAAGGATATTCTTGCTCTCCTTAAAATCAATACCTGTCTTGCCACCTACTGAACTGTCTGACTGTGAAAGCAGAGTTGTAGGTATCTGCACAAATTTTATACCTCGCATATATATCGCAGCGGCAAATCCGGCCATATCCCCGACAACGCCTCCGCCGAGCGCTACAATCATGCTTTTTCTGTCCAGTCCATGGTCCATGCAGGCACCGCATATACCAAGAATAGAATCCATATTTTTATTTTCTTCACCCGCTTCAAAAGCATACACCGCACAGTCATATCCCGCCTCTTTCAGTATCTCTGACGTTTCACGAGCATAAAGCTTTTCCACATTTGTATCAGTAACTATCAGAAGCTTATTGGGTGCGTTTATTTCCTTCATAGCCTCCGCTAATCCGTTAAAACTATCAGAAAATTTTATATCATATGAATCCTCACCAAGATCAATATATAATTTCTCCATAACTTCATCTCCTACTTATCTAAAGGCAAATTTGCCACCGCATTTAATGTCATATCCGCAAAATCTTGATTCAAATATCCGTAATATCCGGCACAGGCTATCATAACCGCATTATCCGTACATAACACCGGCGGCGGATAAATAGTCTTTATCCCGAATTTTTCAGCCTCACCGCTCATTTTTGCACGCAGCGCGGAATTTGACGCAACTCCTCCCGCAAGAGCTATAATCTTAGATTTCTTCCTTAATGCAGCCTCTATAGTATGCCGGCACAATACATCCGTAACAGCTTCCTGAAAGCTTGCCGCAATATCTGCCTTGTTGTATTCCTCACCGTTTTGTTCAAGCTTATGCAAATAATTTATAACAGCTGTCTTTACTCCGCTGAATGAAAAATCCAAAGAATCTCCGTCCATATCAACTCTTGGAAAATGTACAGCTTCCGGGTTCCCTTCCTTCGCCAAAGCATCTATAAGCGGACCGCCGGGATATCCCAATCCCAGAACTCTTGCGATTTTATCAAAAGCTTCCCCTGCCGCATCATCACGGGTCCTTCCCATGATTTCATACTTTGTATAATCCAAAACCTCTACTATATGACTATGTCCTCCCGACGCTACAAGACAAGTAAACGGCGGCTCCAAATCCTTATGCGCCACAAAATTGGCGCATATGTGCCCTTTTATATGATGCACCGGAACAAGCGGCTTTTCAAGTGCATACGCAAGCGCCTTTGCCGTTGACACGCCTACCAGAAGAGCTCCTATAAGCCCCGGTCCATAGGTTACAGCAATGGCGTCTATATCCTTAAATCCTACCCCTGCCTGAGAAAGCGCCTCATCTATTACATCATCAATCGTTTCTATATGCCTTCTTGATGCCACTTCGGGAACAACTCCTCCGAATTTCTTATGTATGGCAATCTGTGTATTTATAACATTGGAAAGCACCTCACGACCGTTTTTTACGACAGCAGCCGCCGTTTCGTCACACGAGCTTTCTATTCCTAAAATAAATATATCTTTCATTTTTACCTCTACAATGTTTTTGTCATAATTAATGCGTCCTCACGGTTATTGCTGTAATAGCCCTTTCGTATACCTATCTCCTCAAAACCGTATTTCGCATAAAGTCTCTGAGCGGCAATATTGGATCTTCTCACCTCAAGCGTCAGCAGCTCAAGCTTTAACGCTGCAGCCTTCTTTATCAGAGCCTCAAGCAGAGCGCTCCCTATATGCTTCCTTCTGTATTTCTCATCTACAGCTATATTCGTTATATCTCCCTCGCCGCTTACATTCCAGAAACCGGCATAGCCTATTATTTCATCGCCTTCGCGAGCTATAAAATAATGCGCCATATCATTCTTAAGCTCATCCTCAAATGATTTCTGTGACCACGGTATTTCAAAACATCTTTTGTCAAGAATAGCCAGCTTTTCCGGATCACCATCTTTTATACTGTCAATTATCATCTTTTTTTATTACCGGCAGCTTTTCTGCAACGTCAACCATTGCATCATATATCTGCTGTGCTGTCTCCCTGTATTCCTCTATATCTCCTCCGTATGGGTCTATAATGTCACCGCTGCTTCCGGCATATTCCAAAAGAGTATAGGTTTTTTCCGGAGCAATCTGTGAAAGAATCATCTTTTGTCCCTCGGTCATAGTAATCACGACATCCGCCTGAACAATTAAGTCCTCAGATATCTGCTGAGTACGATGTCCGGTAATATCTATATTCATTTCCCTCATAGCCTCAATTGCATTAGCGCTTGCAGGCTGATCCTCCTGCGCCATTATTCCCGCACTTTCAATAAATACGTCGAGATCATTTTCAACTGCTATTTTGTCCAATATTGCCGCCGCCATAGGTGAACGGCAAGTATTTCCCGTACACACAAAAAGTATATTCATATCAATGCACTTCCTTATTAAACATGTATTACTCTTCCGCCGGCTGATTTATACAGACGATTTTTCACTGCCAGTCCTACTCCGTCATTCTCACAGAATTCTGCAAATACTACCTCTACGCCTAAACGGTCAAATTCTCTTAAATCAGAAAATAAATTTCTTGCGTATTCGCTGTTCTGTCGCCCGGCATTTATTATAACCGCATCGTCATATGCACTGTCATACATTGTAAGAACTCCGGTCACTCTGCCCTTATTCTCTTTGAGCAGTTCGTTTATCTTTGCTCTTACATTTTCCATTTCTCCCTCTATAACTGTAACTTCAGCATCAGGAGCATAATGCTTGTACTTCATTCCGGGACATTTCGGCTGCTCATCTGGTGCAACTGATTTTAAAACATGAGAATCAATTTTTAGCTCCGGACATATTTCTTTTATCATATCAACCGTTATACCTCCCGGTCTTAGCAGTACCGGTCTTTCACCTGACGCATCAAGAATAGTCGATTCAACTCCAACACTGCAGCTTCCGCCATCGATTATACATTCTATTTTCCCGTTCATATCCTCCATAACGTCCCTTGCTGTTGTAGGACTCGGTTTTCCGGATATATTAGCACTCGGAGCCGCTATCGGAACTCCGGAACATTTTATCAGCGCCGCGGCTACAGGATTCGACGGAAATCGTATTCCTACAGTATCCATATTCGCCGTTACCTCATCCGGTATACACGACTTCTTTTTTAATATAAGCGTGAGAGGTCCGGGCATAAACGACTGCATAAGCTTCTTTGCATAAGCCGGGATATTCTCTGCAAGCTCCTCTATCTGCTCAAAGGAGCATACATGAACAATAAGTGGATTATCTGATGGTCGTCCCTTTGCGGCATATATCTTCTCCGCGGCGCCGGAATCAACAGCCGAAGCTCCCAATCCGTATACAGTTTCAGTAGGAAAAGCCACCAGTCCTCCTCCTGCTATTATTTCTCCCGCACGACGCATCGCATCCATATCTATATTTTCAGGATCAATTTTTATAAACTCTGTTTCCAACACAAATCATTCCTTACTCTTAATTCTCATAACCGGTCTTACTCCTCTTTCATTGCTTACATCCGTATGAAGAATAAAGCCATCGCTGTTCATATATCTTTGCATATAATTATTTGCTGCATATGGGCATAAAACCCAGCATGAACCATTTACATTCATATTGCTGAGCATGTCAAGCGTAGGAAGAAATACCTCATCCTCAAGATAATAATGGTACGCAGTTTCCGCAAGATCTCCTACCTGCTCCCTTGTGAAATTCCAATAATGAGTATGATCTCCCGCAACAGCCATATCCCTGTCTTCAAATGACAATATCAATTCATTTGTAGTAGGCACGATACGGTCTTTATCTTCCTCGGAAAACTCCTGTATAAAATCACGGTTAAGCCATTTTCTTATTGAAGAATTCTCCCAATTATTGCTGTTATTATCAAAAACCATTTCTGCTATGTTCTTTTTTGTTGTTATGAGCATCGTTCCGTCACTATACTCCTCGACAACCTCCCAGCGAATCTTCTTACCGTCATACATGCCAAAGGTTACAGACCTATTTGGCAAATGTATATAAAATGCCGCTGTCATAGCCGCAACCGCTGTTAATGATATTACGACATGCTTTCGCTTCATATTAAACATTCCTATGATCAAAGTCATAAACATAATATCATTGCAGTTTATAAACAAAAACATATGCTTCTGTAAATCAGCTTCCCCGTTTGCGACCATTGGCAATATCAAATTTATCCACAGACCTAAAATCAGCACATTTATTCCCGACATCATATAATGCCTTCGCGGATCTTCAATCATCCTGCGCCTTAAATAAAATATATCTATAAGTATTATATAAACAGTCAAAAGAACAAATATGCCAAAAATAGTGACCGGACTATACATAAATTTGAGCCCGACTCTTACTTTACTCCATAGACTGTATTTATCTGTAATGGTCATCTGCTTGTCCGGCAAATTCCCGAGATTCGGCGGACGTATATATGCTGTATTTTTAATGGCGGTCTGGAGTTTCTCAAACAACCTTACAGGATGATTGATATAAAACATAACCAGATCCAGCTTTGAAACCTTATCATAAAAATTACGCTTAAATTCTTCTCCGTTTATATCAATCGGATACTCGTCCTCGTCCATATAAGCATTGGTATTTTGTAATACTACATATTCCTGACTCACTCCAAGCTCTTCCAGATCAGCTTCCGGCGTATCACTTTCTTTTACAATACCGAAGAATACTGCCTGATATGTCGTTGCTTCCTGCATCCAGTCAGGAATAGAAACATAAAGCTGTATCATCAGTCCCAGCGATACGAGCGCCGAAATAACCACTGTCTTTCTAAATGCCTTGTCCCGTCTCAAAAGAATGATAACACAAGCCATAAGGCATATTATTATTGAATACGGCACATTAGCAAGCTTAGAACCAGCAAAAAAATACAGAGCCACATAAAAATATATGACCTTTGGTATGGTTGGGTTCTTATAAATCATTAGTCCAACAGACAAAAGCATCATAAGCGCTACATATTGCAGAGGCTCACCATAAAATGAATTAAAGTACAGCAGATACCCCGCGTCACAAAATACAAACAAAAACATTATCAGCACCGCTGCTTTTACTGACGGTTTAAAATCCGCAAAAAATGTAAATATCCCCCATGCGGCACATGATAATAAAAATATATATAATCCGGCAAGCCATGCTATATTAAAGCTTGTTTCATCCCTGCCGTGTATCATATTGTCCGTTAAATTCAAAAGCTTTGCCAGCTTTATAAACATAAAATGCGGCGATGAATAGATATCCCAGTTTTTATCGGTTTTAAGAACCGATATTGCTTTCGAAAAGTAGTTGTTCCCTTCAACCTCCATTTTATAATCCTGCTTGAACAGATAATAGTAATCCGTATCATCGGCATATTCAAGATTATTTGATAAAAGAACTCTTCTGAAATCTCCGTTATCCGAAAGACCTACATTCTCCCCCAGATATAACACAGAAAAACTCAATATAAATACTAAAATCGCGCCGACAAGAGGATATATTCTGTTTTCTCTGCTTATCTTAATCAAAAAATCTCCCCTTTAATATAAAAGGCGGAAATTACTTTCCGCCCATTGCTCATATTAGAATGAATGACCGCCTCTTCTGCTGTAACCTCCGGAACGCTTTGAATCTGCGCTTCGCCTGAGAGCCTGGATTTTTTCATCGCTGTCATGCTTAAACTGCGTCAGTTTGTCCTCAAACGATAAATTATCTGTAGACTTTGCTCCCCAGTCAATATCTGCCGGACGAATAGGTCCCGTTTGCTTTTTCGCTGCATTCTTTTTGCCCCGCTCTTTGGACGGCTCAGGTTTTGTTTGTGCCTGCTTTATCGAAAGGGCTATCCTTCCTTTGTCATCAATGCCTATGACCTTTACCTTTACCGAATCATTTACCTTTACAGCCGAATTGATATCTTTTACATAATCCTTAGATATTTCTGAAATATGTACCAACCCGGACTTATTTGAGCCTATATCAACAAAAGCTCCAAATTGCATGATGCGGACCACTTTACCCTCAAGAATGCTGCCAACTTCAACCATAATTTTATAATATCCTTTCCAGACTATTCGGACATATCAATAAATATCTTAGCATTATTCTTAACAAGTCCCAGCTTGTCTGAAGCTATTTTTTCGATATATTCGTCCGTGTCCACCTTACTTTTTAATTCATCTGCCTCTGCCTGACGTACATGCTCATATTCAATACGGTCATTTAAATATGCTATTTGTTCCTCATTTTCTTTTATTTGAGGAATTTGCATAAGTCCCTTAAAGAGCATCCATCCGGCCAAAATAAATAAAGCACAGAGCTTAACAGTCTTGTTGTGTTTTATAAAGAAGTCTCTAATTTTTTTTATTATCCTGTTCATGTCCGCACTTCCTTCTGCTTTTACGTATATAAGCGTACACCTTAGCACAATATACACTTATAATTTTATACAAAAAACGTGCCGGTGTCAAGAGTATTTTAAAAATAAATTTTATAAATTTAAAAATATTTTCAAATACGGCATAAAAACAGCTTAGCACGGCTTTGCTTATAGTCATAAAGTACAAAAAACAACCGCAGCCTATCGCTATAAACTCAAAAAGTCTTACACGTCCATCATAAAATCTCAGCATACATATCCACACACAACAAACTGCCGCTGCCCAAAACAGTACATCCGAAACTCCTGTAAGGATTTTTCCTGCTCCGGCTGCTTTGCGCAGTGCTCTTAAAAAGTCAAATATCAACCCTACACCGGCTCCGCACGCTGTAAACAGACCTATGAGCTGCAACCCATTCATTATTTAAACAGCCCCGCAAAGATGCTTTCTTTTTTTGCCGCATCACTGTATTCGCACATTTTAAATTCTCCGGTAAGCTTCAATTCACCTGTATCGGTGTTAAGATTATTTACATTAAGTTTTTTCCCTTTTATAACCAACGCCCCCATATTTGTCTTTACAATAATTTTATCATCGCTGAACTCTTCAACATCTTCGACTCCGGTAATGCTAAGTCCGGAACGGTTTTCCATACATAATGTATGCTCCTTTAAAACAGACGGCGTTTTCTTTATTTCCGTAGCCATATAAAAATCCCCTTTCAAGTAAATATACTTATATATATTCCTTACAAGGGGATTTTATTATATTATTTATAAAACTTTATACAACGACGACGCATCATTCTTTAAAACATGCTCCGCAATAGCAACCACTTGAACCTTAGTGATTCTTTCTCCCATTTTTATTTCTAAAATATCGTTTTCCTTTACATCATAAGACGCTTTTACAGGTCTTCCGTTTACCATGATTCTTCCCTGATCGCATGCCTCGTTTGCCACTGCGCGCCGTTTTATCAGCCTTGTCACCTTCAAATATTTATCTATTCTCATTTATTCCTCCATAAAAAAATACGAACCGCATCACAGTCCGTATTCTTATCAAACTCATTAGTTAACCGATTCCTTAAGAGCCTTTCCTGCCTTGAAAGCCGGAACATTTGAAGCTGCTATTTCTATCGCCTCACCTGTACGAGGATTCTTACCTGTTCTTGCTTCTCTTCTTCTTACCTCAAAGGTTCCGAAACCAACCAGCTGAACCTTCTCACCGTCAACCAATGCCTTTGTTATTGATTCAAATACAGCTGCAACTGCCTTATCAGCATCTTTCTTCGATATTTCTGCGGTCTGCGCAACCGCTGCGATCAATTCAGTTTTATTCATGAATTTTTCCTCCTGTTAAATTACTAAAATTAATACTATCATCTAAGATTTAACTGCCTACAATATTTTAATACAAAGACCGCTGTATGTCAAGTATTATTTTAAAAAATAATATATTTTTAACAAAGCTGTTTTATTGACTCCAAAAACACCGGCAAAAAGCCGTTATTTTTGTTGTTTTTAACCGATTATCACCTCAATTCCTGCCCATTCTCTGAGAAACGAGTTCATACATTAATATACCCGCCGCGACCGCCGCATTGAGCGATTCTGCTTTTCCGAGTATTGGTATTTTAACGCACTGACATATCTTCTGTACCTGATCCGATATTCCGTTTGCCTCATTACCTACCACTATAAATGAAGGCTGTGTCATGTCGGCATTTTTATAATCTATTGTATTATCTCCCAATGCTCCGCCAAAAAGAATAAATCCATCCTCTTTATAGCGTTTCAAATCATCGATCCCCGCATCCGTTATAACTTTGATATTAAAAAATGACCCCATACTTGCCCTTACTGTTTTAGGATTATATAAATCGACCGTTCCTTTTGACAGCAATACTCCGCCGAATCCGGCGGCGTCAGCCGTCCTTATAATCGTCCCCAAATTTCCGGGATCGTTTATCCCGTCGCAATATACATACGCCTTATCCTTTTCCGGTTTAAAATTTTTTATATCCTCCATTTTTATAACCGCAATAATCCCCTGCGGACTTTGTGTATCGCAGAGCTTATTAAATATAGATGTGTTTATTCGGTACAGGGGTATGTCCTGAGGATAATCGAAATTTTCATTTTCAAAAAAATCCTCGGATACCGCGATCATGCTTATCTCGCGCTGTGAAGCAATAGCATCATGCACCGACTTTATTCCCTCAACAGTATATTCTTTATTTTTAGTCCTGAATTTTTTCTCTTTTAACGATTTTATATATTTATATTTAGCATTTGATGCCGATACTATATCTATTATCATAATTCCCTCTTTTTTGTAATTAGATTCATATTTTATTATATAATATTTTTTTATATTTTGCAATATTTTCAGCAATATTATTTTACTAAAATCAATCATCTCCATTGACAAAATATTTAATATGTTGTAAAATAATAAAAAACAGTATTTGAGTTTGCACTATCACAAAGTCTTTAATTTCGAAAACCCTTGCATATACTGACTTTTTAGCAGATTAAGACACTAAAAACAATAATGATTTTTGACTCTTTGGTGCCCAAATATCGCCAACTTCCTTTTGGCAATATAAAACTATATGAGCAGGATTTAAAAAGATGTAAAACGAGAAAGAGAGGTGTTCCTATATGGACGAAATTGATATTTCATTTGATTTTACAACAGATACACCTGATTATTGGACAGGCTTTTGGAACAGGAATAATGGACTTGGAGCAGGTAGTAATGACCCTGATGCATTGAGCAAAACACTACAAAAATATCATCAAATCTTGTGGAGCAAGAAATTACCTAATGGTGAATATATGGATTTGTCTATAGGGACAGGTTCAAGATATCTAACTTGGAAAGATTTTAGATTTGGTAGTGATTCGATTACAACAAGTTTCAGATATAATAGATATAGAGAAATGATAGAGCAAGTTAAACAAGCTCGCTCTGATTATAAAAGTTATATGGAGAATTACATTCATCGTTCATATACTATCGGCGGAGTCATCATCTTTCCCAAAAGAATGGGTGGAATAAATCAAAGCAGAGGTTGCAATCCATTTATCAAGGATAGGTGGGATTTATCTTTGGAGTGCATTCGCAGATATTATTTAGGAGAAAAAAGTCCTTTATATGATGTTTTACAAAAGGATAAAGATTTCTTTGCTTTGTTTAGAGATTTTAAAGGCTATGTAGATTTCTTTTATTTGCAAGATTGTGTAAGTTCTGATTATAGCAAAGTAAAGATGTGGTTAGGAGAACCAGAATTCACTTATTCTCCACTTCCTCAAACCGTGGATTCGTATTTTTCTTGGATAGAAAACAATTTGAATTTTGTAGAGAAAAGAAATCAACGTATCCAAGCGGCTTGTCAAAGTGAGGATTAAACACATTAATGCTATATCATTGAAGTTGCAATTTATTTTTCATACATAACTCATAACACGATAGGGTTTGAAAAATTCTATTGATAAAAAGTTGTTGTATTTCCGGAAAGGGTACCACTTTCCTATTCTTGCTATGGAAAGGATAATCTAAACAGATAGAGTTTCCCTTTGAAATGTTACGCAGTTAAAAGAGATTTTGAGGGGCACGGTATAACACTTTACTCTATAAGTTTTAATGCCTATAGAGCCTTTTCTTGCAAGTCTTAATGAATCTCTAATGTGTAAATTGTGACGTAAAAAAGCATTCCAAACTACCTTTTTGTACGTGGTAACACTGTCCTACGCTTATGTGTATCGTTTTATTTGTGGTACTAAAATGGTGCTCAATTATACAAAACCAACTTATGCGGCAATATGAGAAGATACACGCTGGAACGAGAAAAACCCCTGAAAATCAAGGCTTTTCCTTGCTTCTATAAACACTTGTAAGAAGTTATAAGACGATTTTCGTCTATACAATCAATAAAAAATATATAAAGGAATGATATAATATGAAAAACTTTGAAGGTTATACATATATAAATGGAGGTGTATGTGCGGCAAAGGGCTTTAAGGCAAACGGTCTTAACTGCGGATTAAATCCGGATAAAAACAAAAACGATCTCGCCCTTATTGTTTCAGATTCAATGTGCAGCTGCGCTGCCGTATATACAACAAATAAGGTAAAAGGCGCTCCTATAACAGTAACCAAAAAGCATCTTGAAAAAACAGGAGGCAAGGCTATTGCGGTCATAGTAAACTCAAAAAATGCTAATACATGCAATTCTGACGGCGTTGAAAAAGCTGCTCTTATGTGTAAATATACAGCAGAAGCAATTGGAACAGCAGAAGAAAATGTGCTTGTCGCTTCAACAGGTGTTATAGGTCAGCCGCTTCCTATTGAACCGATACGTTCGCACATGAGCTCTCTTGTCGAAGGCCTTTCATATGACGGCGCGAACCGTGCCGCTACAGCTATAATGACAACAGATACGTTTTCTAAAGAGGTTGCGGTTGAATTCAGTATAAACGGTGTAAAATGCAGACTTGGCGGCATGGCAAAAGGCAGCGGTATGATCCATCCAAACATGGCGACCACACTTAATTTTATAACAACAGACGCTGCTATTTCTTCTGAGATGCTTCAGTCTGCTTTATCTGACATCGTAAAGACAACCTATAATTGTCTGAGTATCGACGGGGATACCTCTACGAACGATATGGTCATACTTATGTCAAATGCGCTTGCGGGAAATGATGAAATATGCACCGGCGGAAAAGATTTTGAAACCTTCAAGCAAGCATTATATATAGTAATGATGAATCTTACAAGACTGCTTGCTTCTGATGGAGAAGGCGCTTCTAAGCTGCTTGAATGCACTGTTTCCGATGCTCCTGATATTGATACGGCTATCATTGTGGCAAAAAGCGTTATCCGCTCACCGCTCCTCAAATGCGCTATGTTTGGTGAAGACGCCAACTGGGGACGTATCCTCTGCGCCATCGGCTATGCGGAAGCTGATTTTGATATAAATAAGGTTGATGTGGATATAGCCTCGGATGCAGGCAAAATTGAGGTTTGCAGAAATGGCTCCGGCGTACCATTCAGCGAAGAAGACGCCGCTGAAATACTTCATGAAAAAGAAATTTATATTAACATATCTCTGAATTCCGGAACTGCCCAAGCCAAGGCATGGGGCTGTGACCTTACATACGATTATGTAAAAATAAACGGAGATTACAGATCTTAATATTCTCATACCTATATCATAAACATTTATCAAAAATAATAAAGCCTTTCTGCTGAAAATCATTTTTATCTAAATTTTCAGCAGAAAGGCTTTTAACATAAAATTAAAATATATTCTTCATATTATAATAACGCCATTTATAAAATATTAAAACAGCTTTCCAAGCAGTTTATTTGAACGCTCAATAAATTTCGTCATTTGCTCGCCCGTCAAAGGACTATGGCTTATTCTTGCCAAATCATATATATGCTCAATCAACAGCTTTTCATCATCTTCATTAAGGCTGTTCAATTTCTCTATAAGAGCATTGTTTTTATTTATAACAAGAGTAAATTCATCATGGAACATATCTGCCATTCCGGCCATCTGCTGACCATAGCTCTTATACATTTCCTGCATTCTTCTTGATTGCTCGCCCAAAAGCATTACTGCCGGAATTTCTTCATTTTTAAGTCCTCTTACCTCAACCTTTAAGGAGTCATCTCCTATAACTTCTTTAAACTTGTCCGCAAGAGCCTTATCACTCTCATCCTCACTTGCTTTTTCGTCGCCTGTTTCAGAAAGCTCCGAATCAATACGGTGGAAATGCACATCGCTGTTTTTCATCTCAACAAAGCTTATAAAATGCGTATCCATCATAGTAGGAAGAATAACAGCGTCAATTCCCTGCTCTTTAAACATATTAATATACTGAGCCTGCTGCTTTTCATCGCTTACATAGTATACATCTTTCTTTTCTTTGCCCGCAAGATAATCCTCAAGAGTTATATACTTTCCGTCCAAATTTTTATAAATAATGACATCTTTTACCCTATCATAAAATTTGTCATCTCTAAGACATCCGTATTTTATAAATACATTTATATCGTCCCAATATTTCTCATAATTTTCACGCTCACTGTTATACAAGCTCTTTAACTTGTCCGCAACCTTTTTTGTGATATGATTTGCAATTTTCTTTACATATCCGTCATTTTGGAGAAAACTCCTCGAAACATTAAGCGGCAAATCAGGACAATCTATAACGCCCTTCAACAGCATAAGAAACTCAGGAATTACCTCTTTCACATTATCTGCAACAAAGACCTGATTATTATAGAGCTTTATCTGTCCCTCTATTCCGGCAAATTCATGGTTGATTTTAGGGAAATAGAGTATGCCCTTAAGATTAAACGGATAATCCACATTAAGATGTATCCAGAACAACGGCTCATTAAAGTCCATGAATACATTTCTGTAAAATTCCTTATACTCTTCATCCGTACACTCCGACGGTTTCTTCATCCAAAGCGGATTTGTAGTATTGATAGGCTTCGGAGCTTCAGGCTCTTTATCCTCGCCATTGTCCTTATTATCCTCAGACTTTTTCTCCTCCTCTTTTTCCGGAGTTTCAAGATATATTTCCGTTGGAAGAAATGCGCAGTATTTATGAAGTATTTCGCGAATTTTAAATTCGTCCAAAAATTCTTCTGAATCCTCAGCAATATTAAGAGTAATCGTAGTACCTCTCTCTGTACGCTCTCCATCGCTCATCTCATATTCCATCGTTCCGTCACAAGTCCATTTTGCAGCCTTTGCACCTTCCTGATACGAAAGTGAATCAATTTCTACACTATCCGCTACCATAAACGCACTGTAAAAGCCCAAACCAAAATGACCTATTATCTGGTTCGATTCATTATCCTTGTCTTCTTCTTTATATTTAGCAAGAAAATCACTTGCACCGGAAAATGCGATCTGATTTATATATTTATCGATTTCCTCCGCAGTCATTCCTATACCGTTATCGCTTATAACAAGCTTTTTCGCTTTCTTATAAATGGATACCGTAACCTTATAATGAGGATCGTCTTCTATTTTTGCCTCACCTATTCCGACAAGCTTTTTAAGCTTTGTAACAGCGTCACATCCATTTGAAACCAATTCTCTCAAAAATATATCTTTATCTGAATAAAGCCATTTTTTTATAATCGGAAATAAATTTTCCGAATCAACAGAAATATTTCCTTTTGCCATTTTACATACACCTCTTAAGATTTTATTAAATATATAATACTACTTTTATATTAATTTGTCAATAAAAAATTAGCACTCAATGCTGATGAGTGCTAACAATTTACATTTTATTCATATTTTTAATACTTTTTAAATATAACCATATATTCCTCTCACGCTCACTTCGCCAGAGTGCACCGTATGTCTTTCTCCTTCTGTCTCAACGATAAGATTCCCTTCATTATCTATATCGACCGCCCTGCCCTGATATGTTTTGTTATTATATACTATACTCACCTCTTTATTTAATGTAATACATAATTTTCTGTATTCATCTAATATTACGCCTATTCCATGCGCACAAAAACTTTTATAAAGTCTCTCAAAAACAGTAAGTACTCGTCTTATAATATCCGCTCTGCAATATTTCTTTCCTGTTTCAATATACAATGATGTAGCCTTATCTGAAAGCTCATCATCAAAAATGGCTGTATTTACATTTATGCCTATTCCGCACACTACATAATTTACTCTCTCGATCTCAGCTGACATTTCCGTTAATATTCCGCATATTTTTTTTGTTCCGATTACTATATCATTGGGCCATTTTATTTTAGCCGCACCGCCCATTGCTATTGCCACTGCCATCCCTGCAACCAGAGTTATTTGTGAAACCTGCATCGGCATAAGCTCCGGTTTTAATAAAATTGACATCCATATTCCATCGCCTTTCGGAGATGACCATGAACGTCCGAGCCTTCCTTTTCCACTCGTCTGTATTTCACTGATAAATAGAGTTCCGTCCGCCATATCGCTTTCTCTTTTTGCTGCATTATTAGTGGAATCAATCTCATCATAATAAACAATATTCTTTCCTATAAATTCTGTCTGTAAGCCTTCCTTTATAATTTCACCGTTTATAATATCTCTTCTGCCTACCAAACGATAACCACGATTTGTGACTGATTCTATTTCATAGCCCTCTTGGCGCAGTTTATTTATATGTTTCCATACGGCATTTCGTGAAATCCCAAGCTCATTGCTTATCTTTTCACCACTTATATATTTACCGCCATTTTCAAGTATCTCAAGTATTCTTCTCGTCATATACAGAATCCTTTCATAAAACAATACGTACAACAAACTCCAACCCTGCTATACATATTTTAGCATAAATCGAACTAAAACACAAGACTTAAAATATTAAATACAAGAATTTGTATTTTCTGTCATATTATCAAAATTTTATTCTTTATTCACTTTTTTAAAACTTGACAAGACTTTTAAATAATGTTATAATAAGCTATGTACTTATATCATAAAGGGAGAGCGGAAATGAAAAATAATAATATCGGTAATGTATCCGATGAAGCTCTTGTTACGGCTGCTCAGAACGGTGATGACAATGCCTTATCCGAAATTTTGACACGATATGAAGGACTTGTCCGTTCTAAAGCTTCGCTTTATTATGTTGCCGGCGCAGACGAAGATGATGTTATTCAAGAAGGGCGGATCGGTCTGCTTAGAGCTATCCGTAATTTTGACGGAAACAAAAATAAAACATTTCTGCCGTTTGCTGTTATGTGCATAAAAAATCAGATTATGACAGCAATAAAAAAGGCTTCACGCCTTAAGCATGCTCCGCTCAATTCCTATGTATCTCTTGATAATACTGCCTTTGACGATGAAAATATTTCACTGCGTGATACGGTTGAATCAGACGATATGAATCCGGAGGCTATTTTGATTGACCGCGAAAACCGCGAGGGTATTGAGTACATTATCAGCAAATCGCTTAATTCTTTTGAGCTTGAAATTCTTAATGGATATATAAATGGTGAATCATATAAACAAATTGCCGAAAAGGTAGGCAGATCTGTTAAATCTGTTGACAACTCACTGCAAAGTATTAAAAAAAAGCTTAAACCGATAAAACCGTGATACGCTGAATAAATATTGTAAAAAGCGAGGAATTTTGTATGTACCAAGACAAGACTTTGACTTGTAGAAATTGCGGAAAAGAATTCATTTTCTCTGCAGGAGAACAAGAATTTTATGCCGAAAAAGGCTTTGAAAATGAACCGGTCAGATGCAGAGAATGCCGCCAATTAAAAAGAAATTCTACAAGAAACCAAAAGCCGGAAGTCTTTGAGATCGTATGCTCTAAATGCGGAAAAGTGGATACTGTTCCATTTGAACCTAGACACGACAGACCTGTTTATTGCAGCGAATGTTTTGCGGCAATGAAATCTGAAAATTAAAAATACTATCCGTTCCGAAATCATCCGGAGCGGATTTTTTATGCAAAAACATAACGAACTTACGTATTAAAAAGCGCATGGGGTTGTCGCATTAAAAACGACAACCCCGCTGATAAATTATTTCATAAGATATTTATTAACGCTTTTGGCAGCTTCACGTCCTTCACGAATTGCCCATACCACAAGACTTTGACCTCTGCGGCAGTCACCTGCTGCAAATACACCGGTCAAACTCGTCTTATAATCAACCTCATCTGCATTAATATTACTTCTCGCATTTGTATCAAGAGTAAGCTGCTTTACAAGCTCTTGCTCCGGACCAAGAAATCCCATAGCAATAAGCACGAGATCGCACTCTCTCTTTTGTTCGGTGCCCTCAATTGGCTTAGGCATCATACCTCCGTTAGGAGCCGGTACCCACTCTACCTGAACAGTGTGTACATATTTAACTTCGCCCATGTCGTCGCCTTCTATTTTAGTAACAGTAGTAGTATATTCTCTCGGATCCTGACCATAAAGATAAATAGCCTCTTCCTGACCGTAATCGGTCTTTTTTACTACCGGCCATTCGGGCCATGGGTTACTCGGCAGTCTTGTTTCGCTCATCTCACCCATAATCTCAAGCTGAGTAACGCTCTTGCAGCCATGACGAATTGATGTTCCTACGCAGTCTGTTCCGGTATCGCCTCCGCCAATAACTATTACGTTCTTATCCTTCGCGCTTATATACATTCTGTCCTCATGATTGGAATCAAGAAGACTTTTTGTATTTGCCTTTAGAAAATCTACGGCATAATACACGCCCTTTAAATCTGCACCCTCAACTGTAAGCGGTCTTGGTTTTGTTGCTCCAGTACAAAGAACAACAGCATCATATTCGGAAACAAGCTTTACAGAAGGATAATTTTTACCAATTTCCGTATTGGTCTTAAACTCTATGCCTTCCTTTTTCATAAGCTCTATACGTCTTTCAACAAGCTTCTTATCAAGCTTCATATTAGGAATGCCGTACATCAAAAGTCCGCCCGGTCTGTCGGCTCTTTCAAACACTGTCACTCTGTGTCCCATCTGATTGAGCATATCGGCGCATGCAAGTCCGGCAGGTCCGCTGCCTACAACGGCAACGCGCTTTTCTGTTGATTTTTCAGGACGTCTGGGCTTAACCTTGCCCATATCAAACATTGTATCTATTATATGTCCCTCTATATTTTTTATTGTTACGGCAGGGTCGTGCATTCCAAGGGTGCATGATCCTTCACAAAGCGCCGGACAAACCCTTCCGGTAAACTCCGGAAAAGGATTTGTCAGAGACAGACGTTTATATGCTTCATCTATATCTCCCCGATATACAAGATCATTCCATTCAGGAATAAGATTATGCAGCGGACAGCCTATAGAAGTTCTGCCTATTTGTTCTCCCATATGGCAAAACGGAACACCGCAGTCCATACATCTTGCGCCCTGAAGCTGAAGATGCTTCAGGTCAAAATGAGTATGGAATTCATCCCAATCGTTTATTCTTTCCTCGGGGGGTCTATCCTTCGGAAGACTTCTTTCATATTCTAAAAATCCGGTCGGTTTACCCATTTTAATCCTCCTTAAGCAATTTCCACCTTTTTGCCCGTCACATTTTCAAATGCTATGAGCATTGCATCCTCGTATTCCGTTCCCTTTGCAAGCTCGCTGTCCATTACTTCAACAACCTTCTTGTAATCAATCGGAATAACCTTTACAAAATTCTTTATTTCATTATCAAAGTCAGCGAGAACCTCTTCCGCCTTCTTTGATCCTGTATATTTTAGATGCTTTTCAAGCATTTCCTTTATTACTTCCTTGTCACTTTCCGCGCTCTCACAGGTTACAAGACTCATGTTGCAGTTGCTCTCAAATCCGCCGTCCTTATTGTATACATATGCGATACCTCCCGACATACCAGCCGCAAAGTTACGTCCGGTACTTCCGAGAACCACTACCTTACCGCCTGTCATATATTCGCAGCCATGATCTCCTACGCCTTCTACTACGGCGCTCATACCGCTGTTTCTTACACAGAAGCGTTCTCCTGCATTACCCAAAATATATGCCTCACCTTTTATTGCACCATAGAATGCAACGTTACCGATGATAACATTCTGAGCAGGATCAAACTTTGAATCTGCATTGGGAACAACGATAATTTTACCGCCCGAAAGACCTTTTCCAATATAGTCGTTGGAATCGCCCTCCAGCTTCATTGTTACTCCCGGAGCAAGGAATGCGCCGAAGCTCTGTCCTGCACTTCCGACAAAATCAAGGCATATGCTATCATCCGGAAGTCCCGCCTCTCCATGCTCTCTTGCGATCTCTGAAGAAAGAATCGTTCCCGTTACACGGTCAGTATTTCTTATCTCAAGCTTAGCAGATATCTTCTTGCCGTTCTTTATGGCAGGCTCGCAGAGCTTCAAAAGTGTATTCATATCAAGACATTTCTCCAGCTCATGATCCTGAGTTACATTATGGTATCTCTCAAAGTCATTTGAACAAATTTTCGGCTGATAGAGAAGTGATGATAAATCAACTGTTTTTGCTTTGCTGTTACCTTCTATATTTTTCTGTGAAAGTCTTTCGACATGGCCTATCATCTCATCTACTGTCTTGACTCCGATCTTAGCCATCCACTCTCTGAGATCCTGCGCTATAAATCTCATAAAGTTCTCCACATACTCCGGCTTTCCGCAAAAACGCTTCCTGAGCTTAGGATTTTGTGTAGCCACACCGACCGGACAAGTATCAAGATTACATACTCTCATCATTACACAGCCTATAGCGATAAGCGGGCCGGTAGCAAATCCATATTCTTCAGCACCCAAAAGTGCGGCTATAGCAACATCGCGTCCAGTAAGCAGCTTACCGTCAGTTTCAATAACAACCCTATTTCTAAGATTATTCATAAGCAGAGCCTGATGGGTTTCCGCCACTCCAAGCTCCCACGGAAGTCCCGCATGACGTATACCTGTTTTGGGCGCAGCTCCCGTACCGCCGTCAAAGCCGCTTATAAGGATGACGTCAGCGCGTCCCTTTGCAACACCTACAGCAATAGTTCCTACTCCAGCCTCAGAAACAAGCTTTACCGTAACCCTCGCATCGCGGTTTGCATTTTTGAGGTCGTGTATAAGCTGTGCCAAGTCTTCAATAGAATATATATCATGATGCGGCGGCGGCGAAATCAAGCTTACGCCCGGCGTTGAATGTCTTGCTTTTGCGATCCACGGATATACCTTTCCTCCCGGAAGATGTCCGCCCTCGCCCGGCTTCGCTCCCTGAGCCATTTTTATCTGAATTTCTTTTGCATTCTGCAAATAGTGTATATGAACACCAAAACGTCCGGATGCCACTTGTTTTATCGCTGACGAACGTGAATCACCGTTTTCATCAGGAATATATCTTTCCGGATTCTCACCGCCCTCACCGCTGTTGGACTTTCCTCCAAGACGGTTCATGGCAATAGCCAGACACTCGTGAGCTTCCTGCGAAATCGAACCGTATGACATTGCTCCGGTCTTAAAACGCTTAACAATGCTATCAACACTCTCTACCTTTTCTATAGCTATAGGCTTGTCGATAGTTTTTATATCAAGCATTCCGCGTATTGTACACTCATGCTCCTGATGAGCATTCATTTCATCGGCATACTCCTTATAGAGATTATAATTTCCTGTACGGCATGCCATTTGAAGCTTATATATCGTCGACGGATTGAACATATGATATTCACCCTCTGAGCGCCACTTATACTCGCCTCCGGTTTTTAATGCCATATCTCCGGTTATTTTGCTGAATGCCTCTTCATGACGCACCATAACCTCTTTTGAAATTTCCTCAAGACCTATGCCGCCTATTCTTGTAGCTGTACCTGTAAAGTACTTGTCAACAACTGATTCTCTTATACCAAGAGCTTCGAATATCTGTGCTCCCTGGTATGATTGAATAGTTGAAATACCCATCTTGGACATAACCTTAACTATTCCGTCAGTTATAGTCTTATTATATCTTGCGACAGCTTCATCATATTCGCAGTCAACAAGCTTCATGTCAATAAGCTCTTTAATGCTTTCGTATGCCATATACGGATTAACTCCGTTCACGCCATATCCTATAAGACAAGCAAAATGATGAACCTCTCTTGGCTCTCCCGTTTCAAGAACAATCGAAACCTTCATTCTTGTGCCATGCCTTATAAGATGATGATGCAGACCTGCTGCACAAAGCAAAGCAGGGATCGGAGCCTTGTCCTCATTTATACCTTTATCTGAAAGTATGATTATATTATAGCCGTTATCTATTGCTATATCCGTCGCTTTACAGATTGTATCAATAGCCGCTTCCATGTCATTTTCCTGATGAACATTATAAAGAGCCGGCAGTGTAATCGACTTGAATCCCTCAAGAGAAATATTCCTAAGCTTTTCAAGCTCCTCATTTGTCAAAATAGGACTTGACGCTCTTACCTTGCGGCAATTAAGCTCACTTGATGTAAGAAGATTCTGTTCACAGCCGAAAAGCGTAAAGGTCGAGGTTACAATTTTCTCTCGTATTGCATCTATCGGAGGATTCGTTACCTGCGCAAAAAGCTGCTTAAAATAATTATATAAAAGCTGCGGCTTTTCGGAAAGTACTGCCAGAGGAATATCAGAACCCATAGCATTTATAGGATCTGTTCCCTTTTCAATTATCTGTCTTAAAGTAGCGTTCACATCTTCCCATGAATAACCGAACACCTTCTGTCTGGTAAGCAACGGCAGCTCATCTTCACTGTTCTCACGGTTCACGAACATATTATCAAGCACAATAGCGCTTCTTAATGCCAAATCCGCATTCACACTGTTTGCAGCCTGAGCTTTGACCTTTGACGTAAGATCATGCCATGTATCGCCTTTATTTTCCGTTTCAAGCGGAAGATCCTCAATATTGACAAGTGTTTTCTCCACCCATTCTCCATAGGGTTTATGTGATGATTCGTATTCCTTTATTTCTTCATCTGAAATGATCCTTCCGTTTTCGGTATCTATGAGAAGCATTTTTCCCGGATGCAGTCTTTCTTTCTTAACTATCTTGCTCTCGTCAATATCTGTCACTCCTACCTCTGACGAAAGTATAATCTCATCATCGGTAGTGATATAATAACGCGCCGGACGAAGGCCATTACGGTCAAGCGTAGCGCCGACAAGCTTACCGTCCGTAAAAGCTACTGCTGCCGGACCATCCCAAGGCTCTGTGATACATGAATGATATTCATAGAACTTTCTCATATCCTCAGGCATTTTATCATTATTCTCCCAAGGCTCCGGAATAGTCATCATTACTGCTCTTGGAAGCGAGAATCCGGAAAGATGCAGGAACTGCAAATAGTTATCGAGCATTGCCGAATCCGAACCATCCTCGTTGATTACCGGAAGGATCTTATCCATTTCGCATTCAAATTCCGGAGTTGAGAACATTCTCTCTCTTGCCTTTACCCAGTTCACATTTCCTCTTATAGTATTTATCTCACCATTATGGATAATATAACGGTTTGGATGCGCTCTCTCCCATGATGGGAATGTGTTAGTTGAAAAACGCGAATGCACAAGAGCTATTGCCGTTTTCATGTCGACATCCTTTAAATCCAGATAAAATTCGTTTACCTGGTCCGGAGTCAGCATACCTTTATATACAACAGTTCTTGCCGAAAGAGATGCGAAATAGAAATAATTATCGTCTCCGCTCTTTCTGATTTTCTTTTCCGCAAGCTTTCCTATGATGTAGAGCTTTCTCTCAAAATCATCAGCACTCATTTCTTTATCGCTCTTGCCTATAAATACCTGAGCTATATAAGGCATGGCTTCAAGAGCGCCCTGTCCGATACATGCTTCATATACCGGGACCTTTCTTATTCCAAGTACAATTTGATTTTCATCTTCAATAATCGCTTTTAACTTTCTGAAGCTCTTTTCCCTTGTGTCCTTATCCGGAGAAAGAAAAAGCATACCCACACCGTAATTGCCTTTTTCGGGAAGCTCTATCCCCTCATTTGCGCATACCTTTTTCATAAATGTATGCGGCATCTGTATAAGAATACCCGCGCCGTCACCTGTGGCAGGATCAGAACCGACGCCGCCTCGGTGTGCAAGATTCTCCAGAATCTGAATTGCCTGATTTATAATTCTATGAGATGTTTTGCCCTTGATATTGGCTATGCATCCTATACCGCAGGCATCATGTTCAAAACTCGGGTCATAAAGACCCTGCTTTTTAGGGAGTCCGTTAAATTCCATATTTACCTCCATCCTCTCTGAATCCTAATAGATAAAAAAGCGCTTCAAATATACACACGAATACAAATATTCCGTATGTACATCTGAAACGCCATTGCTTCAACTAATTACAATATTGATTTTATTCTTTCCATCGCCCTGATAGTATTTTCTCTTGTAGAAAAAGCTGTAAATCTTATATATCCTTCGCCGCTCGGGCCAAAACCTTCACCGGGTGTCGTGACAACATTAGCTTCTTCAAGAAGCTTATCAAAGAAATCCCAGGATTTCATTCCATCCGGAGTTTTTGCCCAAACATAGGGTGAATTGACGCCGCCGTATACCTCAACTCCTGCATCTGACAGCGCATTGCGTATTATCTTTGCATTTTCAAGATAATATTCAATATTCTCTCTTATCTGTTTATGACCCTCGTCACTGTAAACAGCCTCCGCGCCCTTTTGAATTATATACGGTACTCCGTTAAACTTTGTACACTGTCTTCTGTTCCAAAGAGCGTTCAATGATGTTCCATTTACTACAAGAGCCTTTGGAACAACTGTATATGCACATCTTGTTCCCGTAAAGCCGGCAGTTTTTGAAAAGCTTCTGAACTCGATAGCAACTTCCTTTGCTCCCTCTATCTCATAAATCGAATGAGGGACATCGGATTCTGTTATAAACGCTTCATATGCACTATCGAACAGAATAACGCTGCCGTTTTCCTTCGCATAATCAACCCAAACCTTGAGCTGCTCTTTTGTAGCCGCAACTCCTGTCGGATTGTTCGGGAAACAAAGGTATATCATATCCACCTTTTCCTTCGGAAGCTCCGGCATAAAACCGTTTTCCGCAGTACAAGGCATATAATAAAGATTTGACCAATGATTATTTATATAATCTCCGGCTCTTCCCGCCATTGCGTTTGTATCAACATAAACCGGATATACAGGGTCGCACACCGCAACCTTATTATTTACATCAAAAATATCGCCAATATTTCCGCAATCGGATTTTGCGCCGTCTGACACAAAAATCTCATCTGCTTCTATTCCGAGACCGGCATAATCCTTTTCAACAATTTTATTTCTGAGGAAATCGTATCCCTGCTCAGGACCATACCCATGAAAGCCTTCAGCTGTTCCCATTTCATCAACAGCCTTGTGCATTGCCTCGATTACAGCAGGCACAAGCGGTCTTGTAACATCGCCGATACCCATTTTAATTATTTCTTTATCGGGATGGGCCGTCTGATAAGCCGCAACCTTTTTTGCTATTGTTGAAAAAAGGTAACTTCCCGGAAGCTTATTATAATTTTCGTTTATTTTAGCCATTATCGGGACCCTTTCATAATATTATTTACCAAACTAATATCATTCTACTCTTTTTTCACTAGTTTTGCAATATATAAAATACACAAAATTAAACTTCTTTTGTTTGCCTCTGCTAACGATTACAACAAAATATATAGTTTTAACTCTGATTAATATACAAAGTCAAAGGCAAGATCGCCGATTCTGACAGTATCTCCCTCCTGAACTCCGGCTTCTATCAGCTCCTCTATAACGCCATGATTAAGAAGCGCTCTCTGGAAATATGACAAGCTTTCATTATCATCGAAATTGACACTTCCGCCTACTGCCTCGATCCAAGGTCCGCTTACTCTGTATGCGTCATCCTCCTTAGTAATCTCAAAGCCTTTTTCGTCCATGATATATTCTTCTTCCTCAATATCCATTTCAGGCTCAAAAACAATCATCGGAGGCAGCTTTGAAAGCTCCTGATAGGTATATTTCATCAGCTCATCCACTCCCTGCCCTGTAGCGGCACTTATGGAGAACACCTTATATCCGCGGCTTTCCATTTCTTCTACAAACTCTCTGTACATATCCTCGTCTTGGATTATATCGGTTTTATTTGCGGCTACTATCATAGGTCTCTCTTCAAGCTCCATATCATACTTTTTCAGCTCGCTGTTTATGATATCAAAATCCTCAATAGGATTTCTTCCCTCTATTCCCGACACATCTACAACATGTATAAGCAGTCTTGTTCTCTCTATATGCTTTAAAAATTCATGTCCAAGACCAACTCCCTCTGAAGCGCCTTCTATAAGACCGGGAATATCCGCCATTACAAAGCTTCTGTGGTCTCCCAGGTCAACCACTCCGAGATTCGGCTCTAAAGTTGTAAAATGATAATTAGCGATCTTAGGATCTGCCTTTGTCGTTCTTGAAAGAAGCGTAGACTTTCCTACATTCGGAAAACCCGCCAAACCTACATCCGCAAGCAGCTTTAGCTCAAGCGTTATTTCTCTTTCATCGCCTTTTTGACCGTTTTTTGCAAAGTTCGGAGTTTGTCTTACTGCCGTTGCAAAATGAGCATTGCCCCAGCCGCCGTTGCCGCCCTTTGCGAGGATCTTCTCCTTTGATGGATCTGACATATCTGCTATTATTCTTCCCGATTGATAATCGCGTATGATCGTTCCCTGCGGAACCTTTATTATTACATCTTCTCCGCTCTTCCCTTTTTGACGCTTTCCCATTCCGTCCTCGCCGTTCGGCGCTGTATATTTTCTTTTATATTTAAAGTCCATAAGCGTAGTCATACCAAGCTCAACCTTAAATATGATATTTCCGCCCTTACCGCCGTCACCGCCGTCAGGTCCGCCTGCCGCAACATATTTCTCACGTCTAAAATGGATCGACCCGTTACCGCCGTTACCTGCTTTTATAAAAATTTTCGCTTTATCTATAAACATGGTACAACCTCCCGCATTTGATTATTTAAAAAAACAGGATACATAAAATTAATTATGTATCCTGAAAAGTAGTCAATATGTCAAATTATTCAGCGGCATAAACACTGCACTGTGTTCTGTTTCTGCCCTTTCTCTCAAACTTAACATTTCCGTCGATCAAAGCAAACAATGTGTCATCAGAGCCGATACCTACATTGTTTCCCGGATGAATCTTTGTTCCTCTCTGTCTTACAAGAATGTTGCCTGCGAGTACAAACTGACCGTCTGCTCTCTTAGCTCCGAGTCTCTTCGATTCACTGTCACGACCGTTCTTTGTACTACCCATACCTTTTTTATGAGCCATTTAAAACACCTCGCTTCTCAATAAATATCGCTTATAAGCTGATTACGCATTGATCTTTGTTATCTCTACCTTAGTAAACGGCTGTCTGTGACCCTGCTTACGTCTGTAGTTCTTCTTTCTCTTCATTTTGAACACGTAAATCTTCTTGGATCTGCCGTTCTTTACAACCTTAGCCTCAACAGTTGCTCCCTCTACTGTCGGAGCGCCTACCTTTACATTCTCACCCTCGCCTGCAACGAGAACCTGATCAAAAGTAACTGCCGCGCCTTCCTCAGCATTGAGCTTCTCGATAAAAAGAGTATCTCCCTCTGAAACCTTATACTGCTTTCCGCCTGTTACGATTACTGCATACATTATAAAAACACCTCCTCATATTATATCGAGGACACGCTATCAAGGGTACCTTTTATTTGGATTTATAACCCGGTCTATGCGGTCACATCTTTTATAGGATACCATATTCTGAGCTGTTTGTCAAGGGTTTTTACAAATATTTTTACAAAATTTTTAGCATAAAAGCAGACGTCCTTTTAATTTAACGTCTGCTTTTTATCCATTCTTTATTCTACCGTAAATTTATATTCAGTTGTTGTATCATATACCTGTTTCTTTTTAAGCACCGGTCCGGGATAATGCGAGAACTCCATCGCATTCGGAACACACTGTGTCTCAAGGCAGAATGCCTGATGAATTTTATATTCCGCGCCGTTTTTATATATTCCCTCCGGCAGTCCGTTCGATGTATAAAGCTGCATTGCAGGCTGGTCGGTATATACCTCCATACCAATTCCATTCTCAAGGCACTTTGCTTCAGCAGCCTTTCTGTAGCCGCGGCCTGAAATCATATAATTATGGTCAAATCCATTATACATCTGTATTTGTTCAAAATCAGCGGCTATATCCTGTCCTATCGGCTTCGGAGCCCTATAATCAAAAGGAGTTCCTGCGACGCTCAAAACCTCGCCTGTCGGCATTCCCTCACTGTCATTCGGAGTATAGAACGATGAATTAATCCAAAGAACCTGGGCATCGATAACACCGCTGTCATGTCCTGCCAGATTAAAATAGCTGTGATTTGTCATATTGCATACTGTATCGGCGTCGCTCTTTGCCTTATAATTTATAATAAGCGAATTATTCTTTGTAAGTGTATATGTAACAGTAACATCCAGATTTCCGGGAAAGCCCTCCTCTCCGTCATCTGATGTTATCGAAAGAACAAGAGACGGCTCACTGTCAGTTCCTTCCTCTATCGCATCCCACACCTTTTGATCAAAGCCGTGTACGCCGCCGTGCAGGCTGTTTGCGCCCTCGTTGATTCCGACATGATACTCCTTGCCGTTAAGCTCAAACACACCCTTCTTTATTCTGTTTGCATGTCTGCCTATCAATGCTCCAAGGTATCCGTCATTTTTGAGATATTGCTCAAGATTCTCACGTCCCAAAACAACATCAGTCTTTACCCCGTTTTTATCGGTCACATAAAGATTTGTGATAATACCTCCATAGTTTATTATAACAACAGACATTCCGTTATTATTATCAAGTGTATATTCATATACACTCTCACCATCGGGTGTTGTACCGTACATTTTCTTTGTTATAGCCATTTTTATATCCTCCGTTTATATAAAATATTTACTATCTATAATAATATCATTTTTATACTCGAATGTCAATATTTTATATTTCGGTTTCTCAAAAAAATTATAGTGACCTTCTTGCATATTTGAGCACATCGATTCATATAATATACTAATACCTCCGTATCTTTTCACGGAGGTATTAGTAATCAATCATAATTTATTTAAATTCTAAAGAGGGGACATATTTATTATATATTCTCATTAAGATATTCTTTCAAAGCATCTACGGCTGTATCTTCATCAGAACCATTCACCGTAATACTTATTTTATCTCCCTTTTTGATTCCAAGAGTTACTACCGAAAAAAGACTCTTCATATTTGCCATAGTCATTCCGCTTGTAATAACAATTGAACTCTTAAACTGCTGTGCCGTGTTTACAAGCTGATTTGCCGACATCGCGTGTACACCCGGAACATTTGATACTGTGTGATCTAATTTTCTCATAACAATACTTCCTTTCGTGCAGGCACTATATTCAGATAACCCATCGTTATCTTGTCCCAATGTTACCATTATCCCGCCGCAATGTCAAGACGCTTCTTCAAACTTCGGTATAATTGCACGTAATTTTTTTTCGTTTTTTTCCCTCCTTTGTGAATTTCATGCAATTGATTTCATGAAATATTTCATAATTATTTCATATATTTATTTTTTATATTTTGTTACACGTTCTTACAAACCCGCATAAATACTACATTTTTTAAAATTTTCCTTAAATTTATTTAAAATTTATTTGAACATAACATGAATTTTTTATTAAGAAAAATAATATTCATTTCATTGATAAAGGGACGGTATTGCATATTCCGTCCCCTTGTTATATATTTCTTATTATATATTTATGGTATAAAAAGTCTCTGTCCCGGATAAATTTTTCCTTCGTCTTCGAGCTTATTAAATTCTAATATCTCTTCATACGGTACTCCATAATGCTTAGCAATATTCCAGAGAGTGTCGCCATTCTGAACAAAATATATAACAATACCGTTTTTTATTTCTTTGCTGTCATCCGTTTCCACCGATTCAATTACATTTATCTTTCTTTTATTTATTATATTCGCACTCAGTGACAATATACATCTTAGCTCGGCCTCTCCGGCAGCATTAAGATTATAGCTTGTATGACGTATTTCTGCCTGTATTCTCGGCTCCGCATCCTCCGGCGCTCCTTCGCATTCAAGCATATATGAAAACGGCAATTCCTTTTTCAAGCTATAAACCGGATTGTCATTGCTTTCTGAAATATACAATATATATGCCTCTGTCTTGCCTTCACACTGTAATTTTCCTCCCTGTATCTGAGCTTTTGTAACATACGCTCTTGTTATTACATTATATATGCCCGATACCGGAGGCATTCCGTCAGGAAATTCTATTACCTCTCTTATAGTATTCTGCACCGATGGAGTGGCCGAATATTCTTCCGTTTCAACAGCAGCAGCTTTTATAACAGTCTTTTCTCTGGGAATATAGCAGTCGGTTATCATTTCGATTTCTACTTCTTCTTCACCTTTTATTCTTGACTTTATAAGTATATCAAAGCCTATTACCGTACGTTCTCCGTCACTGTCCTCTTCCACATTGCTTTGTATGGAGCATACAGAGTATTCTATATCACATATTGTATCATCACTCACCTCAGGTGCATCAAATACTTCCGTAAACGGCAGCTCTGCCTCTGTAAATTTTATATCAAGGTTGTCATCGGTATACAATGCGCATACCCCTACTACTCCTTTTATAACAATTTTTCCGGAAACGGTTTTATAGTCTGTATCTGAAATCCTTACATCAGTTTTCAGTATCTCATTGATCGCTGGCTGCCCTCCCGGAATTTCTATCTTTTCTCTTACATTAAATTCATGTGTACTAAATTCAACCGAATTTCTTAGCTTTACTGTTTCTGTCTTGATCTGAGCCTCTTCAGGCATTCCCGAGGGTATCTCTATTTCGTTTATTCCCAAGATCTCATAATCCAATCCAATTATTGCTTTTATTCTCACCCTTCTTGAATTTACAGCTGAAAACTCCACTCTTATAACATTGGATATTACATCCGCCTCCATACCGGCACAGATATTGCGGTTTTCTACCTTATGTGAAAACTCAAATACCTCGTCAACGCTTCTGATTTTTTCCCCATCTCTGTCCGGTATGTACAAAATAGTAATATATACCTTTCCGCGTATATCCAACCTGCCATCATATACTTCTGTTTCTGTTATACATGATACTGCATCAACCTGAAGAAGCTTCAATATATCAGGCTTTATATCCGGAACGGTTATATCCCCATCAGACATAACCTGAGTTTCACCCTTGTACACGCTTTGGGCAAGCTTTACTGTTTCCTTTATAAGCTCCATAGCAACCTCCACATTTTAACGGACGTCATTTACACAGCAGTACCTATTCTCTCCGTGCATACGCCCTGAATCTCATATTTAATATTATGCCGGTTATAATAATTTTATGATTAATTTATTTTAAACTCACTCTACTTTCTATTTATTCATTTACATTGCATTCAAATAAAGTTTGTGTTATAATAAAAAATGAAATGGAGGAGATAATATGGATAAACTTATATTAATATTGCTGATAATACTGATTTTTCTGTTATGCGCAGTACTTTATCTTTTAATATCATTAAAAAAAGCTGATAAGCCTTCGGAAGAAGATTCTTCCTCATTGCATATGATAGGAAATATGCTAAGAAATAGCCAGCAGGATATAGGAAATCTTCAAAGCAAGCAGATTTCGGAAATAGGAAACGAACTCCACAGAATGAATGACAGCGTTTCAAAGCGTCTTGAACAAATGAACCGCAGCGTTGGAGAAATGTATTCTTTGACAGCAGATGTAAACGACCTAAAAAAAATACTTTCAAATGTAAAAACAAGAGGTATTCTCGGAGAACTTCAATTAAGAAATATATTAGAAGATATTATGACAAAATCACAGTATGAGGAAAATTGCTATCCAATTCCCGGAAGCCGTAATGTGGTTGAATTCGCCATAAAGCTGCCCGGCAAATATGATGAACCGGTTTATCTTCCTATAGATTCAAAATTTCCCGCTACTCTGTATCATCATCTCTGCGACGCCTATGACAGCGGCGATACAGATGAAATAGATGATGCCGCAAAGGCTCTTGTTCAGCGCTTTATGTCAGAAGCTTCCGATATTAGGAAAAAATATATTCAGCCTCCGTATACGACCGATTTTGCCGTAATGTTTCTTCCCTTTGAAGGACTTTATTATGAAGCCGTACGCCGAGGTATGATAGAAGAGCTCCAAAAAAAATATAATGTTATGCTTGCCGGTCCCTCAACAATGGCAGCATTTCTCAACGCCTTACAAACAGGCTTTCATACCTTGGCTGTCGAGCAAAAATCAACTGAGGTCTGGAACGCATTAAAGGGTATAAAAACAGAGTTTATTCGTTTTTCAGAAGTTCTAAAAACTGCAATAAAACATACGGAAATGCTGGAAAAAGATTTACGTAATTTATCGGATACCCGCACTTCTGCTATATTAAAAAATCTTGATAAACTCGAAACGAATGACAAAATATAGTAATTTTTATCATTTTTATTTTTTACCAGAAAAACCATACAAACTTTCTATGAAAAGAGGTAAAAAAAACATATATTTTTTACATTGACAAATCCGTCGATATATAGTATATTAATATTGTAAAAAAGATAAATAAACAAATTGCGATACATATAAGGAGGAGATGCTCATGCAGGAATTTTTCAATGAATGGGAAGGCTTTTCAACCGGAAAATGGAGCAACGGTTCAGTTAATGTCCGTGACTTCATTCAGCTAAACTATACCCCGTACGATGGCGATGAAAGCTTCTTAAGCGGTCCGACACAAGCGACCACAGAACTTTGGGACGAGGTTATGGAGCTTTCCAAAAAAGAAAGAGAAGCCGGCGGCGTTCTCGATATGGATACAAAAATCGTTTCTACTATAACTTCACATAAAGCAGGTTATCTTGATAAGGATAAGGAAAAAATCGTAGGTTTCCAGACGGACAAGCCGTTTAAACGTTCATTGCAGCCTTTCGGCGGAATAAGAATGGCGCAAAACGCTTGCTCGCAAAACGGATACACGGTAGATCCGGAAATTGTAGATATATTCACACGCTTCAGGAAAACTCATAACCAAGGAGTATTTGACGCATATACACCGGAGATGAAGGCAGCAAGACATGCCGCTATTATAACAGGACTTCCCGATGCTTACGGAAGAGGCCGTATTATAGGAGATTACAGACGTGTTGCTCTTTACGGAGTCGATTATCTTATAGCCGATAAAAAGCATCAGCTTGATACTTCTCTTGTAAGAATGACGTCTGAAAATATAAGACTCCGTGAAGAGCTTTCAGAGCAGATACGCGCTCTTGATGAACTCAAACAGCTCGGCGAGATTTACGGATTTGACATCTCTCGTCCGGCAAAGAATGCTCAGGAGGCTATCCAATGGCTCTATTTCGGCTATCTTGCAGCTGTAAAAGAGCAAAACGGCGCCGCAATGAGCCTTGGACGTACATCGACGTTCATAGACATTTACATTGAGCGTGATCTCAAAAACGGAGTAATCACTGAGGAAGAGGCTCAGGAGCTTATAGACCACTTCATCATGAAGCTGCGTCTTGTAAAGTTCGCCCGCACTCCAGAGTATAATGAACTCTTCTCCGGCGATCCGACATGGGTAACGGAATCTATCGGCGGAATGGGCATAGACGGACGTTCACTTGTTACAAAGACATCCTTCAGATACCTCAATACACTTAATAATATAGGAACTGCTCCGGAACCGAACATGACCGTATTATGGTCTGTAAATCTTCCTTCTGCATTTAAACATTTCTGTGCAAAGATGTCTATAAAGACTTCTTCGATACAGTACGAAAACGATGATCTTATGAGAGTTACACATGGTGATGACTATGCTATCGCTTGCTGTGTATCTTCAATGAGAGTCGGAAAAGAAATGCAGTTCTTCGGTGCAAGAGCAAACCTTGCAAAGTGTTTGCTTTACGCTATAAACGGCGGAGTTGATGAACGTCTTAAGACTCAAGTAGGTCCGCGCTACAGGGCTGTTGAAGGTGACTATCTTGATTTTGATGATGTAATGCAGAAATACGACGATATGATGGAATGGCTTGCCGGACTTTATGTGAATACGCTTAATGTCATTCACTATATGCATGACAAGTACTGCTATGAACGTATACAGATGGCTCTCCATGACAGAGATGTAAAGCGTTATTTCGCTACAGGCATCGCAGGACTTTCTGTTGTCGCTGATTCATTGAGCGCTATTAAATATGCAAAGGTAAAGTGCATACGTGATGAAAACGGAATCGTAGTTGATTATGATGTAGAGGGAGATTTCCCCAAATACGGCAATAACGATGACCGTGTCGACCAAATAGCAGTTGATATTGTTCAGCGCTTTATGGATAAGATAAGAAAGCACCACACATACCGCCACAGTGTTCCTACAATGTCAATTCTTACAATTACATCAAATGTCGTATATGGTAAGAAAACAGGAAACACTCCGGACGGACGTAAAGCCGGTGTTCCCCTTGCTCCAGGAGCAAATCCGATGCACGGCCGCGACACCCACGGTGCTGTTGCATCTCTTGCATCAGTCGCAAAACTTCCGTTTAAGGATGCTCAGGACGGTATATCAAACACCTTCTCTATCGTTCCGAACGCACTCGGAAAGGATGAGGTATTCATGGGAGATCTTGAAGTAGAGCTTTCTCCCGGATGCTGTGAAGGTAATATTGAATAATTAATGTATATTAGAAAGGATGATTAAAATGGCAACAAATCAGCAGGTTGATAATCTTGTATCTCTTCTTGACGGCTATGCCGCTCAGGGCGGACATCACCTTAATGTAAACGTATTTACCAGAGACACTCTCATCGATGCTCAGAAGCATCCGGAAAAATATCCGCAGCTTACAGTGAGAGTTTCCGGATATGCTGTAAACTTTATCAAGCTTACAAAGGAACAGCAAGACGACGTTATTTCAAGAACCTTCCATGAGGCTATGTAATGAATACCGGACGTATTCATTCGATCGAGAGCTTTGGAACTGTTGACGGTCCGGGAATACGTTTTGTAGTATTTTTTCAGGGCTGTCCGATGAGGTGTCTATATTGCCACAATCCTGACACATGGGATACTGTAGGAGAAGGCACCGAAATGACTGCCGATGAGATATTGTCACAATATGAAGGCTGTAAAAACTTCTGCAAGGGAGGCATCACTGCTACAGGCGGCGAGCCTCTCTTGCAGCCGCATTTTCTTATAGAATTATTTGAAAAGGCAAAAAAACGCGGTATTCATACATGTCTTGACACCTCCGGAGTTACTTATTCTCATGATAACGATGTATTTGATGAGATTATAAAGTACACTGATTTAGTAATGCTTGATATAAAGCATATAAACGATACTGAGCATATTAAGCTTACAGGACATTCCAATAAAAATATATTAGAATTTGCAAAATGGCTTGATGAAAAATCAGTTCCGATATGGATAAGACACGTTGTAGTTCCCGGAATCACAGATAATACATCTTATCTCGAACAGCTCGGCAGCTTCTTGGGAACTTTAAAAAATATAAAAGCTCTCGATGTGCTGCCTTATCATACAATGGGCGAAGTCAAATATAAAAAGCTGGGGATCGAATATCCGATAAAGGGTACTCCGCCTTTGGAAAAGGACTCTGCTCTCGAAGCACGGAAAATCATACTGAAATCAATGAAACAATCACGAGGTCTATAAACATAAAACGGACTGCTCTTTTTGGGCAGTCCGTTTTGTAATATTGTTATCACGCTGTAAATTTTTTATTCTATGTTCAAAAATTTGTATAATAATAAACGACAAAAATTTCGCTTTCGGCATTGAAAAGAATATTATTCTATGTTATAATAGTATAGTATTGTAGAAAATGCTTTAAGCAGTATAAATTTTTATGTTATGTTTTAAGGAGACTGATAAAATTGGCTTCAGATTATCAAAAAAGAATGTATGAAATCCAAAAAAGAAAAAAACAGCGCAGAAAAAGACAAATTATGATCAACCGATGTATCGTAGCGGTACTCGGACTTCTTATTATAGTATTGATTATACTTGGTATAAGGGGCTGTGTCAATAAAAATAAGAGCAATAATAATGAAGTTCAGGTTACAGTGACCGCTTCCCCTACTCCTACGGCTGAATCCGGCAGCAAAAATATCGATCAGGATTTTTATAGAGATTCTTGCTTCTTGGGAAATTCATTTATAGATGGAATGGAAATATATAATCTTGTAGACGGCGCGGATTATTTCGCTAAGGTTGGGCTTACAGTTAACCAGGCGGACACAGAGACTACAGATAATGGTACTGTTCCGATTATTGATGAGCTTAATTCAAACAAAAATTATAAGAAGATCTTTATGATGTTCGGAGAAAACGAATTGGGCTGGAGCAATCTTGACAGATTTGTTTCAGAATATGAAGCACTCGTTGACACCGCCAAAAAATATCAGCCCGATGCAGATATATACCTTCTGTCTGTAACTCCTGTTTCCGCGGAGGTAAGCGATAAGGCAGAAGATGGTCTTACAAATGACAATATTGTAGAAATTAATAAGCTTATTAAAGAGGTTGCTGAGGACAAAGACGTTATATATTGTGATATTTTCTCAGCTGTTGCAAACAGCAAAGGAGAGCTTCCTGCTTCCGCTGCCTCTGACGGCATACATTTCGACAGATCATACTATGAAAAATGCCTTATATATATACAAAAAAATTATGAAAACGGAGCACCTTCTGCTTCTCCTTCAGCAGCTACCTCATCTTCATCAGGTAGTTCATCGGACAGCTCCTCAAGCAACTCATCAGATAACTCATCTTCGGAAAGTTCGTCTTCTGGCAGCTCCGGCAGTTCATCCTCGGGAAGCTCGTCTTCTGGCAGTTCCGGAAGTTCATCCTCGGGAAGTTCGTCTTCTGGCAGCTCCGGCAGTTCATCGTCGAGAAGCTCTTCGTCCGGAAGTTCGTCTTCTGGTAGTTCAGGAAGCTCGTCTTCTGGCAGAAGTTCATCTTCGGGAAGCTCGTCCTCGGGAAGCTCCGGCAGTTCATCTTCGGGAAGCTCGTCTTCTGGCAGCTCCGGCAGTTCATCGTCGGGAAGTTCCTCTTCAGGAAGCTCCGGAAGCTCATCTTCGAGTAGTTCGGGCAGCTCCGGAAGCTCAAGCAGCTCATCTTCAAACAAAGCTGCTTCAAAAGACCTCGATTCCGGCAGCACCTCAACAAATGACGGAAAAGCGTCATCAAAAAATCTCGATGAAAATTAAAGGAGGACAATATATTGAATAAACTGTCAAAATTAATATATTTAACATCGCTTATGTCTTTGTGTGCTTTGTCTGCAGCATCATGCTCCACAAAGCAAGCTGATATTGATATAAGCTCGCTTTCCTCCGAGTTTAACGAATCCGGAATTTTCTCCGAAACCTTAAGCGACATATCTCAGCCAATCATGGAGAAAAGATATGGAATAGAAGAAGGACAAATAGCAGAGTTTAAGGCAGGTGCCGGCACAAAAGCAGTAGTCGATGAGTATGCAATAATAAAGCTTTCATCGCCGGATGCTAAAGAAAATGTGGAAAATGGTATAAAGAGCCATATAGAATCTCAGAAAAACAGTTATTCCTCATACAGACCTGATGAGGTTCCCAAGCTTGATGATTATGTACTTATTTCAAGCGGGGATTATGAGATATTTGTTGTTTCCGAAAACAGCACCAAGGCGAAAGAAATAATAGACAAGTATATAAAATAACGAGGATTGCCGACTATGTATTTTTCAAGCTTAATATTCATGTTTCTGTATCTTCCGGCAGTTTTGGCGGTATACTATATCACTCCGCGCCGTTTCAGAAACGCATTTTTACTTATTGTTAACCTCATATTTTATGGCTGGGGCGAACCGATATTCATATTGGTTATGTTCGTGTCCATAATAACAAACTACATATTCGGACTTTTGATTGAAAAAAACAGAGCAAACGAACGCCTTTCAAAGGCGTTCGTAATTTTATCTGTAATCATAAGTCTCGGACTTCTGGGGGTATTTAAATATGCCGGATTTGTCAACGAATTGCTTCGATCCCTGCCCTTTATGAGCTTCTTGCCAAAAATCGCAATTCCTTTGCCAATAGGCATTTCCTTTTATACTTTTCAGACTATGTCATACACTATAGATGTATATCGGCATGAAACTAAGGCTCAAAAAAGCCTTATAACATTTGGTACGTATGTCTCCTTTTTTCCTCAGCTCATAGCCGGTCCGATAGTCCGCTACAAGGATGTTGAAAAACAGCTTATGTACCGTCGTGAGAGTATTGATAAATTTGCATCCGGTATACGACGCTTCTGCGTAGGACTTGCAAAAAAGGTTCTTATTGCAAACCAAATGGGACTGATGTGGGATTCCATGCGTCCCTTACAGGACAATCTTGGCTGGGCAGGGGCATGGATAGGTATTATTGCATATGCTTTTCAGATCTATTTCGATTTTTCCGGGTACTCTGATATGGCGATAGGTTTAGGAAGAATGTTTGGATTTGAATTTGTGGAAAACTTTAATTATCCGTACATTTCAAAAAGTATAACAGAATTTTGGAGAAGATGGCATATATCGCTTTCAACATGGTTTCGTGATTATTTATATATTCCGCTTGGCGGAAACCGCTGTAAACCTGCACGGCATATATTCAATATGCTTGCAGTCTGGGCTCTCACCGGTCTTTGGCACGGTGCAAGCTTGAATTTTCTGATATGGGGATTATATTATTTTATTCTGCTTATATTGGAAAAATATATATACGGCGGTCTGCTAAAAAATCTTCCGTCATTTGTCAGCCATATATATGCGCTGTTTTTCATTATAATCGGTTGGGCAATATTTATCTTTACTGATTCAAATGAATTGTTTAACTATATTGGATTTATGTTCAGCGGGCAGTTTATAGGTCACGATGCGCTTAGCATTACAATTTCATACGCGCCGCTGCTGGTAATTTCGATTGCAGCCTCGCTGCCCGTATGGAAAAACTTATATGCTAAAATAAGAGATTCAAAAATTGCAGGCATACTGGAACTTACATTTGTTGCGGTAATTCTTATAATATGTACTGCTTCACTGGTAAGTGACAGCTATAACCCATTTTTGTATTTCAGATTTTAAGGAGATTGCTATGACAAGAATACGTAATTTATATTTAGTGATATTTTTCTGTCTGTTTATATTCTCCGCAGCTGCCGGTATCATACTTCTGCCAAAATCAGATGTCTCTCTTTTGGAAAAGCGCTCGCTTTCTTCCGCTCCGGAATTGAGCATTGAAAACATACTGAACGGAAAATTTGAAAAGCAGACAGAAACTTATACCTCCGATCACTTTCCTTTCAGAGCGATTTGGGTTTCTCTTGATTCCTACACCCGACTTTATACCGGTCGCAACGGCACTGACGGAGTGTATAAGGGAAAGGATGGGTATCTTATCAATGCTCCGGTTCATGATGATTATGACAAACTTGACAAAAATTTAGATGCTATGATAAATTTCTCAGAATATACAGGCATTCCATCATCAATGATGATTGTTCCTACTGCCGGATATATACTTGATGATAAGCTTCCAAAAAATCATCTTGAATATCACGACAAAGAACTTATATCATATGCGTATAAAAAATCAGAAAAGTTTATAGGAATAATCGATCTTATAGAACCATTTTTAAATCAAAAAAACGGTTCTCAGCTTTATTATAAAACTGATCATCACTGGACCACTGCCGGAGCATATGCAGCTTATCTGGAATACTGTAAAAATATAGGATTTGACAAACCTTTATGGGATTTTAATATTCTAAGGTATAAGGATTTTTTCGGCACAGCATATTCAAGAAGTGCGCTTTGGCTTGAACAGGGCGATATACTTGAGGTATGGGAATATCCCATTGATGTAAGTGTAAATATTGAGGATGAAACAAGCAGCGATTCATTATATTTTTATGAGTATTTAAATAAGCTTGACAAATATCCTATATTCCTTGACGGTAATCACGGGATTGAAAAAATCGTCAACAACTCCAATCCCAACGGAGAAAAGCTGTTGGTTATAAAGGACAGCTTCGCTCATTGTCTTGTGCCTTTCCTTATTAATCATTACAGTGAAATTGATATGGTTGACACACGGTACTATCTTGATCCTGTAAGCAGCCTGACTCAGGAAAACAGCTATGATAGAATTTTATATGTGTTTGGATTAAGCTCTTTATGTGAGAGTTCCGATGTTTCTATTTTACAATAGATTATAAAAATCCTAAGCATCACCACCCCACGCATAAATGCATCTGTCCGATTTTCACGGAGATGCACTTTATACGCGGGGTATCTTTTTATATGTAAAATTATTTATGTCTCGGACATAATCATACAGTTCCCCTTCAGGATATTCCAATTCTTCCGCAATACGAGCAGTTTTAGAGTTATCTCTGACATGGCTTCCTTTTCCAATCATTCATCTTATTAGTCTTATAAATGCAATTTTTTCTCCAAAATTATTTCATATGGCTCATTATATGGAGTAAATCCTCCAATCGCTTTATATCCTAACTTATAATACAGATGCTGAGCATATTCATTTGAAACGGTTGAAGTCATTACAACACTATATCCATACTTTTTCATTTGTTCTTCCCAAAACAAGATAAATTTTCTTCCCAATCCCTTAGCTCTATATTCTTCTAAAATATACAGCATATCCATAAACGGCGTATTACCCCAAAAAAGATTATATCTTAACCATCCGGCAAAATATCCTTCAGTCTCCATAATATAAACCCGCTTCAGAAAAACTAAATTTTCTATTTCTTGTCTGCTTATATGTATATCTTTTTTTGACAATAGATTAATATCCGAATTATCTGCTATTCTTATATTCATACAACCATCTTCCTTTACCAAATCAATTTTGCCAAACCAGTATTTCAAATATGTAAATAAAAACATTCACAAATCACAATTTGCATTCAAGCTGACAGTCATACGGTTCCTTATCAACATGCTTTTGATTATATACTTCTGCTTCAACGCATCCCATCTTTTTATAAAACGCCTGACTTTCAACTGCTGAATGAGCGGATATATACAGCTTTTTTGCTCCCTTCTCTTTTGCCCATGCTTTTGCGGCAAGAAAAAGCTCTGCTCCTATTCCTTTATTTCTCATATCTTCGGATACATGTATACTTGACAGTTCCATATATTTTTGTTCACCGCCAAACAAAACTGATTCAACTGAAGTAAATCCTTTTAAAGTACCCTTATAAAAAGCAGCATATACAAAGCCGCCTGTAACAATTGTATTCCTTAAACAATCTACCAATATCTGATAATCGCTTTCTGACCAATCATCAATAAACGGATCATCTTTTATCTTCCATTCGCCATGTTCTTTTCTCCAGCACTTTGTAACCCTTTGACGGCGTATAAATCCGTCAAACAACTCTGTACATATTTCATCTAAAGACAGATTTCTATATTGAATCACTTTTTAAACTCCTTCACTTATTTTAGCCAAAACTTATTATTTCCTTTTCTTCTTCTGATTTCAGTACTTCCTTTCTGCTTCCTTCATGAAACTGTTTCATGGAGAATTATTCTTTTTATTTTCCTACATCATTATGAAAAATCTTTAATGTCATATCATATTTATTTCATTCTGCAAGTACTCAAAGAATAAGCCCACATGATAGCCATCGCACACAGCATGAGCAACTGTAATATTAATCGGCAGCATTATTTTATCTATATTTTTCTCATATTTCCCAATTGTAATAATAGGAAAATACGCAAGCTCTCCATTTGTAACTCTGCTGCCGCATGCAGAAAATGAGACCCAAGGTATACATGAAATGCAATAAAAATACGGCGGTTGGTTTTCCTTTACCTTGATTCCTTTTTTGTTTTTAAATCTTTCCATATCATCAGTTATATTTTGATAAAACTCATCAAAATCTTCTGAAAAATCCGTCCAGCAATCAGAAAAGGTCTTGTCATCTTCATGAAAAATTGTGTAATTGGGTATTATTTTATCCCAAACACATAATTCCCCCATTTCATTCTTAAACATACGAAAATTTTCAATTTTATTCAATACCTTAGTAACAAAATAAATTAAAGACGGATAAAACTTATAACCATTAATATGACAAAAATCAAGTAAGCGTTTAACATCAATAGATGCTGTCATATTAAATTCTATTTTTAATTTATTAGTATAATATAAATAATGCTCTCTGCGTGGCCAATTTTCCATGTCCATTTTCTTATATTTATTCATAGCCGATCCTCCATATTTATTTTAATTATGTTATACTCACTTTTTGTCACATTTGGTCTTTATAAAGCATACATATGTATTACAAGCTCTCAAACAAACTCCTTTCTGCTTTAATATTTTTATATACTAATATTTAAATTATAGTTTATAAAAATAATACATACGCATTCATAAAATATTCACAAAAAATATAGTATAATTCACTTGCAAACAACATAGACTTATGGTATAATAACTATAGCTTAAGAATATGGGGCTGCAATGGCTTCGACGGGGATGAGGAAGCTTGAGAAGCGAGCCGCGGATGAGTCAGCCGCGTTAACAAGGCTCAAACTTAAATATAAACGCTAACGATACAGAATTAGCTTACGCTGCCTAATTGCGGCGTTGTCTCCCCTGTGAGTACCACGGCACAGGCTGAGGCATGATATCAGTGGTGAACGTGAACAGGTGATTGGTTCGTAGCCTGTCATGAATAACGAATCTACCTGCATATTTGCTCTGGCTATGAGGTGTTTATGCAGGGAATTTTATTCATAGTCTGCGCTCGGAGAAACTTGGGTGGATTTGTTCTCGGACACGAGTTCGATTCTCGTCAGCTCCACCACATAAATTTACGTCCGGATTTATTCGGACGTATTTTTTTATAATAAATCCCTGGAATATCCGGGGGATTTTTTATAATAAAAAAGGCGCTCCTAAGAGCGCCATATAATCAAAATAATATCTGATACACTTATACCTGAGCTTTTTCCATCTCAGCAAGAGCATCCTTTCTTGACAAGCTTATCTTTCCTGTCTTGGGATCAATTTCCATACACTTCACATAAATCTTATCGCCCTCGTCACAAATGTCTTCAACCTTTTCAACATGTCTTCTATCCAGCTTAGATATATGACAAAGACCATCTTTACCGGGAAGAATTTCTACAAACGCGCCGAAATCTTTAATAGTTTTGACCGTTCCGTAATAAATCTTTCCTACTTCAGGCTCTTCAACTATAGCTTCGATCGCGCTCTTAGCTGCATCTCCGCTTTCCTGAGTTTCAGCAAAAATGTGAATCGTACCATCTTCGTCAATATCGATTTTCGCTCCTGTGTCTGCAACAATTCCCTGAATTACTTTTCCGCCCTGACCAATCACTTCACGGATCTTTTCAGGATCAATTCTCATCGTCTCAACCTTTGGAGCATATTTTGAAAGCTCACTTCTTACCTCAGGAATAGCCTTTAAAAGAACATCGTCTATAATATGATATCTGGCATCCCTTGTTTTTGTAAGAGCTTCTTCAATAACATCATATGGCAAACCGTCATTTTTTATATCAACCTGAATAGAAGTTATTCCCTTCTTAGTTCCGGCAACCTTAAAGTCCATCTCACCGTAAAAATCCTCAAGTCCCTGAATATCTACCATAGTTGTAAAGCCTTCATCAGTAGTTATAAGACCGCAGGAAATACCGGCTACAGGAGCCTTGATCGGAACACCGGCCGCCATAAGCGCAAGCGTAGAACCGCATACAGAGCCTTGAGAGGTTGAACCGTTTGACGACAAAACCTCTGATACGCAGCGAATAGCATACGGGAATTCCTCAGCCGACGGCAGCACCGGAACAAGCGAACGCTCCGCAAGAGCGCCATGACCAATCTCACGTCTGCCGGGACCTCTTGAAGGCTTTGTTTCTCCTACAGAATATGACGGGAAATTATATTGATGCATATATCTCTTTTCTGTCTGAAGATCTATACCATCAAGACGCTGTACCTCTGAAAGAGGAGCAAGAGTTGCAATTGTAAGCACCTGTGTTTGTCCTCTTGTAAACAAGCCAGATCCATGTACTCTCGGAAGAAGATCAACCTCTGCCGAAAGCGGTCTTATATCGTTAAGGCCTCTTCCGTCAACACGTCTGCCTTCATAAAGCCATGCGCGCACGATTTCCTTCTGCATCTTATAAAGAATTTCACCGAGTGTTTCAATGCTTTCAGGATATTTCTCAGAGAAATTCTCTATAATCCTATCTTCTATCACACCCATCCTCTCATCACGGATGTTCTTATCATCAGTATCAAGAGCATACTGAATATTCTCATACTCAGCGGCTTTTATATCGTCGTAAAGTGCATGGTCAATATCATGCGCTTCATACGTCATCTTTTCCTTTCCGATCTCTGCCTGTATACCGCTAATAAAATCGCATATATCTTTTATTATTCCGTGAGCGTATTTAAGACCCTCGAGCATAATGCTTTCTTCTACCTCGTTAGCGCCGGCTTCGATCATAACGATCTTCTGCTTTGTGCCTGCGACAGTAACGTGCATATCACTCTTTTCCTGCTGTGCTACAGTCGGATTTATAACATATTCTCCGTCAACAAGACCCAGCCATACGGCTCCAATCGGACCATTCCACGGAATGTCTGAAATCGAAAGAGCTATAGATGTACCGATAAGCGCACATATCTCGGGAGCATTATCATGCTCTACAGAAAGAACGGTCGCAACAACCGAAACATCATTTCTTAAATCAGCCGGAAAAAGCGGACGAATCGGTCTGTCTATAACGCGGCTTGTGAGAATAGCTTTCTCAGAAGGCTTTCCTTCTCTCTTTGTATAGCTGCCGGGAATTTTGCCTACAGAATACATTTTTTCTTCATAATCAACTGAAAGCGGGAAAAAATCCACACCTTCCCTTGGTGTTCTTGAAGCTGTAACATTTACCATTACAACTGTATCTCCATAGCGTACAACGCAGTGACCGTTTGCAAGCTGTGCCATTTTTCCTGTTTCAACAACCAGCTTACGTCCGGCAAGAGTCGTTTCAAATGTCCTAAACATACTTTATTTCCTTTCTTCATGTTAGTGAACGGAAAATATGCTTTAGCAGATAAACACAGCATAAAAACAATCTTTTACACTCTGCTTATTTGCTAAACCCTATATTTTCCGTTACAAATACAGGCAAACGGAATATTCCCGTTTGCCCGCTGTAATCTATAATTATTTTCTCAAACCGAGCTTTGCAACAAGCGCACGATATCTCTCAATATCCTGTTCTTTAAGATAATTGAGAAGACCTCTTCTCTTACCTACCATCATGAGAAGACCTCTTCTTGAGTGATGGTCCTTCTTGTGCACATTAAGATGCTCGTTATTGAGGTGGTTAATTCTCTCTGTGAGCAATGCCACCTGTACCTCCGGCGAACCTGTATCGCCCTCGTGTGTAGCGAACTGCGCGATTAATTCCTGCTTACGTTCTTTTGTCATGATTTCACCTCCTATAATGAATGATCCCCACATTGCCGGGACGCCGTTGGTGATTCGGTCATCCAAGACACGGGTTTAACCTTAAATGCTTTAAAATGATTTTTAATAATGAACAAAAAGAGATTATTTTGTCTTTGTTGTTCTGTTGAAACGTCTGTTGAACTTTTCAACTCTTCCGCCTGTGTCAACAAGCTTCTGCTTACCCGTAAAGAACGGATGGCATGCTGAGCAAATTTCGACCTGGATATTTTCCTTGGTTGAACCTGTCTCAATTACGTTGCCGCAAGCACAAGTAATGGTAGTCTGTTTATAATCAGGATGAATTCCTTTTTTCACTACCAATCCCTCCTTACTGAAAATGTATGTGCTAAACACACCGATAATTAGTATAACACATTTACAAATATTTTTCAAGTACTTTTTGAAAAAAATCAGCTAAATTTTTTCCTGATTTCTCCCGCAAGATACAGCGAACCGCACACACATACCAGTCCATCATCACCGGCATACCGAACGGCGCTTTTTAATGCCTCTTCCGGGCTGCTTTTTATCTCACATCTGCATTGAGCTGCTGCCGCTATAGCGTCAGCTCCGGCGCATCTTGGCATATCAAGCTGCGATGCGTAGAGTTTATCCGCAATCTGTGAGATTTCCTTTACGCATTCCGAAAAGTTTTTATCTTCCATCATAGCCATAACCAAAATGATTCTTCGTCCGTCTTTTTGCAGCGACTTTTTTAAAGCACATATTCCGTCTATATTGTGCCCTCCGTCTATCACAACATTATCACGCACAAATTCAAATCTGACAGGCCATTTGACCTCGGACAATCCCCTTGTAACCGAATCATCAGAAATTTCGACTCCGTATTTTTTTAGCATATTCACACATTCTATAACAACCCCTGCATTTTGAGGCTGATATGCTCCCTTCAGTCCAAGAGAATATTTCGTTCCTTTATACAAAAACCCGGACTCATACTCAACTGCTTTATCCGCAAATACAAGCTCACTCATATTTTCCGCCGCCACCGCTTCAATGATCGGACTAACATTATCATTGGGATATGAGACCACCGGACGCCCATGTTTTATTATTCCGCATTTCTCTTTAGTTATTTCTTCAATTGTATCTCCAAGATACTGCATATGATCAAGTCCGATCGACATAAGAACCGACAAGCAAGGCCGTTTTACTATATTCGTAGCATCAAGCCTGCCTCCCATTCCGGTTTCAAGAACCACATAATCGCAATGCTTATCATAAAAATACAAAAATGCTATAGCAGTAACAAATGCAAATTCGCTGACATACGCCTCGTGCTCCTCCATCACTTTTTTTACTGTATGCGTATACAAAGCTATATCCTCATCTGATATGAGAACGCCATTTATTTGTATCCGCTCGTTAAACACCTCAATAAAAGGCGATGTAAACATACCAGTTTTATATCCCTGAGCCTTGAGAATTTCGGTAAGCATAGCCGCTGCTGAACCTTTTCCGTTTGTTCCCGCTATATGTATTATCTTGAGCTTATCCTGAGGATTCCCGAAACATTCCAGAAGCTTTGCAAGCTGAGCATTTCCAAGGGGACGACGAAATTTTGGAATCGAGTGTATATATTCTATCGCTTCATTATAATCCATATCTATCATTGTCCCTTATTTTCTATACTTCTCAAAAAATGTATCTTCTGTGAAATAACGTTTCCGAAAACTCCGTCATAAAGCGAGTAATAATCATCGTAGCTTATATCGCACCCGGATGTCAATATTTCCATATGAACACCTATCAAATCCACAATAAAATCCATCGGCTTCATAGCATTCCTTAAATAAAAATCTTTTCTTCTTATTCTCTGCTCTATATTAGGCGCATCCTCAAACACCGTTTCAATCTCAAGGAAAAAGCATTTGTCTGCATATCTCTCTTTAAGCATTCCCAAAACTGCCGAACCTATTCCTCCGCCCCGCGCCTCGGGCGATACTGCAAAATAATCCAGCAATACCATATCTTTATACTTGACCGTTATAGCCAAGCCGCAAAACAATCCGATATCGTTTTCTATTGCAAGTATTTCACAAAAGCCCTCGTCACGTTTTTTTATTATCATATCAAAGGGTTTTCTTTCCGCCGCCGGAAAAGCTTCAACATACAAATTCTTAATATCCGAAAGATTTTCATTATCCTTTATTTCTCTAAGTCTCATAATTATCCCTTAAATCCTATCAATTCAAGCCACTTCTCAAGTGAATTCGCCCACTGTGCCACATGCGGAACCTCCGGAGCCAATCCGAGCCCATGTCTGCCTATAGGATATATGTGCATTTCAAACGGGACCTGTACTTTTGCCAAAGCATCTGCATACAAAAGTGAATTTTCTATCGGAACAGCCTGATCACTCGCCGTATGCCATATAAACGCCTGCGGTGTGTCCTTCGTAACGTGCATATATAGAGACATAAACTTCTTGTCAGCATCGAGAGGGTGCTCGCCTATTAGATTCCATCTTGAACCGTCATGACGGTATTCATACATATCTATGACCGGATAACAAAGAATAGATGCGTCAGGTCTGGGGCTTTCCTTATCTATAGCATCGGTTTCGTCATAAAATTTCTTATCCCAATGCACACTTACCGAGCCAGCAAGATGGCCTCCTGCACTAAATCCCATAACCGCAATTTTATCCTTGTCAAATCCCATCTCCGCAGCACGTGAACGTGCGTACCTGACAGCTCTTTGTCCATCGCATATTATCGCAGGATGATGATATTCCGGCGCTACTCTGTAATCTACGACAAACGCCGTCATCCCGATCGACTGAAGCCATTCTCCGATTACCGGGCCTTCATGCTCTGCCTTGTGTCCGTATCCTCCTCCGGCAAAAACTACGATCGCACCTTTTGATGACGCCGGATACTCTGTGATCTGCGGAACAAAATCAGACTCTTTGTTTTCAAAAGGCATTATCTCTCCCCATAAATTCATTTTATTTCCCTCCATAAATACTATTTATCGTTTTTAATGACCGCAATGGCAAGCTCCTGTTTCTGAACATCATCTATCGGTCCCGGTGCGCCCGACATAAGCTCACTCGCATTCTGTACCTTCGGGAATGCTGTTACATCCCTTAAGCTGTCAGCTCCACACATCAACATCGCAAGTCTGTCAAGTCCTATTCCCATTCCGCCGTGCGGCGCTGCACCGTATTTATACGCCTCAACAAGGAATCCGAATTTAGCCTCGATCTCCTCGTCACTTAGACCGAGCGATTCAAACATCTTTTGCTGAAGCTCATAATCATTTATACGTATCGAGCCCGAAGAAAGCTCCGTGCCGTTAAGAACAAGGTCATACGCCTTAGCCGTAACTTTGCCCGGATCGCTGTCAAGATACTGTATACACTCTTCCTGCGGCATTGTAAACGGATGATGCATCGCTATCCACTTTCCGCTTTCCTCGTCATATTCAAAGAACGGGAATTCCGTAATCCATAAGAAATTCCAGCCCTCCGGAATAATATCGAGAGTCTTTGCGACCTTTAATCTCAAAGCGCCGAGTGTCGGAAGAACAACACTATCCTTATCGGCAACTATCATAACCACATCGCCCTGCTGTGCGCCGAGCTTATTCATAAGCCCCATGATCTGCTCAGGAGTAAAAAACTTCTTAAACGTAGCGTTAGGCTCTGCATCTGCCCATCTTACATAAGCCAATCCTTTTGCTCCTATACCCTTTGTATACTCAACAAGCTTGTCCATTTCCTTACGGGTATATGTCTTTGCGGCGTTCTTTGCAACAATAGCTCTTACAGAACCGCCGTTTTCTATAGCGCTCTTAAACACAACAAAATCACTGTCACGCACCTCATCGGTAATATCCTGAATTTCCATACCGAAACGTGTATCGGGCTTATCTGAACCATAACGGTTCATCGCCTCCTTATATGTCATTCTCGGCAGCGGAGTTGGTATATCTGTGTTAAGCACATCCTTAAAAAGCCTGCTTATAAATCCTTCCGCTATTTCAAGTATATCCTCAACGTCAACAAACGACATCTCCATATCTATCTGCGTAAATTCAGGCTGTCTGTCAGCTCTTAAATCCTCATCACGGAAGCAGCGGGCAAGCTGTATATACCTGTCATAGCCCGCAATCATAAGAAGCTGCTTATATATCTGCGGCGACTGCGGAAGCGCATAAAAACTTCCATGATGGATTCTCGACGGCACAACATAATCTCGAGCGCCCTCCGGAGTTGATTTTATCATCATCGGAGTCTCAATTTCTATAAATCCATTTTCATAGAAGTAGTCGCGCGCTGATTTTGCAATCTGACTTCTCATCATAAGATTTTTCTGCAATACGGAACGTCTTAAATCAAGATAACGGTATTTTAATCTAAGCTCTTCATTTACCTTAGTGTCGTCAGTAATTTCAAACGGCGGGGTCTGTGCCTTTGCAAGTATGCGCAAATCGTCAACATATACCTCTATATTACCTGTTGCAATCTCGTTATTTTTGCTCTCACGCTCGCGAACAACGCCCTTTGCCATAAGCACAAACTCACTTCTGCATGACTTTGCCTTTTCAAAAATCTCTCTGTCCGTTCCATCATCGAATGCCAGCTGAACTATACCTGTTCTGTCACGAAGATCTATAAATATAAGATTTCCTAAATCACGTATTTTCTGAACATATCCGCCAACTGTAACGCTTTTGCCTATTCCCTGCGTTTCTCCGCAGTAATTAGTGCGTTTAAGCCCTTTCATTGTATCCATTATCTATTCTCCTCCGTAATATATTGTGCTATTTTATCGAATTCAAGCTCTGTCTGCTCGCCTGTTTCCATATTTTTCAGATTTGCTTTGCCGGCTTCAACCTCATTATCACCTATTACCATCGTATATCGGCAGCCCATTTTATTGGCATATTTCATCTGCGCTCTCAATCCTCGTCCCACATGATCAATATCTATTGACAGTCCGGCAAGACGAAGTTCATATGCCAACTTCATTCCGAAAACATCTGCCTTGTCACCCAAAGGTGCTATATATATATCAACCGGCTTTTCCTTTGGTATCTCAAAGCCCGTTTCAGCAAGTCGTATGAGAAGTCTTTCTATGCCCAATCCAAAGCCTACCGCCGGAGTCGGGTCACCGCCAAGCTCCTCCACAAGACCGTCATAGCGTCCGCCGCCGCAAACCGTCATCCCGCCGCTTATGATCTCAAACACTGTCTTTGAATAATAGTCGAGTCCTCTTACTATTCCATCATCTATCTCATAATCAATTCCCATGCTGTCCAACGCCGCTTTGAATTTTTCAAAATGCTCGCGGCAATCCTCGCATATATAATCAAGCAGTCTCGGAGCATCTTTGCCCAGCTCCTGACATACCGGCGATTTACAGTCAAGAATTCTCAATGGATTTCTTTCAAAACGGCTTTGACATGTTCCGCACAGCTCTTCAAATTTTGGTCTGAAATAATCTCTCAATATCTCATTATATTTTTTACGGCATTCTTTACAGCCTATGCTGTTAATATGAACACTTAAATCCTTTAATCCTGCTCTCGAAAGAAATGTGAGCGCAAGAGAAATAACCTCAGCATCTATTGTAGGCTGTGCCGCTCCGAACACTTCTATTCCAAATTGGTGAAATTCCCTCAGACGTCCGTGCTGCGTCTGCTCGTATCGGAAGCAGGGAATATTATAATACATTTTTGCCGGCATAGGCTCTGCATAAAGATTGTTCTGCAAAAAGCTTCTTGCTACTGATGCAGTTCCTTCGGGACGAAGTGTAATGCTTCTTCCGGCTTTGTCATTAAATGTATACATCTGCTTTTCAACAACATCTGTTGTATCTCCTACTCCGCGTTCAAAAAGCTCCGTATGCTCAAATGTCGGAACTCTTGTTTCTTTATAATTAAATTCACGGCAGACCTCCGCAAACAGATTTTCAAGGTAATGCCACTTGTAGCTTTCCGATGGAATCAGATCCTTTGTTCCCTTCGGTGCATTTGTGATTAACATTTCATCAACTCCTAAGATTAAATCATTGTATCCGTACACACTAATACTATTATATTTTACATCTATTTTCCCATACTGTCAAGAGGTGAAAAGAAAAAATCCCGCATACCTTTAACGCGGGATCTTTTATATTACGCTATATTTTCACGAGTAAGCTCTCTTATCCATTTACCCTTTAATATTCGTATAAGTGATGCAATAACCTTTATAGGCTCATCAATCTTCATACACATAAGCACAACCGGTACGCTCCATTGCAAAAATGTAGATGCACAGAATGCAAGCGGTATCGCTGCCGCCCAAAGAGCCAGCATTTCCGCCCATAAGCAAAAACGTGTATCTCCTCCTCCCCTTAATATTCCTACAATCTCCACAGAACTCATAGATGAGAAGAACGTGACAAATGCTATAACCGTTATAAGCTGCCTTGCAAGCTCTTTTGTTTCATCCGGGACAGTATAAAAGCTAACAACAATATTTTTCATAACCAGAATAAACGCGCATGCTATTGCTCCCACAACTATTCCCATAGCAATAAATGTATCTGCCTGACGCTTTGTGTCTTCCAGTCTTTTCTCGCCTATTGATTTTCCTATAACAACGCCTGCCGCATTAGATATGCCAAAAATAGCTACGGTTGAAAGCTGCTGTATCATACTTGCTATCGAATTTGCCGCAACAGGATCTCCTGCTGAATATGAGATGTGTCCGAGAATAGCTGCCTGCATTGTTATACCAAGTGACCAAAACATTTCATTAAGCAAAACAGGCAATCCATGCTTAAATAAATCCTTTGCCATCGTTGCATCAAACAACAGAAAATCCTTTGGTCTGAATCTGAGCCTTTTATCAATAAAGAACAAATATACAAATGTTATGACAAACTCAGATAAACGCGCCACAAGAGTAGCTATTGCCGCGCCCTGTATACCAAGCGCCGGTGCACCGAGGTTTCCAAAAATCAAAACCCAATTTAAAAATACATTCATACAGAATGAAGTCATATTTACAACAACAGATATTTTGACAAGCTCAACACTTCTTATTGAACAAAGCATGGTATTTTCAACGCCAAAAAATACATATGCCCATCCAAGTATTCTTAAATACTGTGCTCCTGCCGCAATTATATCCGAATTGTTCGAATAAAGACCCATTACCCACTCAGGAAAAATCAATACCACCGCTGCCATCAGAAATGATATTGTAAATGCAGCCTTTAAAATTATTGAATAAATAAGTCTTACCGCTTTTAGATCACGCTTTCCCCAATACTGTGAACTCAACACCAAGGATGCTCCGGATAAACCAAAGCAAATGAGCGATAACAGGAAAAACGGCTGATTAGCAAGCGATGACGCCGACAAAAGCGTTCCGGTATCATCCGCTCGTCCAAGCATTATCGTGTCCATCATGCTTGTTCCGTATGTAATAAGATTTTGCAGAGCGATAGGAATAGCTATCGCAATAGTGTTTTTGTAGAATCTTTTGCTTGTTATAAGCCTCATTTCATTTCCTCCTATTGTAATATTGCCTCATATCCCAAGGCTTTCTCTGTACGGCACATTAAACTATTATAGCATAAAAGACATATATATTCAAGCAAATTATTCCTAATTTATAGATAAATTAAAAAAGACGGATCTCATCAACAATTGATAAGATCCGCCTTATCTATTTACATACTCTCTCTCAATATCTTTTCAATATCATCAGCATTAAGAACCTTATATCCTCCGTCCATTATCAGCGTATGCTCGGCAATGCCGCGTATATTTTCTTCGGTAACTCCAACCTCGGACGCCTTCATTGCAACACCTATTTCTTGCATAAATTTACCCATCTCTACAAGACCTTCCTCTGCAATTTCTTCATCAGTCTTGCCCTCAGGATTTACATTCCAGACATTTTCCGCATATCTTACAAATTTTGCAAGTCCGTCTTTCATAATATAACGATAATATGCAAGAGAAACTGCCGAAAGCGTCATTCCATGAGTTGCATCGGTATAAGCGCCTATCGATTGACCTATCATGTGTACCATCCAGTCTGTAGTCTTGCCTTTTGCTACAAATGTATTGAGCGCCCATGTCGCAATCCACATTATATTGCTGCGAGCCTCATAATCCTCAGGATTTTTTACCGCTATTTTAGCGCTGTGTATAAACGACCTCAAAAGACCTTCCATTACATAATCTGAAGTATTATCATCTGTTCCCGAGAAATACTGTTCCAATATATGGCTCATAATATCAAAGAAGCCTGCAACCATTTGATATTTTGGCAATGTATATGTCAGCTTAGGATTTAAAATTGCAAACTTAGGAAATACGTTATCCCCAAATACGTGTCCGATCTTAAGCTTTGTTTCATGATTTGTAATAACTGCTCCGCCGTTCATTTCGCTTCCTGTTCCGACCATTGTCAGCACCGCTCCTACAGGAATGATCTTGCAGCTTACATCCTCAAAGCGCAGATAATATTTCTCCCACGGATCATCATCACAATACGCAGATACCGATACAGCCTTCGAATAGTCAATAACCGAACCTCCGCCTACGGCAAGAATCAGATCAACCCCATTCTCTCTTGCTAATTTTGCTCCTTCATTAAGCTTTTCAACTGTAGGATTCGGCATAACTCCACAATCCTCAATAATTGTTTTTCCGGCATCCTTAAGTATTTTAACTACTTCATCATAAAGTCCCGTCTTTTTTATACTTCCGCCGCCATAAACGAGCATTACTTTATCGCCATAGTTTTTAAGCTCATCTTTGAGATAATTCAAAGAATCCTCACCGAAATACAATTTTGTCGGATTTGAATATATAAAATTTCCAAGCATACTTCCATACTCCTCCCTTAATTTTCTATACAATAATTATACTATAACAAGCCTAAATTGTCAAATGCTTTTACATTATAAATATAGATGCTTTAAAAGCATATTTATGCGTTTAAAGATAAAATTTGAGTCTGTTTATTAGAAAAATACCCCCGTTTTTTTATTGCATTTTTTGTATACATATTATAAAATAATATAAATATAAAACGAAGGGACTGAAAGTATTGAAAAAAGTTAAAATAACTGTTTTAAAAACCACACTTGATAAAGAACTGGCTCTGGAATACGGTGCAAAGGGACTTACCGCCTGTCCGATGCTGCGTGAAGGTCAGGTATTCTACGCTGATTACGCCAAGCCTGACGGGTTTTGCGATGAAGCATGGAAAGCAATTTATCAATATGTATTCGCGCTTTCTCACGGAGCCGGAAAAGATGTTTTTTATTTCGGTGACTGGATAAGAAAGCCAGGAGTTGCGATTTGCAGCTGCAATGATGGTCTGCGTCCCGTTATTTTCAAGCTTGAAGCCACAGATGAAGTTTCCAATATTGATTATACTCCGGTAAGATAAATGGTATATAGTAAAAGGATACTGTTTCAATTCTAAATAACTGAAGCAGTATCCTTATTATTTACAAATTATTAATGCCCGTCTTCTTCCCTGTAATTACTCTGTCATTCCCGCAGTAATCCTTTATGATTCTTATGTCATAAAAATCCTTTTCCATTAACATATGGACCTTTTTCCCTTGGTCATACCCTACCTCATAGGCAAGTATTCCTTTTTCATTAAGCAGCCGCGGCGCAATATCTGTTATGCGTCTGTAAAACAAAAGTCCATCGCTTCCTCCGTCCAATGCGCTTAACGGTTCATAGTCCCTTACCTCTGTCTGCAAGCTTTTTATAATTGACGTTTCTATATAAGGCGGATTTGACACAATTACATCATACTTACCTTCAGGGATCTCGGAAAGAATATCCATACATACAGCTTTAATCTTTACACCGTTTCTGTTTGCATTTCTCAGCGCTGTGTTCAATGCCTCCTGACTTATATCAAGAACTGTTATCCGGGCGTCTTTAAGAAATTTTCCAAGACTTATACCTATACAGCCGCTTCCTGTCCCTATATCAAGAATGCTTACTTTCCTGTCCCCTATCATATCTATGAGTGTTTCTATCAGCGTTTCTGTATCCTGACGAGGTATAAGCGTGTTTTTATTCACTTCAAAATCCATGCCCATAAATCCGGCTTTTCCTATTATATATTGAAGAGGCTCGCCGCTTATACGGCGGTGAGCCATTTCCAACGCTTTATTTACATGCTCTTCTTTTACCTCAGCTTTACGGTTTATAATCCAATCTGATGTACTCATTCCGCATACAGACATTATTATCTCTTTAGCTTCAAATGCCGCATTCTCTTTAAGTATATCCCGTAAAGCCTTTTCAAGCTCCCATATTACCATCTGTCATCCTCTTTATTTTCCGGAATACACGGGATCATAGATGCGATTGCGACCTCGATCTGCGAATCATCAGGTTCTCTTGTGGTCAGCTTCTGAAGCCAAAGCCCCGGCTTTGAAAGCAGCGCCACACATCTGTTTTTGCTTCTTCCCGCCAATTTTATAACCTCATATGAAAGCCCCGCTACAACAGGCAGCAAAAGCAGTCTTGTTCCCAATCTCAAAAGCGTACTCAATATAGCTCCGAAACCGTCAAACCTGGGCAACAGTGCAAAAAGAAGTATACTTATAATCATAACAAACAGTAAAAAGCTTGTGCCGCATCTCGGATGAAATCTTTTTTGCTTTCTGACGTTTTCAACATTAAGCTCTTCCCCCGCCTCATAGCAGGCTATCGTCTTATGCTCCGCGCCGTGATATTCAAAAACACGCTTTATTTCCTTCATATTCGCAACAAGAGCCATATACCCCAAGAATATTGCCATTCTTAAAATGCCTTCAAATATACTTGTAAAAGCATGCGCAGATGTTATAGACTGTATCCCCGGAATTGCTTCAACAAGCTTTGTCAAGAATGCAGGCAGCAGCATAAATGCGCCTATACTAAAAATTATAGATATAAATATAGCAAAATATATTACTACATCCTTTATCTTATCTCCGAGCTTATCCTCAAGCCATTTATCAAATTTGCTCTCTTCCTCCTCTTCATCGCCTTCTATGTCCATAAATTCTGCACTGAACATCAACGCCTTCATTCCTATTATAAGGCTGTCGATAAAATTAACACATCCGCGCACTATAGGGAGTCTAAAAAATTTATTTCTCGTTTTTGTGCCGTTATCATCAATTTTTTTCTCGATCTCTCCATCAGGCTTTCTGACAGCTACAACCGTTTTATACGGGCCTCTCATCATTACGCCTTCCATAACTGCCTGTCCGCCTATTGAAGTTATATGTTGTTCCTTTTCCGCCATTAAACTATCCCCTTCTAATACTATTTATATACTCAGCAGCCGCCGCATAAACACGGATCCGGGCACACGCAAGGTATACATAAACACGGACACGTGCATGGACTGAAGCACATGCCGGTTCCGCCGGACGTATTATATGCTGTATTTCGCCTGTTGATATTTTCTACAGCCTGTCTGTATTCAACATTATTCGGATCCATCTGCACCGCACGGTTCAAATCATCTATACCCTGATTATACCAGCCGCAGCGTATATTGATCAGTCCGCTCAGATAATACCATTCCGCGTTCTGCTCAAGATTCTCAAGCATTTTCTTTGCTTCGGCTATACGGTTCATGGATATAAGCATGCGCACATTGCCATAGCTGGCATTAGTGTATGTTTGCTGACGGCTATATGATGTATTAGTACTGCTGTAGCTTCTGCTACCGCTTTGCTGTGAACCGGTGTTTTTATTTATTATCATATCATATGCTTTGTTGATTTCTTTCATCTTTTCGGCAGCCAGGTCTGCAAGCGGATTATTCACATACTTATCCGGATGATACTTTTTTACAAGCTCTCTGTATGCCTTTTTTATCGTTTCTTCATCATCTGTGGGATTAACTCCCAATACTTCATATGGGTTCATTTTTTTCTCCAATCAAAATTTGCTGCTGCCTTGCCTTAAGGCAATCATATATAATACTTCGCAGCAGCGTTTCGTTCCTTCTTACATTTAAAAGTTCAAATGCAGACGCCGCATTGTCCAGCGTAAACGTCAGCGCCAGCTCCTGTCGGTTTTTTACGTCCTTGGCATATTCATCATAATTTCCGCCTTCAAAGCCGATATTAAATGGATTATAGCTTTTTGATTCATAATCTTTCTTCATATCGTTTACCGCATCAATTATATATATCCAACGGCCAATATTATATCCCATCCAGCCTAAAATGCGTCTTTCGTTTTCATCATCTATAAACACAGGCGTAAATAAAAGCTCCAGTATTTTTGCAAAGCAATCCGCCGTTTCATCTATATTTTCACTGTTTTTTTCTTCCAGCCTGCTTAGACGGTCAAGCTGACAGCGTATCCCTTCGTAAAGCTCCCCATGCCTTGATGATGCTTTTTTAACCGCTCTTTTAAGAATCAGCATCCCAAAAAGTGCTTTAACACTCTTCTCATCATGCCAATCATCCAGCAGCTTCAGGTAATCAAGCATAACAGCCGCATCTGCCGCATACCCAACAGCAAAATCATTATAAATATAATTATTTTTCCTAAACGGATGTGCCATACATCTTTCGCATTTTTTCTCGTATTCTGTACCGCATACCGACGAAAGAACCAGAGCAAGAAAAGTTATATCATAGCTAAGACCAAATCTTGAAGCCTGTGAGCATCTTTTTCCCATATCCCTGCACAAACCGCAGTAATACGACCGAAAAACATCATAATCCGCTTCACTTATCAAATCCTTATATACCGTAACATAACCGAACACGTCCGTATCCTCCTATCACAATAGTATATATCCAAACAAAGAAAATTTCAACCTTATAATCGAATTTTTTTAAAAATTTATTTTTTGTTCATATTTGCGTATAATTTTATTTAAATCATTGTACAATAATGAAAACAGATGAAAGGATTGTCCTTATGAAAAGAGAAATGACAAACGAAGAATACAATGAATATGTAAAAAGCAAAACTCCAAAATCCTCAACCGCAATTGATTGCTTAAAAGCATTTTTTATCGGAGGATTTATATGCCTTATCGGTCAGTTTTTAATGAACCTGTACAAAAAATTCGGGCTGTCCGAGGACGACAGTGCAGCCGCTGTCTCTATTACACTTATTTTCATCAGTGCGCTGCTTACCGGGCTTGATATTTATCCAAAAATTGCAAAGCATGCGGGAGCCGGTACTCTCGTACCTATAACCGGCTTTGCAAATTCAGTCGTTGCACCGGCTCTTGAGGCAAAAACCGAAGGATATGTTCTTGGAGTGGGCGCAAAAATCTTTACCATAGCCGGACCAGTAATTCTTTTTGGCATACTCGCTTCAATGGTCGCCGGACTATGGTATTGGATTTTCTGACCCCTGCTATTTATACATGCGCCTTTTCCATCTCTGCAAGAATCTCCATTGCATATGATTGCGGAGTTCTTCCTTTTATAACATGAACACTGTAATCGCAGTCCTTATAAAACGGCAGTCTGTCGTTAAATCGTCTGCGTACATCCTCAAGACCGCCTTTTCTTAAAAGCGGTCTTGTCGCCGCGGCCCCCGCAAGCCGTTCCTCTATAACTTCAAAATCCGGAGCAAGATTAAAAATCATGCCATTTTTTCTTAAAGCATCTATATTACTTTTATTAAGCACTACTCCGCCTCCTGTCGCTATCACCATGTTATCCATAGCCGCTGCGCGGCACACACATTCATGCTCTGTTCTGCGAAAATATTCTTCTCCATGACGCTCAAATATCTCGTTTATGCTCATTCCTTCTTTTTCTACTATCATATCATCAGTGTCTATGAGCTTATACTTTGACATGGACGCAACAGCCTTTGAAACCTCCGTCTTGCCCGACGCCATAAATCCAGTCAGAACAATATTCATCTTCCGAAAACCTCCTTCTTTACAACATCGGCCATATCTTCCGGAAGCTTAGTATCGGTAAAAAGCTCATATGCTATAAGTCCCTGATGTATCAGCATTCCCAAGCCGTTAATAGTTCTTGCTCCTCTTTTTTGTGCTTCTTTAAGAAAAAGCGTTTTGTCAGGATTATAAATCATATCTACTACAGCGGTATTCTCGTTTATGAAATCAAGATTTTCAATTTCATCTATCATATCAATAGGAAGCGCATCTGTCTGAGGCTCCATTCCCGCCGAAGTAGTATTTATAACAATATCAAGATTAAAGCTCTCTATCTCTGTATTGATAACAAATCCCATTTGCTCCTTTATGCTTTCTGCAAGACGCACTGCCTTTTCCTTTGTACGGTTTACTACAGTGACCTCTTTCGGATTTGCCTGTATGATCCTCATGAGCGTTGGTTTTACAACTCCTCCTGCCCCTAAAATAAGTATCCTGCTTCCCTCTATATGTATATCCGCTCTTTTTAAAGCCGTATAAAAGCCCTCGGAATCAGTGTTATAGCCAAAAAGCTTTCCATCGCGGTTAACAACTGTATTCACCGCTCCCAGAAGTCTTGCCTGCTCCGATACTTCATCAAGGTATTTCATTACCTCTACCTTATGCGGCGCAGTTACGTTTATCCCGCTTATTCCCAAAGCGCGTACTCCTTCTATTGCTTCCTTGAGCATTTCCGGTTTTACATTCCATGCCGTATACACATAGTTATTTCCCATTTGTTCAGAAATAAAATTATGCATTTTAGGTGAAAAGCTGTGATCTGCCGGAAATCCTATTATTCCAAGCTGCTTTGTACATCCATTTATTTCAAACATTATATTTCCTCCGTAAATATCTAAATATCTTATCCATATTATATCACACCATACACGTAAAGTCAATTAGCCATAAGCACCGCGGACACAGCATATGCCAGATCCTTTCCGCCTTCTATCGCCTGCGCAAGCGTATTTCCGTTACTGCCTATTTCAAAAAGCAGACTTCCTGTAGTCTTGTGCATATTAAATCTCTCCTGCCTCAGATTTATCGGACGCATAAGATCGGGATACATTATCTGCGCCGCATTCTGAATTTTTGCCGCAAGCTTAAAATTTTCCCTCCAGTTAGGATTATCCAGTCCCATCGCATCTGTTCCGCATACAATCATAACCTTCGCGGTAGATATTCCGTTTTGCTCACATGTGACCGTAAGCTTGGAGCCGTCAGGATATATATAGGCGTCGCGATGCACATCAAATACCATTTTTATTGACGGATATTGAGCTAAGTTTTTCTCTACCGTTGAAAGCTCTCTTGTATATGCGCCCTGATATGTGGGATAATCATGTACTGTTTTATCGTGTATACATTTTATTCCATAACTCTCAAAAACCTCTTTCATAGCTTCTCCCACTGCTATGACATTCTTGCTTTCATCTGTATTTCTCTCGGATTCACCATACATATTATCTCCGTCATAGCACTCGGTAGTATGCGTATGGACAATCAATATCTGCGGCTCCTCTTTATTAATCGTAAAGCTCAGCGGCTCAGAACACAGCGCATCGGGATCTACACTGTAATTTGTAGCGTTATTTACCTCTATTCCTGTCGACGAGCATATCTGCTCATAGCTCGGCAGCTCCGGCATGTCCCCGGCTGTATTTTCCTCTTTTGCTGTCATTTCTTCTTTTTTCTCCTCCGGCACAGACGGTGTTGATTCAGGACTTGTCTGCGGCTCCTCAGACGGCTGTTCTGCATTTTTCGCCGTATCGAAAATAGGTGAATATTCTCCTATTATAGTTTCCGGCTTTTCAATGTCAAAACCCAATATTCCCTTTAATATATCAGAAAAACTTTTATCTGCACTTTCCGCATCAGGCAGTCCTTCCTTCAATATATCTTCGTAAATCTGCTCGTCCTCGTTAAAAACACTTACTGTCCTTGAACTGTTTATCCATATAAATGCTCCTCCCAGAACCGCAGCCGCTCCAGTGATCAAAGCTATCAAAGACAGCTTTCGCTTTGTTATGACAATTGAACAAAATTTCATGGCTTTTCTCCCTGTATATTTATATTGAATTTTACTTATCTATCCTTACGCAGAAAAAAAATTAAATATTACAAAAAAACTTTGAAAAAAGGCTTGCATTTTCCTTTGAATTGTGTTATATTATTAAAGATTACGGATGGTCCTCTGCCTTGGTCGGCACGAACATCTCAGATTTTAAGGAGGATTTAATGATGAATACAGCAGAAATCATTAACGCTATTACAAAAGACCAGATAAGAACAGATTTGCCTGAATTGGTTGTAGGTAACACTGTAAAGGTTTACCAGAAGATCGTTGAGGGTTCAAGAACAAGAACTCAGATGTTTGAAGGTACGATCATCAAGGTTCAGGGCGGCGGAATCGCCAAAACATTTACGGTAAGACGTATTTCTTACGGTGTAGGAGTAGAGAAGACATGGCCAGTTAACTCGCCTAATATCGAAAAGATCGAAATTGTGCGCAAGGGTAAGGTTCGCCGTGCAAGATTGTTCTATCTCCGTGACAGAGTAGGTAAAGCTGCAAAGGTTAAGGAAAAGATCTGATTGCCTTAACCCAGCGTTAAAAGGGGCATTGCGCCCCTTTTTTAAACTTATACAACTGATATTTATCACACGGAAAGGAAGTATTCCATATGCCGGAAAATAATTCGAGCAATGAAGAAGTAAGTTCTAATGAAAAGTCTTCTTCAAAATCCAAATCTATGCTTAGAGAAATTTGGGAATGGGTTTATACAATCGTTATAGCTATTGTAATTGCCATGCTTATAAAAGGCTTTGTTTTTGATATAGTTCGCGTTGACGGTTCAAGTATGTTCCCTACCCTTAAAAATAACGATAGACTTATAGTAACAAAATTAGGATATGAACCCGAACAGGGGGATATAATAATTCTTGACAGCACATATAAAAACCGTGAAGAATATTTTGATACATTAGCCGCTCAGGAAGGCAAGGATGAGCTTTCTTCTATGTCTAAATTCATCAAAAGCTTTTCTCTTCCGGATGATCTCAAAAAGAAATATTATGTAAAGAGAGTTATAGCTCTTCCCGGACAGACGGTAGATCTTCATGACGGAAAAGTATATGTTGACGGACAGCAGCTTGAAGAGAGTTATTACAACGGTACTACTTCATCTATTGACCCAACAGTTCATTTCCCGATAACAGTTGAGGATGATATGGTATTTGTAATGGGTGACAACCGTCCCCGCTCTAAGGACAGCCGTTCCTCTGAGCTTGGTCAAGTTCCTTACGAAGCGATACTTGGTAAATCCCAGATCAGAATATGGCCTCTTAATACAATAGGAATAACGAGATAATTTGACTTGTGGGGCGTCATTATTTGTTCGTGAATATCTCCTATCCCAAGGCGCTGTTCACGAACAAGTAATACCGCCCTTTAAATTTGCAGCTTACTACAGCTCATTATGAAAGGATAAATTATGGATAATGTAATTCACTGGTATCCGGGACATATGGCCAAGACCCGCCGTATGATTGAGGATAATTTGAAATTGATAGATGTTGTCGTTGAAATCATCGATGCGCGTATACCTTTTTCAGGACGCAACAAGGATTTTGATGACATATTAAAAAACAAGCCGCGGCTTCTTGTCCTTAACAAGGCTGACCTTGCTGACAGTTCTGCTACGGACGAGTGGGTGAGCTATTATGCAAAAAACGGTATACGAGTGATTCCGATAAGCTGTACTACAGGAGCAGGAATAAACAAAGTCTTTTCTGAAGCCAGACGCCTTACTCAAGACAGAATAGACCGAGACAAAGAAAAGGGACGAACAAGAACACTCAAAATAATGATGGCCGGTATTCCAAATGTAGGCAAGTCCAGTCTCATAAACCGCCTTATAGGCAAAGCGAGCACTAAAACCGGAGATAAAGCCGGAGTAACCAAAGGAAAGCAATGGGTAAGGATACGCGGAGACGTTGAGCTGCTCGATATTCCGGGAATGCTGCCAACAAAAATGGAAGATCAGGAACGTGCTAAGTTAATAGCTTATACAGGAGCTGTAAAGGATGAAATAATGAATACGGAGCTGCTTGCCTATGACTTATGTGCAAGACTCAAAGATATGTATCCTCAGCTTTTATGCGCCAGATATAAGTTAGATAGCATTGACGGACTTGAAGGCTATGAGATACTTGAGAAAATAGGAAAAAAGCGTGGATTTATAATTTCCGGAGGCGAAATCGACATGGAACGCGCCGCAAATATGATACTTGACGAATTCAGAGGAGCAAAAATAGGAAATATTACTCTTGAAAGACCATAATAAAAGGGACTGTTATCTTACAGTCCCAAAAATATGTAATTTATTCAACGATAAAGGATTTTATTTCTTCCATAAATGCATCGCAGTCATCGCTGTGAACTTCAACCTTGATCGGCTGTGAAAGGTCAAGACTGAAAATACCCATAATCGATTTAGCGTCTACGACATATCTGCCTGATGTTAAATCTACATCAAAATCATATTTACTTACTGTGTTAACAAAATCCTTTACATCGTTAATTGATCCTAATAATAAGTTAAATGTTTTCATGTTTAATGCCTCCTAACATAAACCGCACTAAAATATAAGTGCTCTTTTTTCTTTACTACATTTGTAAACCCCTATTGGACTACAATAATATAATACATTAAAATCTCTTATTAGTCAAGAGGATTTGTGATTTTTATATAAAATTTATGTAATAGTGCTAACTAATAATTTGGTTTATTGGTTAAAATAGTTAATCATTAATAGTTTTGCGACAAGATATTAGCGAATACAACGAAAGGAGCTTTATGATGAAGAAAGCCGCTTTTTATACGCTTGGCTGCAAGGTTAATCAATATGAAACCGAGGCAATGGAAGAACTTTTTTCCGCTAACGGATATGAGCTCTGCCCATTTACTGAAAAAGCCGATGTATATATTATAAACACCTGTTCTGTTACTAACATGAGCGATAGAAAATCCCGTCAAATAATACGACGCGCAAAAAAAACAAACCCTAATGCTATAATCGCCGTAACAGGCTGCTATGCTCAAACTGCGCCTGATGAAGTTTTAAAAATAGACGGAGTAAATCTTGTTATAGGCAATCAAGATAAAAAGGACATTGTAAGCCGCGTTGAAGAACTATCTTCAGGCGATAAAAATAACGATGTACTTGATATTATGAATGCTCATGAATTTGAAGATTTGAAAATTACAAAATATACAGACCGTACACGCGCTTTTATAAAAATTCAGGACGGATGCAGTCAATTCTGCTCATATTGTATCATTCCCTATGCCAGAGGCCCTGTCAGAAGCCGTCCAGAGCATGAAATTATTGATGAAATACACTCACTGATAAAAAATGGCTTTACAGAAATCATTCTTGTTGGCATACATGTCGCTTCATACGGAAAAGATTTAGGCAATACTTCATTAGAACAGCTGCTTTTAGAAATTGATAAAATAGATGGTATTCGCCGTATCAGATTATCATCAATAGAGCCTATGACGCTTGATGCTGAATTTGTGAGGAAAATAAGCGGATGCTCAAAGCTTTGTCCTCATTTTCATATTTCCCTGCAATCCGGCTGTGATGAAACGCTTAGACGTATGAACCGTCATTATACTACTGCTCAATATAAAGAAGTTGTGGACGGACTGAGGAAAGCCTTTCCCGACGTTGCAATCACTACAGATATAATGGTTGGTTTTGCCGGTGAAACAGATGAAGAATTTAATCAAACAGTACAGTTTGTAAAGGAAATAGAGTTTTCCGGTGCGCATATTTTCCAATATTCACAAAGACGCGGCACTCCTGCTGCAAAGCGCCCCAATCAGGTATCTCCCCAAATAAAAGAAAAACGTTCAGCCGAAATTATAGCCATTACCAAAAAAAGTGAGCAAAAATTTCATGAAGGTTTTCTCGGTCGTACTATGGAAGTACTGTTTGAACAAACGGCTAAAGATGGATTCTGGGAAGGAAAAACTCCTAATTATATAACTGTATACGTAAAATCGAGTGAGGATTTACAGGGACAATACAGAAACGTTAAACTACTAAAGGCCGATAGTGGAATAGTTTACGGAGAATTGGAGGTTTAATATGCAGTTCACGCCCAAAAAACTTAAGGTAACGGCTAATATAACAATGGCATATATTATAAATTATCTTAATAAATACTGCTCCATGCCGCTTGAAAATGCGTTTTCTTCATTTGTAAGCTCTGAAACCTATCGGACGCTTATGAATTTGAAAAGCAGATTATGCCTTGAAATGGCGCCTGATGTACTTTTTATGTATATGGATGAAATGAAGCTTTCAGTTAAAGACGATGATATGGAAAGTTTTCATGAGGCTTTCAATATTAGCGAAATACTGCAATACACCGTTAATATGTCAGAGGCGTTCAGAGAATATTTAAAAATAGATACAAAAAATTATCCGTCTTTTACAAAAAAGAATAAAGTATGGGCATATATTTATCAAAATTATTCAAATTTATGCCGACTTCCCAAAAATGAATTTTTTGAGGTCTTAAAAAATAATATCAATTAATAACACGGCTTGCCGCAAATTCAGGCAAGCCGTGCTGTTTTTACTGAATATCATTATTGTCAAATCTATCTCCGCATTCAGGACAGAACTTCGGAGGATGATACGGATCTTGAGGTGTCCATCCGCATTTATCACATTTATAAACCGCCCTTACAGGCTTTGGTTTTCCGCATTCCGAACAGAATTTACCTGTATTATCCGCTCCGCATTCACACCTCCAGTTTCCGCTTGTTCTTATTGGCTTGGGTTTTCCACACTCTACACAAAACTTTCCGGAATTATCCGCTCCGCATTCACACTTCCAGCTATTATAATTTGCTGAATCCTGATTTTTCGGCTGTGACGGCTGCCTCTGTCCCATCGCAAACAAATCTGCCGCACTGCTGCCGCCCATTCCCTGTGCCATATTCATCCCCATAAATCCCATCATAGCGCCGTTGGGATTATTTGCGGCTGATTTCATTGCATCCGCCTGTGCGCCAACCATATGAGCCGCCGCCATATTTGGATTTCTCAGAGCAGCATTCCTTTGCAGCTCCTTGATCATTGCTTCATCTTCCTCTGAAGCCTTTACCGATGACACGCCGAAAGATATGATTTCAATCCCTCTTAAATCGCGCCATTTTGATGAGAGTACATCATTGAGCGCATCTGCAAGCTCCATTGTATGCCCCGGCAAGGAACTGTAACGTATACCCATACCCGATATTTTTGCAAACGCCGGCTGAAGAGCTGTCATAAGCTCCGATTTAAGCTGACTGTCTATTTCGTTTCTGTAATAATTACCGTCTATATTACCGCATACGTTTGTATAGAATAAAATCGGGTCTGTAATTTTATATGAATATTCTCCGTGACACCTTATTGAAATATCCATATCAAGTCCGATATTACTATCCACTACTCTAAAAGGTACAGGACTTGGAGTCCCATATTTATTTCCAATTATCTCCTTCGTATTAAAGAAATATACTCTCTGATCCTTTGGCGGCTCTCCTCCAAAAGCAAAACGTTCTTCTATAGCCAAAAAGCTTTCCCTCACCTTTTGTCCCAGATCACCATAGAATATGCTCGGCTCTGAACCGCTGTCATAAACAAACTCCCCGGGTTCTGCGCATACTTCTGCAACTCTTCCCTGATCAACTATTATCATGCACTGTCCTTCATTGACCGCCACTATTGAGCCGTCTGTAATAATATTTTCACTGCCCTTTTTATTAGAGCTTCGTTTCCCCGCACGCTTTTCACCCTTAGATACAAGCGTGTCTGCATCCATTGCTTCGCAGTAAAAATAATCTCTCCATTGATCTGCCAGCACTCCGCTGAGTGCCCCTATCCCGGCTTTTAAAAGTCCCATTTCGTCATTTCCTTTCCTTACAAGCTTGTTAATATATCCTAATAGCTTCCGCCTCTTCCTCCATGAACTCTGCCGCTCGAGGAAACATGCGTTGTACTGCTGTTATTTTTAGGCTTCGGCGTTCTGGTTTGAACACTGTGAAGATATATATCACGCGAACCAACGAGCTTCATACTTCCGTTTTTGATATAATTATCAGCTTCAAGCTTCGTACGTGCTGTATTCATTGCTTTATCTTTATTATGCGTCATAAAGCTAGCAACAGCAAGCGGAGCCGCAATTATAACAGCCGCAAATATAAGCAAGTCCTCCAATGATTTTCTCCTGAACGTTTTTCCCTCAGACGCCATTTTAAGCACTTCTTCCGCTGTGTCGGCATACTCTGTAAATGCTCCGTAATAGTCATTGTTACTCATATAAGGCACAACATTGCTTTCAATATATTTTAAGGCGTCGTCATTAAACACATCCATTCCTCTGCCATATGTAGTAAAATGATATTTTCTTGGTGTCTTGCTTACATAAAGCAGCATTCCGTCCGAACCGCTGCCTAATCCATAGCCCCTGTAATCATAAATATCATCCGAAGTTTCCTGAGCAGTACTGCCGCTCATTCTGTCTTCTATCACAATCGCCACGTCAATATTATACTGATAACGTATATTATCCAGTCTTTCAGTTATTTCCTTATTCTCTTCGGCGTTTAAATATCCGGCCTCATCTACCACCGCCGGCATATCAGCAAATACATTTATCAATTGAAGCAATATAATACTCATTATAAACACAGCCGTAAATAATGCAGGCTTATTTTTCATAATAATCTCCCCCAAAATATATAATATACGATTGCCGCAATAATCAGCGATATGATATATCGGGTTATGAAATATTTTCTGCGCTTTCGCTTGCATACCGGATAATCGCCCACAACCTTCCCCGTCTGCCCGTTTATTGCATATTTATACATCTGACCTTCATATTTTATATTAAGCATCCATACCGGCAGCAATGAATATCGTATTTTACCGTTTGATGATCTTATACTTGAAGATACCGGAACTACATTTACATATCCGCCGACCGTTCTTTCAAATGCCTGCTCCACACTTCTTTTTATCCGCCTGTTTGCTCTTTCTATGCAGTCATCAGCGCTTACATCATACTTATCCGCAAAATATCCCGACAAATACGCAGAGTTAAATTCCACCGCATCATTATAATCAAACGGTTCAACCGCATCCATAAAATTATCCTCTGCTTTTTGAGAGGCATCAACCGGAATATTTGCAAAATCTATATCGCCTGATCTCAACAGCCTGTAAAAATCCGTTCTCGTATAATTATAATTACTGTCGCTCCATGTCCTTATAATTTTCGCGTCATATGTAACACTTGCGCTGCAATCACAGTCGAACATCCAAAACGGTACATAAAGCCCCGACATTTCCTCTATCTTTTTCTTATCCTTAAATTCATCGGGCAGAAACGGCGCTTTTTTGCAGGCTTCCTCAAAAAGCTTTACGGCGCTTTTCTTATCGATCCTAAACGGTATAAGATAATCCGGACGCATTGTTCCCTCAAACTGCCCCTTTATTATTGTTGCATTTCCGCAGTACGGGCATACCGTTGCACCCATAGTGTCATCACCAACTATTTCAGCTCCGCAGGACGGGCAGGAATATGAAGAAAAATCCACATTTTCATCACCGTTAAAGCTCCTCGGCTCATAACTCTCCCAATCATACTTTGACTGCTTTGAAGCTTCGCTTTCCGCTCCGTCAAGCTGCTCCATTGTTTCAACAGAAAAATTATTTCCGCAGGATTCGCAATGAAGATTCTGACTTTTGCCATCAAAAATCAAAGGTGCTCCGCAGCTTGGACATTTATAATTCTTTACTCCATCCACCTGACCGCCTCCATAATTTTAATCTCAATTCATTATATCATACGTGCAATGCGTTTAGCATTGCTTCACACTGATACAATAAACACATCTGTAATAAAGCCGCTCTGCGGGTTTATTTCCTTGACTGTGTTTATTATATCATACTTTATACAGGTAGTCAATCACAAATATTTTTATGTATTTTATACAAAAAACAAGGCAAAACCAATAGGTTCCGCCTCTAATCCAATATATCAAAATGTAAGCACACCCAAATGCTCAAGCAGTATCTTTAAGCCTATAAGTATAAGAATAATTCCTCCCGCAAGCTCGGCTTTGGATTTGTATTTCATTCCGAAAACATTTCCTATTTTCACTCCGGCTGTCGAAATAATAAATGTAATTACCGCTATAAGACAGACGGAAAGCAGCAGATTTACCTGCAAAAAAGCAAATGTTATTCCAACTGCCAGAGCGTCTATGCTTGTTGCAACGGCAAGCAGGAACATCGTCCTTATTCCTATTGAATCATCAGCGCTCTCCTCATCATTTGAAAGCGCCTCTTTTATCATTCCGCCGCCTATTACAGAAAGCAAAACAAAAGCGATCCAATGATCTATAGATGTAATATATTTCTGAAAGCTAAAGCCGAGAAAATATCCTATAGCCGGCATGATACCCTGAAACGCACCAAACCATACTCCTATAATAACCGCCTTTTTCCATGACATACGCTTCATCGCAAGCCCTTTACAGACCGATACCGCAAAAGCGTCCATGGCTAAGCTGACCGCTATAAGAAATAATTCTATAAATCCCATTTCTAAATCCTCCGTAAGACAAAGATATCAGATACCTGTTTCAGTATCTGATATCCGTTTATTTACCTTATGTTTTTCAGTGAATGTCTGATAATGATATTATATTCACGCTTTCTGCATTATAGTCCGCTTCCATAACATCGACCATTGCGCCGACCGTATCAAGACTTGTCATAAGAGAAATGTCACTTTCTATTGCAACACGTCTGATTTTAAATCCATCCGAATTTACATCATTGCCTTTTACCGGAATATCAACTATAAGGTCGATAATTCCGCTTCTGATTATATCAAGGATATTCGGAACACCCTCTGCAATCTTCTTTACAGGAGTACAGTCGATACCGTTCTCCTTAAGCATAGCGGCGGTTCCTGCCGTTGCGATAAATTTGCAGCCGCAATTGTGCATGCGCTTAGCCATAGGCAGAAAATCTTCCTTATCCAAGTCCCTTATAGTGGCAAGTATTGTAGAGCCTGCCTTAGGAATTGTTGTTCCGGCTGCAACAAAGCCCTTATACATAGCCTCGGTAAAGCTCTTTCCTACGCCCAAAACCTCTCCTGTAGAACGCATCTCCGGTCCTAACATAACCTCAACCTGCGGAAGCTTTTCTGTAGAGAATACCGGAACCTTTATGGCAACGGTATTTGTAATTGGCGCGATGCCTGTTGAATAACCCTGCTCCTTAAGGCTATGACCAAGCATGATCTTCGTAGCTATATCTATGACCGGTACATTTGTTACCTTTGTTATATACGGAACAGTTCTTGATGAACGCGGATTGACCTCAATTATATAAAGCTCATTCTTAAACTCTATAAACTGAATATTGATCATTCCTATAACCTTCAGCTCTATTGCTATTCTATAGGTGACATCCTTTATCTTTTCAATTATATGCTCCGGAATATGCTGCGGAGGATAAATCGATATTGAGTCTCCGCTGTGTATGCCGGCTCTTTCGAGATGCTCCATAATACCCGGGATAAGCACATCCGTTCCGTCGCATATAGCGTCTACCTCAATTTCTCTGCCGCCCAGATAACGGTCAATAAGAACCGGATTTTCCTTATCCTTATGGAACGCATCCTCAAGGTATCTTACGAGATCCGCTTCGTTTCTCGTGATTTCCATACCCTGACCGCCAAGGACATATGATGGACGTACAAGCAAAGGATACTCAAGCTTATTAGCCTCTTCAATACCCTCTTCAACACTCCATACGGCCTTGCCCTTAGGACGCTTTATATCAAGCTTTTCGAGCATTTCATCAAATTTTTCTCTATCCTCTGCCTCGTCAATATACTTAGGCTGTGTTCCCAATACCGGAACATTCATATCAGCAAGGAAGTTAGCAAGCTTGATTGCTGTTTGTCCGCCGAACTGAAGCACTACTCCATCAGGCTTCTCAAGAGTAATTATATTGTATACGTCTTCTTCCGTAAGCGGTTCGAAATACAGCTTGTCCGAGGTATCAAAGTCAGTTGAAACTGTTTCAGGGTTATTATTTATTATTATTGTTTCAACTCCTGCTCTCTCCAGCGCCTGTACACAATGTACCGAACAATAATCAAATTCTATACCCTGTCCAATTCTTATCGGACCGGAGCCTATAACTATGACTTTCTTGTTATTTGACGGAGTAGATTCGCTTACTTCATCATAGGTCGAGTAATAATAAGGCGATACAGCTTCAAATTCTCCCGCACATGTATCAACAAGCTTGTACACAGGAGTTATTCCAAGCTCCACACGGCGCTTATAAACATCCATAAACTCACAGCCCAAAAGCTCAGCCATACCTTTATCCGAGAAGCCCATCTTCTTATAGAACTTCATTGTATCATAGTCTAAGTCCTCAAGCTTATAAGTCTTTAAAGCCTCTTCTGCGTCAACGATATTTTTGATCTTCTTCAGGAAGAACGGGATCATTCCCGTAATCTCTGCAAGATGATTCATATTATAATTACGTCTGATAAGCTCCGCAAGGTCAAAAAGTCTTTCATCATCCGGAACCTGTACTCTCTGTCTCAATTCCTTTGTAGTACGATTCTTTGATGATTCCCTTTCAAGCGTATACTGCTTTATTTCAAGCGATCTCACACCCTTAAGAAGCGATGCCTCAAAGCTGTTTCCTATAGCCATAACCTCTCCGGTAGCCATCATTTTTGTGCCAAGCTTTCTTCTTGCGCCAAAGAATTTATCAAACGGCCATTTCGGTATTTTTGTCACAACGTAGTCAATAGTCGGCTCAAAGCAAGCATATGTCTTGCCTGTAACCGCATTCTTTATCTCATCAAGATTATATCCTAACGCTATCTTTGCCGCTATCTTAGCTATCGGATAACCGGTAGCCTTTGAAGCAAGAGCAGACGAACGTGATACTCTTGGGTTGATCTCTATAACCGCATAATCAAAGCTTACCGGATCAAGTGCAAACTGTACATTACATCCGCCCTTTATTTCTATCGAATTAATTATATCGATAGCCGCTTTTCTAAGCATCTGGAATTCTTTATCCGCAAGTGTGAGCGTCGGAGCTACAACTATAGAGTCGCCTGTATGAACTCCGACAGGGTCAACATTCTCCATAGGACAGATCGTTATACAATTGCCCGCACCGTCGCGCATAACCTCAAATTCGATTTCCTTCCAGCCCTTTATGGACTTTTCAAGCAGAACCTGTCCCACTCTCGAAAGGTGAAGTCCCTGTGAAAGTATCTGTTCAAGCTGCTCTGGATTCTCAGCTATACCGCCGCCTGTTCCTCCGAGTGTATATGCCGGACGAACAATAACAGGATATCCGATTTGCTTTGCCCATGCCAATCCGGACTCGAGGTCTGTTACAATTTCAGAAGGTGCTACAGGCTGATTCGTTCTTTCCATAAGGCGCTTAAACGAATCTCTGTCTTCGCCTTCTTTTATTGACTCTATCGAAGTTCCTATTACTCTTACGCCGTACTTCTGGAATATTCCCTTATCGTAAAGCTCACAGCAAAGATTCAGTCCTGTCTGTCCGCCCATTCCGGCTATTACCGAGTCAGGACGCTCTCTTTCTATGATTCTTTCAATATATTCAGCATTAAGCGGCTCAATATATGTCTGGTCTGCCATTCCGCGGTCAGTCATAATTGTAGCAGGGTTTGAGTTAACCAGCACTACATCTATGCCTTCCTCTTTGATCGCGCGGCATGCCTGTGTTCCCGAATAATCAAATTCAGCCGCTTGTCCTATTACAATAGGTCCCGAACCTATTACCAATACTTTTTTTATGGATTTATCTAAAGGCATCTGTCTCTCCCCCTTTTACTTTACTATTGCCAAAAATCTGTCAAATATCCAACCCGAGTCAAGCGGTCCCGGCGAAGCTTCCGGATGGAACTGCACACTCATTATAGGCAGCTTTTTATGCATAATACCCTCGCATGTACCGTCATTAACATTTACAAACATATCCTCAACATCCTCCGGAAGATCAGATACTATATAATTATGATTCTGTGATGTGATATAGCATGTTCCGGTAATCATATCCTTTACCGGATGATTTCCGCCATGATGACCGAATTTAAGCTTTGAAGTCTTGCATCCCAAAGCCAAGCCTATAATTTGATGTCCCATACATATTCCGCATATAGGGAATTTGCCGATAAGCGCCTTTACTGTATCAACCGTTCCGGGCGCATCAAGCGGGTCTCCGGGTCCGTTCGAAAGGAATACCAAATCCGGATTATATCCCTCTATTTCCTCAGCGCTGACGTTTGCCGGGAACACTGTTATCTCGCAGCCTCTTTCCTTTAGATCACGAAGTATGCCCGACTTTGCTCCCATATCTATAAACGCAACCTTAGGCTTTCCTCCTTGATTGAGAATATATTTCTCCTTTGTTGTACACTGCATGATAACATCCGAGTTGTCAAGAGTGTCCATAAGTGCTTTTACCTCCTCATCCGAAGGTTCTCCCTGCATAATTACAGCTTTCATACATCCGTAATCACGAATAATTCTTGTCAGCGCTCTTGTGTCTATTCCCTCAAAACCAACAACGCCCTCATCTTTTAAATAATCATCAAGATTCATTTCATTTCTGAAGTTTGACGGGAATTCACATTTTTCTCTTACAACAAACCCCTTAAGATTTGTATGCTCCGCTTCACCATCATCAAGATTTATACCATAATTTCCTATCAGCGGAAATGTCATAACAACAATTTGTCCGCAGTACGACGGGTCCGTCAATGTTTCCTGATAGCCTGTCATATTTGTTGTAAATACTATTTCACCGACTATATTCTTACAATCGCCAAACATTTCACCCGTAAAACGCGTGCCGTTTTCAAGGATAAGCTGTGCTTTCATTTTATATAGACTCCTTTCCGAAGACGTTCTCAAACGTCATTTTCTCAAAAAAAAAGACAATGATTATAAATCATAGTCTCTTATAAAAAAACGAAAACAAAGGGAAACAGGAAAGCTGTTGCCCGCGAATATGAAATTATTGCCCATCATATCTGTCATTGTTTCCGCATCTCCTTAATTCATTTATATTATTTTAACATTTTGAAAGCCTTTTGTCAATACTATGCGACAAGAAAAATAAAAATATCACCGAAAAAATTTCGTGTATTTTGACGAATTTTTTTCGGTGACATAAAATCAATTATTAAAACCCTTTAACAACCGGGTTGCATATGAGCTGTCAACTCTTTCCCACGAAAAACTGTAGGGCTTGCATCCCGATTCTCTCAAGCTCTGCCATACCGAATCATACGAGGACTTGGGAACATTTGATGTGTAAATCTGATTTTCTATGGAATCCGTTATCATAAACTCCAGCACATCGTTATCAAGCTTTCCGAAACGGCAGGAACGCTGATCTGATTTTTCCACATCCTGCATCAGAATCATCAGCTTTAAAACCTCAATCGGCTTATCATTCAAGCCGTTATCAAATATAAGTATTTTTTCCAAAAGCTCATTATAATCGGTAACAAAGCGCAGATTATACCCTTCAAGCTTTTCAAGCTCTCCCGATTCCTTTGATGATCTTTCGATATTTTCAAAAAGCTGCTCCTTAAGAACCGGATCACTGCATGGAGAAAACGAAATCATTAACCTCTTATCCTCATCATGATAAAGCATCGGGGAAGGCATAAGCCCCATATGCGAGCACGAAGGACAGCGAAAAATATTTATTTTTCCTTTAAGCAGATCTGCTTTCAAATCAGGACTGTCTTTTACCGTAATTGAGGTCCATACCGTTATATCGCTCATCTGAGAGCATTTAGGACATTTTATACTTTGCTTTACATTTATACTCATAATTTATTTTGTTACTCTGTGGAATGTTTTCTTTCCTTTTTTTATTATAAGCGAACCATCAACAAACATATCCTCTGTAACAACGCCGTTTACATCAGTGTACTTTTCATCATTAATTGAAAGACCGTTTTGCTGAACAAGACGTCTTGCCTCACCCTTTGACTTCAAAAGTCCGGTTGCTACAAGCATATCAAGCACGCCCATACCTACGGCGTCCGGAATATTTGTAGTCGGCATATCCTCGCTTATTGCACCCTTTCCAAATACTGCCTCTGCCGTCGCTTTAGCCTTTTGTGCCTCTGCTTCGCCATGAACCATCTTTGTAACCTCATATGCAAGAATACGCTTTGCTTCGTTAAGCTGCTGTCCTTCCCATTTCTCCATTTCTCTTATCTGATCCATAGGAACAAAAGTAAGAAGCTTCAGGCACTTTATAACATCAGCGTCCTGAACATTTACCCAATATTGATAGAAATCATACGGAGATGTTTTTTCCGGATCCAGCCATACGGCACCGCTCTGTGTCTTACCCATTTTCTTGCCTTCGCTGTTTGTAAGAAGCGTAAATGTCATGCCGTAAACCTGCTTCTGATCCTTCTTGCGGCAAAGCTCAAGACCAGCAAGAATATTAGACCACTGGTCATCTCCTCCAAGCTCTATCTTACAATTATACTCTCTTGAGAGCATAAGGAAATCATATGCCTGCATGAGCATATAGTTAAACTCCAAGAATGAGAGCCCCTTCTCCAGTCTCTGCTTAAAGCACTCAGCCGTAAGCATTTTGTTTACAGAAAAATGCGCTCCGATGTCGCGTAAAAACTCTATATAATTAAGATTAAGCAGCCAATCAGCGTTATTTACCATAAGGGCCTTTCCGTCAGAAAAGTCAATAACCTTTGAAAGCTGCTTTTTAAAGCATTCACAGTTATGATTTATAACCTCATCGGTCATCATCTGACGCATATCCGTTCTTCCCGACGGATCACCGATATGTCCGGTTCCTCCGCCCACAAGAGCTATCGGTCTGTGTCCATACATCTGCATATGGCGCATTACCACCATCTGCAAGAAATGACCTACATGAAGAGAATCAGCCGTAGGGTCAAAGCCTATATAAAAGGTAACCTTTTCCTTACCCAGCAGCTCTCTTATTTCCTCCGCGTGTGTCGTCTGAGCAAGAAGCCCTCTTTCGACAAGCACGTCATATACATTTCCTTCCATTTTTTTCATTTTCCTTTCTGTGGTTTCGTCATATGCTTAATGCACTAAATTGCTCTGCGTCCCTCTAAAGCCTTTATAAGTGTTACCTTATCGGTATATTCGAGGTCGCCGCCTACAGGTACGCCGTATGCTATACGCGTCACCTTAACGTCAAAACTTGATAAAAGCTTTGAAATATAAACCGATGTTGCGGTTCCGTTTACCGTTGGATTAGTAGCAAGAATTACCTCCTTAACAGTATTATCCGCAAGCCGCACCAAAAGCTCATTTATTTTTAGATCCTCCGGTCCTACTCCATCAACCGGAGACAGCTCACCATGAAGAACATGATAAAGACCATGATATTCATTTGTATTCTCAATAGCGCTCACATCCTCGGGACTTTCCACTACACATATAATGCTCTTGTCACGCTTCGGAGAAGAGCATATTTTACATGGATCCGAATCAGTAAGATTCTGGCATATATGGCACAACGAAATTTTCTCCTTTGTGCCTACAATAGCCGCCGCCATCTCTTCAGCTTCACTCTTAGACATACTCTCAAGAACATGGAAAGCAATGCGCTCCGCACTTCTCCTGCCTATACCCGGAAGCTGCTCAAATTTTTCAATCAAATTTTCAATTGCTGCCGCATACATATTAGAACAATCCCGGAATATTAAGTCCGCCTGTTACAGCGCTCATTCCCTCTGCCATCATTTCGTCCGCCTTGCCGATAGCGTCATTTACCGCTACGGTGATCATATCCTCAAGTGTCTCAACATCTTCAGGATCAACAGCGTCCTTATCTATTTTCAAAGAAACGATCTCTTTCTTTCCGCTTACTACAACCTTAACAGCTCCGCCTCCGGAAGTAGCTTCAACAGTCTTTTCTTCAAGCTCTCCCTGAACTCTTTCCATTTCCTCCTGCATCTTCTGTGCCTGCTTGATCACAGAATTCATATTTTTGTTTGTGTTCATTCCCGAACCTGAAAAACCCTTATAGCGTCCCATTTTATATACCTCTTTCTTAAAAAATATTATTCTTCTTCATCCTGAAGCTCACTGCTTTCAAGAAATTCTTCCCTGTCACTGTCATCATCTCCATCAAATGATGTTTGTGAAAATTTATCATCATCCTTATCATATCCGACAAAATCCTGTCCGTCAGTTATCTCAACTATCTCCGGAAAATCAGCACTCAGTCTTTCTATCGGATCTTGTGATGTAATCGGGACATTCTCCGGCATCACTTCAGTTCCATCTTTATTTTCAACCTCCGCCGGCATATCATTCGACATACTCTCGGACGGCTTCAGACTCCATATATCTATATCATTATCACCTATTTCATCACGGTACGCATATTTAATTGCACAATCCGTACCGGAAAAACGGGCAAATAATTCCGTAAGCTTATTTTTATTTGCATTTAAAATCCCAAGCGTTGCTGACTCACTGCGCTTAAATAACAATATAATCCCGTCACGGTCTATTGTTATAGGCCTGTTTGCGAGCGGCGCATATAAATATCCGGCTTTTTTTATAATTGAAGAAGATATATGATCCCATTTCTTTGCCGTTATAACAATCGGATTATCCGCCGTAAGCTCTGATTTCGGAATAGGATTATACAATCTTTTTGAAACCGGCTTAGGCTTTGGTGCATGCTCTTCTTCCTTCGGCTTCTCTGCCGCTATGACACCGTTTTTCAGCTTTTCTTCAATAGCATCAAGCCTTGCATAGACCTTCTCATCTCTTCCGGCTTCAATGCTGCTTTCCATTTCCTTAAGACGCTCCACAAGCGCCTCCGGAGATGAATCCGTTTCCGGTCTGGCGAGCTTTATAAGCGCAAGCTCATAAATAATTCTCGGAGCCTTTACCCATTTTGCGTCCGCCTTTGCTTCAGACAGTATATGAACCGCACGCGTTATTTTCTCAAATGTAAGCTTACCGCTCTGCGTTTTCAGTTTGATTGCATCCTCTCTGCTGTAATTGAGGAGCGAATCAGATCCCGCGCTTATTCTGCACATCATCAAGTCTCTGAAATGCTGCAGCAGCGAATCTGTAAATGTATTTAAATCACGCCCGTCTGACATGAGTCTGTCAATTATCGAAATTATTTTATCAGGTTGTCCGCCGATAATAGCATCTGTCATATCAAACAGTGTATCCTGCGCTGAGATTCCCAAAATATCTATTATATCGTCTGCCGTAATATTTTCACCGCATGCAGATACAACTCTCTCCATAACGCTTAGCGCATCGCGCATTGAGCCATCACCCAAACGCGCTATAAGATGATATGCATCCTCTGTAAGAGTAAGTCCATCGCCATACGCGATCTCCTTCATTCTTACAACTATATCACTTATGCTTATACGCTTAAAGTCAAAACGCTGACAACGAGAAAGTATTGTTTGCGGAACCTTTTGCGGATCAGTCGTTGCAAGAATAAAAATAACATGCTCCGGCGGCTCTTCCAATGTTTTTAATAAAGCGTTAAATGCCTCTGTGGTCAGCATGTGAACTTCATCTATAATATAGACAGTATATTTTGCGGAAGATGCAACATACGCTACATCGCTTATTATTTCCCTTATGTCGTCTATCTTTCTGTTCGATGCAGCATCAAGCTCTGTCACATCGGTAATAGATCCGTCAATTATTCCTCTGCATATCTCACATTCGTTACATGGACTTCCATCATGAGGATTCAAACAGTTTACAGCTCTTGAAAAAACCTTCGCACAGGTTGTTTTTCCTGTACCTCTTGTTCCGCAGAAAAGATACGCATGACCTATTCTGTCGTTTATTATTTGGTTTTTAAGAGTTCTCGTTATATGCGTCTGCCCGATAATATCCTCGAACACCATCGGGCGCCATTTACGATAAATTGCCTGATGCGCCATCTTGATCCTCTCTTTACGGCCAACTTATAAAATGAAACATATGAAAACCGCTCCAATCTGTCAAAGCAAATATATCTGTCTTTAACAAAAAGCAATACTCCGGCTTATGCTTCATTTCATTTTCCCGATATTAAAAAACGCCCCTTAAGGCGAATAGATTTATTTAATCAGCTCCGGCCGAGTTTACCGTAACACATCAAAGTGACCGCTTATTGCTGCTTGGTTCCCCATCTGACAAGGTTCACGGGCTTCAATCGCACGGGCTCGGCCTTCATCGCTGTATTAAACAATGTTACTTATGTATTATACCCTATTTTTCAAAAAATTGCAATAGCAAAATTAAAAAAAATTATTTTTTTTCATTTTTAATAGTAATATACCTTATAAACAATGAATATATATATAAAACGGCTTAAAAATTTAAAAAAATCGCGTACAAAAATACGACAGAAACTTCTTGTTTTCTTTAAATTTATACTTAATATGACAAATTTCTTGTAATATTATGTCAAAATATGGAGTAAACTGCGTTTTTTTATACTGGATTTTTTTAAATTCTTATAGTATAATATACACCGATGGAAATAAGGAGGTAAATAATACAATGAACAATGAAATAATGGATAACGAAATCTATTACGGAAGAAAAGAGGAGAAAGGCGATTTTGATATATATCTCGATTATTACCTTATCCCCGAAAAAATACGCGCGGATTATTCGGATCTCATGTGCTACGGCATAAAAATAGTTGAAACCGCGGTATACGAAGGCGGAGGCAGTTCTATAGATATAAAACAAATCGATAATGTTTTTTATCGCCGTAAGGATGCGGATACATTTATGAATCGTATTATGGAAAACAGCGTAACTCCCGTTGAGCTTAGGGATGTAGTTGAAGATTACATAGTGGCAGAGCTTTCCATATAAGTACACATCGATATTCTCTATTTCTCTATAATGCCGTCCCTGAATCTGGAACGGCATATTTTTTTGTTAGAAAGTGCTGATTTTTTGTCACTTATCACACTTAAGTATATACAAATACATAAATTTATGCTATAATATTTTTTAGAATATTATAATATAATGGAGTTTTTATATGAATAAATTTATACCTATAATATCAGCGGCATTATGTATATGCGGTATATACAGCGCGTCTGCCGCGGAGGAGCTCCCCGCTTTTCCGGGCGCGGAGGGGGGCGGTAAATATACTACAGGTGCAAGAGCAAAAAGCTCAAGAGAAGTTTACCATGTAACAAACCTTAATGCAAGCGGAGACGGCTCTTTTGCTGATGCAGTGTCAAAAGAAGGACGCATAATTGTCTTTGACGTAGGAGGAACAATCGAGCTTAACGGGACTCTTACTATAAACAAAAGCAATCTTACCATACTTGGTCAAACCGCTCCGGGAGACGGAATAACTTTTTCCGGAGGAGATATTTCAATTGCCGACGGCAAAAAAAATATAATAATGAGATACCTGCGCATTCGTCCCAGCGACAAGAACGGAGGCGAGCCGGACGGTCTGAGCGGAAGATGGAATTCAAATATTATAATCGATCATTGCAGTCTTTCATGGTCAGTCGATGAGCTTCTTACCATATATGCAGGTTCAACGGAAAGCAGCAAAACCGTTGGAAACCATTTGACTATACAAAATACAATTGCTGCGGAGAGCCTTAGAATGAGCAACCATTTTAAAGGCGCCCATGGCTACGGAGCAATTATGGGCGGTACATATGCTTCATATTATAATAATCTGCTTGCTCACCATGACAGCAGAAGCCCAAGACTCGACAGAGAGCTTAAGTCAACAGATATACGAAATAATATCATATACGACTGGGGGCAAACAAATTCTGCATACGGAGCTGAGCCGTATTCATACAATAACAAAACGCAGTCTCCCTCAAACGTCAATTGGGTCGGCAATTATTATAAATATGGCCCGGCAACAAAATCCGGTCTTCGATATAAAATATTTGAGATGTCTAATCCGGAAAATGTTTCTCCGTATTCAAAATTCTATTTTAATGATAATTTTGTTTATGGAAATACAGCTGTGACCGAAAATAACTGGGCAGGAGTACAAAACGCGGCTCAGGCTGAGCAGCTTGACGAGCCGATAGATATGGGAAAATACAGTATTAACGGAACAAGTGCTGAAGAAGCATATAATTATGTACTTAACAATGTCGGAGCTACGCTCCCTAAGCGCGATGCTGTTGATGCACGAATAATCGATGATGTGAAAAACGGAACCGGCCGTATAGTCAACAGCGCTGATGAGGTCGGAGGTTTAATACCTCAGCAAGAGGTTCAAAGAACTTTTGAAATCCCCGAAGAATGGAAAGCTGAAAACAACATGGGAAATGCTAAGGAAACAGATATAGTTCCTGACGGTGAATTTGCCGGTTACACATGGATAGAAGCATATGTAAACGACTGGACCGCGGAGCAGTCGCTGCCTACAAATCCTCATATTACAGTAACCTCTCCGGCAATCTCATCATTGAACAGCAATATAAACGGTATTGATGTTGATAACGGAAATTGGGCTGTAATAAATGAAGACAGTTCAATATATTACAGTGCAAAAGCCGATGCTGCGGGCGGTTATCCAATAACTCATATGGAGCTTTATGATAAAAATACTCTTTTGGAAACATACGACACGGATAAAATACAGGACGATATTTACCTTGACGCAGGAGTACATTATCTCACATGCCGCGCATATAATTCAAAAGGCGAATCAACACAAAGCGTGACGTCTATTGTATATGTTACTCCTTCTGAAAGCAACAGCGATTTTTACTCAGCTCAAATAGGCTCCGGTATATCCGATATTGCCGGCGGCAGCGAAAATAACGGAACATATACCGTATACGGTTCAGGCACTATAGGTTCAGCCTCCGACAGCTGTGGATTTATGTATAAGATGTTATCCGGTGATTTTGATATAAGTGTAAAAATTCAGGATATTCCTAAATTTGAAAACGGACAAGTTTCAGGTATCATGATAAGAGAAAGCCTTGAACCCAAATCACGAATGGCGATGCTTGCTGATGGTTGGCTAAAATACGGAGAAAACGTAAGGATTATCTCGCGTTCCTCATCAGGCTCATCGGCAACCGTATCCTATTTTAAAGACAGCTCAGGAAAATCTATAGAAAACGATTCATCATATAACACTCAGGAAAACGCTTATACACTGCCATCATATATGCGTATACAGAGAAGCGGAGATACGCTTACATTTTCAGTGTCAAACAGCGGAACAGACTGGACAGACAACCCAAGGCAGCCGTTCAGTATTGAAATCAAAAACCTTAATAAAGATTTATATGTAGGCTTGACAGTTGATTCCGCCCAAGGTACATCTGTAAAACCTTATTATGCAATAGCTGAGTTTGATAACATGCAGCTTAAGGGAACGGAAATACCAACACCGTCTCCTTCCGCGCTGCCCAGCGCAACGCCATCGGTATCACCGTCTGTAACACCATCTGCGTCGCCGTCCGCAGCGCCATCTGCATCACCGTCGGCAACGCCGTCTGAATCACCATCGGCAACGCCGTCGGCATCACCCACTACCGATACAACTCCTTTGCCCTCAGCCGATACGCAATATGGGAGCTATATATTCCGCAAAGACGGAAAAGTTTTGGATAAAATCGAAAACGGGATAATTTCTGTGTACGGACAGACCGCGCATGAAAACGGTAAAGTGTATGCAGCCGGATACGATATATCCGGAAGACTCATATCCTTATATCAAGCCGAATTTTCAGAAAACAATTTTGAAGCCGAAATAGAAGCGGATAACTCAACACAGTATATAAAGGTTTTTGTATGGGACGAAAATATGACGCCATTACAAGCCTGCGGACATTTAACACGCTAAGAAAAAAGCCTCAAGAGACCATCTTCAATCTCTTGAGGCTTTATTACTGTTCTAATACAAATTAATCAACCGGTGTGAATACATCCTTACCAAGACCGCATGTAGGACAAAGCCAATCTTCAGGTACATCCTCCCACGCTGTTCCGGGAGCTATCCCGTTATCCGGATCTCCAAGCTCCGGATCATACACATATCCGCACGGACACTCATACTTCTGCATACAAATCATCTCCTTAATATAAATTATCGCTGAATTTTATAATAAAATATCAACCTAATAAAATTATATATCCTTCGTAGGTTTTTGTCAAGACAAATTTAATACTTTATATGCAGTTTTACACCTCGCTCCCGCGAGCGAATATCATCCTTAAAAATTCCTCCATAATACCGCCTATACCCATACGTTCAACCGTATCCGCACTTATTATATCAACGCTTCCCACCTCAGTATCTCCTCTTACAAATCTCATTGTACCTATCCTATCGCCTTTATATACCGGAGCTTTTATATTTTCATCTAACTCTATAATTCTCTCACAGTCCCCTGTGTCACTTTTTTTCCTAAGCTCGCTCAAGCTTGTTCCTGAAATACCCTTTACTGTTTCCGCATTTCCTTTTTCAACTGCCGCATCTATTATTTCCTCACCCTCTTGTGTAAGAACCTTTACTCCGTAATTTGCAAAGCCATAATCCAGCAGCGCCTTTGCTGAAGAAAATCTCTTTGCCGATGTTGGTGACCCCAAAACGACCGCTATAAGCTGCATATTATCACGAACAGCAGTTGCACTGAGACAGCATAATGCCTGAGAGGTAGAGCCTGTCTTTAATCCATTTGCACCGGTATAAAAGCGTATCAGCTTATTTGTATTTGCCAGCTGAAACTTTCCTCCGCGAAGCTCATCCGTCCATATAGAGGTATAATTGAAAATATCCTTATGCGCTATCAAAGCCTTTGACATTATTGCCACATCACGTGCGCTTGAATAATGATTTTCCTCATCAAGCCCATTTGTATTCATAAAATGAGTATTGGTCATGCCAAGCTCCTGTGCCTTTTTGTTCATCATGTCAACAAAAGCAGTTTCGCTTCCGGCTATATATTCTGCCATAGCCACGCACCCGTCATTTGCACTGGCAACCGCTATCCCTTTAAGCATATCATTAACGCTCAGCTGCTCTCCCGCCTCTAAAAACATCGTTGAACCACCGTAGCTCATCGCATTTTCACTTACAGGGATCATAGTGTCATAGCTCAGCGCTCCGCTCTCGATCTGCTCCATAATAAGAAGCATGGTCATAATTTTTGTAACACTGGCAATAGGCAATTGTTCGTCCGCATTTTCTTCATATAATACCTGACCGCTGCTCTCTTCCATCAAAATACATGATTTTGCGTCCGTGTCAAGCTTGACTGTATTCTCTGCTTCATTCTCGGCATATACCGGCGTAGCCAGCAGCATTATCGCCGCTGCCGCAATAATGCTTATAAATCTTTTCATAGCCAAATGTTCCTTTCATAAATTTATTTTAGTATTTATATTTTACCCGTTTATTGAAAAAATATTGATATATTCTTGTTTTTTGTTCATTTACATAATTTTTTCTTAATCTATCATTGAAAACAGCAGATATTTGTGGTATAATATTGCTTGTTAATTAATAGGTCTTGCCTATATATTAATTGGAATAAGGAGGTAATTTTATGCCCATAAGAATACCCGATAAGCTGCCTGCCACAAAGCAGCTTAGGAATGAAAATATATTTGTCATGAGTGAAACAAAAGCAATGCACCAGGATATACGTCCGCTGCGTATTGTAATAGTAAATCTTATGCCTACAAAAATAACTACAGAAACACAGCTGCTCCGTCTTTTATCAAACTCACCTCTTCAGGTAGAAATTGATTTTCTCAGGATGGATTCTCATTCATCTAAAAATACTCCTCCGGAGCATCTCGAAACATTTTATAAAAATTTCGATGAAATAAAGAATTCAAAATACGATGGAATGATCATAACCGGCGCTCCGGTGGAAAATCTTGAATTTGAAGAAGTGGACTACTGGGATGAGATATGCAAGATAATGGATTGGTCAGTAACTCATGTAACTTCAACACTTCATATATGCTGGGGAGCATTGGCCGGATTATATCATCATTACGGGGTACCAAAATATACACTTGATGAAAAATGTTCGGGAGTTTTTGTACACAAAGTAAACAGACGTACCGCAAAGCTCGTACGAGGCTTTGACAATATGTTCTACGCTCCGCATTCGAGACACAGCGGAGTACGCAGAGAGGATATCAAAAAGGTTAAGGCGCTTGAAATACTTGCCGAATCAAAGGAAGCCGGAGTATATATCGTTACAACAAAAGGCGGCAGAAGAATATTTGTAACCGGTCACAGCGAATATGATGCAAATACATTAAGAGATGAATATTTCCGCGACCTTGAAAAAGGACTTAATCCGAAAATCCCATGCAATTATTTTCCAAAGGACGATCCTACAAAAAAACCTATAGTACGCTGGCGGTCACACGCATCACTTTTATTTTCAAATTGGCTCAATTATTTTGTATATCAGATTACGCCGTATGATATAGAAAGCATCAAATAAAAATACTCCGGCAAAACCCAATAAGCTTTGCCGGAGTATTTAATTCAAAAATTCTGTCTATATTCTCTTTATTCGTACTCTACAACATTGATCCAGCTCATGAGGAATTCTCTCTCTTCCGGGTTCTTCTTTACAAGCTGTGACGCCGCAACGATCGGAAGCCATGACTGAACATACTGCAAAGCGGTATCGCTCTTCTTACAGAAAAGTCTTATATATTTTTCCGCTATATCATCCTGTCCCGCAAGACGGAAAAGAAGATATGTTCTTGCCACATCCTCTGAAGCATTGCCTTGAGTAGCATGTGCCCAGTCAATTATATATGGCGTACCGTCAGCGGTGATGATCACATTTGACGGATTATAATCGCCGTGACACACCTTTTTATGCTTTTTCATTCCGTTGAGTCTTGTATGCATCTCATATCTTGTTGTAGCATCAAGATCAGTCTCGCTTATCTTTCTGCTCATCTTATCATGTATCTTTGTAAGCAACGGACAAGATTTATTCTGAATTTCAATCTGTGTATCCACAAAAAGATCAAGGTACTCATCAAGCTTATCAGGATTTTTTTCCATAAGCGATGCGAGAGTTTCTCCCTCAACGAAATCAGTAACTATTGCCCACTTTCCGTCAATCTTTGTGACTTCTCTGATTTTGGGAATATTAAGACCCGTTTCTTCGATACGAGCTGTATTAAGAGCCTCATTAAGCACAGCTGCCGTATTATAATTCTCATCAAAAACCTTAATACACGCATCTCCGTCACGATAAACCGTCTTATCCTTACGAGTTGCAATTACATTATCCAGCTTCATAATTTTTTCGTCCTTTCCGCATATTATTCTATACTATTATATACTCCGTTCATATACCCATTCCCTAAAGGGACGCTGAATTATTCAGCGTCCTCCTTTTCGGGAGCTTTGCCATAATAAGCCTTAAGGTAAATATCCTTCATTTCACTCATAAGCGGATATCTCGGATTCGCTCCGGTACACTGGTCATCGAATGCCATCTCTGTCATTTCATCAAGAGTTTCAAGGAATTTATCTTCTTCTATGCCATAATCCTTTATGGTTTCCTTTATTCCAACCATCTTTTTGAGTTCCTCGATTTTAGCGCAAAGCAGCTCAAGCTTCTCCTCATCGCTGTTTCCGCCAAGGTGCAAGAAATCAGCAATCTCTGCATATCTTGCCATTGTATGCGGATATTCATACTGTGGGAAGGTACCCATCTTTGCCGGAACCTCTGCCGCATTGTAGCGCATTATATCTGTGATAAGCAATGCGTTTGCAACTCCGTGAGGAAGGTGATGGAACGCTCCAAGCTTATGAGCCATTGAGTGGCAGATTCCAAGGAACGCATTTGCGAATGCCATACCTGCCATACATGAAGCATGAGCCATCTTTTCTCTTGCCTTCGGATTTGCCGCTCCTTCGTTATATGCAACCGGAAGATAATCAAATATTGTCTGTATTGCTTTTAATGCTATGCCGTCAGTAAATTCGGTAGCCATTACCGACGCATAAGCCTCAAGAGCATGTGTAAGAGCGTCAATACCTGATGCTGATGTAAGTCCCTTAGGCATATTCATCATCATATCAGCGTCAACTATCGCCATATCCGGCATAAGCTCATAATCCGCAAGCGGATACTTGATACCTGTTTCCTCGTCTGTTATTACCGCGAAAGGCGTAACCTCCGAACCTGTTCCCGCTGACGTCGGCACTGCTATAAAATCAGCCTTGTCACCCATATGCGGGAATGTGTATACACGCTTTCTTATATCCATAAAACGCATAGCCATATCCATAAAGTCAGCCTCCGGATGCTCATAAAGAACCCACATGATCTTTCCGGCGTCCATAGCACTTCCGCCGCCGAGAGCGATAATTACATCCGGCTCAAAAGCTCTCATTGCCTCTGCGCCCTCTTTCGCACAGCCCAATGTCGGGTCAGGAAGAACATGATAGAACGTTGTATGAGTAATTCCCATCTCGTCAAGCTTATCTGTAATAGCTTTTGAATATCCGTTCTTATAAAGGAATTCATCCGTTACTATAAATGCCTTTTTCTTTCCCATTACAGTCTTTAACTCATCAAGAGCAACGGGCAGACATCCCTTCTTTATATAAACCTTCTGAGGCGCTCTGAACCACAGCATATTCTCTCTCCTTTCGGCAACTGTCTTTATGTTAAGCAAATGCTTTATTCCAACGTTTTCTGATACAGAGTTTCCTCCCCATGAACCGCAGCCCAAAGTGAGCGAAGGATTAAGCTTAAAGTTGTATATATCACCGATACCGCCGTGTGAGGAAGGTGTATTTATAAGAATACGGCATGTTTTCATTCTTTCACCGAACTCCGCTATTTTATCCTGTTCCGTAACAGCATTAAGATATACAGACGATGTATGACCGTATCCGCCGTCTGCAATAAGATGTTCAGCCTTATCAAGCGCGTCAGAGAAGTCCTCTGCCTTATACATACCCAATACCGGCGAAAGCTTTTCATGCGCGAACTCCTCGCTCAAGTCAACGCTCTCGACCTCACCGATAAGAATCTTTGTATCTTCAGGCACTGTAACTCCTGCAAGGGCTGCGATAGTAACCGGCTTCTGTCCTACTATTTTGGCATTAAGAGCGCCGTTTATAATAATCGTCTTTCTTACTTTGTCAAGCTCATCTTCCTTGAGGAAATAGCAGCCTCTGTATTCAAACTCTTTCTTTACCTTGTCATATACATCTTTATGCGCAATAACTGTCTGCTCCGAAGCACATATCATACCATTATCAAAGGTCTTTGAATGGATAATTGAGTTTACTGCCTGCAGAATATCCGCGCTGCTGTCTATAATGGCCGGAGTATTTCCCGCACCAACGCCCAGCGCCGGCTTTCCTGATGAATATGCAGCCTTTACCATGCCCGGACCTCCGGTTGCAAGTATACAGTCTGCTTCCTTCATTATAAAGTTTGTCATATCAAGAGACGGAATATCTATCCAGCCTATAATATTTTCAGGAGCACCCGCCTTCACTGCTGCTTCAAGAACTATTCTTGCAGCTTCAACGGTTGATTTCTTGGCTCTGGGGTGAGGACTGATAATAATACCGTTTCTGGTTTTAAGCGAAATCAAAGTCTTGAAGATCGCTGTTGAAGTCGGATTTGTTGTAGGAATAACAGCCGCGATAACTCCGAGCGGTTCTGCTATTTTCTTTATTCCGAAAGATGAATCGCTCTCTATAACGCCGCAAGTCTGTACATCCTTATATTTATTGTAAATGTATTCAGCCGCATAGTTATTCTTAATAACCTTATCCTCTACAACTCCCATACCCGTTTCCTCTACAGCCATTTTTGCAAGAGGGATACGAGCCTGATTTGCCGCAACTGCTGCCGCCTTAAAAATTTCGTCTACCTGCTTCTGAGTATAAGTGGCAAACTTTCTCTGAGCCTCGCGCACTTCAGCAAGCTTTTTCTCAAGAGTTTCAACACTGTCAACCAAATACTTTTCCATATTATTCTTCCTTTCCTTAAACAATATCTATTGCCTTGTATAGTGAAAAACACAGTTGATATTTTTTTGTCAATCTCTAACTGTATATAGTATATCACAACACAGCTCAATTGTCAATAATTTAACGTTAAAACTTTAACACATTTTTAAGCGTTATGCGCCATGTTTTTTTAGCATATTATACATTTTCGCATATATTTCCTTATTTATCTTTACCCAAAGGCCGCTTTATATTCAAAAAAGCAATAAAAAAAACCGCGGATTATGCTCCGCAGTTTTGGGGAAATATGTAATCAAAGCGAATTATATTGGGGCAATATTAAAATATATTCGCACCCAATCCGCCTAAACATTTAATTTGACCATTCTGAAAGCCGAATAATAGCCTCGCTGCTTCCTGAAACGATCAAAGTATCATTTTCCCTGAATCTGTATTCAGGTTCTACATTTTCAATAACGTCGCCGTTATTTTCAATAGCTATAATATTCAAATTGAATCTTGCTCTGAAATTAATCTCAACTATAGTTTTGCCTATAAATTTATAAGGAACTCTAAATTTTGAAATATTTATTTTTTCACTTAGCTGCATAAAATCAACAACTCTTGAGCTTTCAAGACGGTTTGCAAGCCTTATTGCCATATCCCTTTCAGGATATACTACCTCCGCACCGATTTTTTCAAGAATCTCTCCATGCTCCGGACTCGTTGATTTTGCTATAACTGTAGGAATACCCAAGCTTACAAGATTTAATGTAGTAAGAATCGACGTATCCATTTGCTCTCCTATACATACTATAGCTACATCACAGTTCTGTATACCGGTCTCTTCCAGAGTTTTCTTATCAAGATATGAAACCACAACAGCATTATCAGTAAACTCTCTGAACTCTTTTATTTTTTCCTCATCCTTATCGATCACCAACAAGTCGGCATCAGAATGTACCAGCTCCATTGCAAGAGCGTATCCAAAACGACCCAAACCAACTATTCCATATGATGTTTTTTGCTTTTTCTTTCCCTTAAACATATTGTCCTCCTAAAAAATTATCCTATCGCAATATTTCCTTCCGCATAACTTATACGGGCGTCGCCTGTGAAATACCAAAGCGTTGCCACTGTAAGAGGCCCAAGACGGCCTATATACATAACAAAGATCGACAGAAGCTTGCTTCCAATACTTAAATCAGGCGTAATTCCCGTTGAGAGTCCTACTGTACCAAAAGCGCTCGTAACTTCAAACAAAGCATCAAGCATCGTTATATCAGGCTCCATAACCGTCATAAGATATGTTCCGGTCGCAACAACCATAAAAGCCAAAATAGCAATCGTAGCCGCTTTTCTAAATGCAGTTTTTGGAATCGAATAATGAAAAGCGGTTTCAGGTCTGTTTGTTGCCGCAGACTTGATTCCCTGCAATATAACAAAGAACGTGCTTGTTTTTATACCGCCTCCGGTAGAACCAGGAGATGCTCCTATAAACATAAGCGCCGTAAGCACAAGAAGACCCGGTGCGGAAAATGTACCCAGCGGATACGTAGAAAATCCCGCCGTTCTCGCTGAAACGCTATGGAAAAATGCCCCGAGCCATGTCACATCCTCTGTAAGCTTTATCAATACAGTTCCGACAACAATGAGCACCGCACTCATCGAAATAACCACCTTGCTGTGCATGGAAAGCTTTTTCCATCTAAATCTTGTGACAAACAGCTCTCTTATAACCAAAAATCCTATTCCGCCAAAAATAATCAAGCCGCATGTGACAAGATTAAGCATGACATTATCCCTATAAGGGATCAGATTTTGATAGTTTCCAAGTATATCAAAGCCCGAGTTGTTAAATGCCGCCACAGAATGGAATAAGCTTATCCCAATAGCGTCTATGACCGGATAATCCTTTACAAATACTACAAAGCTTAATATTGCTCCAAGAAGTTCAAAACATGCAGTTGTAAAAAATATTCCTTTTAACAAACGAACTATCCCTTGTCCTGAGCTTACATTCATAGCCTCTCTTACAAGATTTCTGCCTCTAAGACCCATTTTCTTTCCCATTGCAAGAATTATTCCGGCGCCTATGGCCGTCACTCCCAGACCGCCCACCTGAATAAGCAAAGCTACGAAAAACTGTCCTAACGGAGTAAACGTATCTCCCGCATCTACAGCTATCAATCCGGTCACACATACAGCGCTTGTTGAAGTATACAAAGCATCAATATACTTTAAGTCTACCCCGTCTTGTATACTGCACGGCAGCATAAGCAGCAGCGATCCTATAAGAATCGCTGAAGCAAATCCCAAAGCTATAATCCTGCTCGGGGAAAGCTTTTTTGTTATACATTTAAAAAAATTCATCTGTTCCACCTCATTCATTTTCCTCATGCATACGATAGCCCACACCAAGCTCATTAAATATGTACTGGTTATTTCCCGGAGTGGAGCCGAGTTTCTTTCGTATATTTGCCATGTTTACCTGAAGCTTTTTCACACTGCCCGAATCTGAGGTTCCCCAGACCGCTTTTATTATTGAAGCATATGTAAGAATTTTCCCGGCATGCTCAGAAAGCAGTGCTACTATATTGTATTCTGTTTGAGTAAGCCTGATTTCATTGTCTTTTATATAGACACGGCGATTATCATAATCTATCTTCATGTCTCCTGCCATGAACACTCCCCCTGGAATAAGTCCCGATGCTGACCCTTGACGACTGTTGCGCAAAGCCGCTCGAACTCTTGCCAAAAGCTCCTCGGTTCCAAACGGTTTCGTTATGTAATCATTCGCTCCGGTATCCAAAGCAGTAACTTTATCATGCTCTGTTGATCTCGCGGATAGTACTATAATAGGCGTAAACGATGATTTACGAGCATATTTTATAAATTCCAGTCCATCCGCATCCGGCAAACCGAGGTCCAGTATAATAAGATCAGGATGATGTGAATCTAATACAAGCTGTCCCTGCATACAAGTATCTGATGTAAGAACCTTATATTCATTTGCTTCAAGCACTGTTTTTATAAAACTTCGTATATTTGCCTCATCCTCTACTATAAGTATTTTATATTTATTATTACTCATCCTGTTCGCCTCCAAGCTCAAGTCCGAACCCGAAAAGCATTCCTCCCTTTTCTTTACGCTTTGCGTATATTTTACTTCCATGCGCGCTGATGATGGCTGCACATACCGACAATCCTATACCCATACTGCTTTTACTGTTATCTGCAGGGATATTTTTATTTTCAATGAAACCATTAAATAAATTATCCAGCCTTTCGCCATTTATCCCACATCCGTCATCTTCAACTTCAAATACAGCTTTATTATCCGATATATACACTCTTAAAATAAGTTCTTTCATTCCTTTTGCATGCTGTACAGCATTTTCAAGAAGGTTTATTATAACCTGTTCTATGAGCATAGCATCCATGGGTATGCTTATAAACTCATCAGGTATATCTGTATATACATTTTGGTTAGGATATCTTTTTCTAAATTTTATAAGAACCGAATCGATCAGTTCTTCAAGCACGGTTGGATTTTTCTTAATATTGACTTTTTCTTTATCAATTCTTGTTACTGACAAAAGATTTTCCACCATTTGTATCAGCCACTGTGCATCTTCCTGTATCTCTTTTAAAAGCTTTATCTGGCGTTCCTTTGCAATGCGGTCATAATTCTCTATAATCGCCGAACATGAGCCGTAAATTGTTGTTAAAGGCGTCCTTAAATCATGAGAAACTGCTCTTAAAAGGTTTGCCCTCATTTTTTCTTTTTCGCCTTCCGTCTTTATTTTTTCCTGTATATTTATCTTTGTTGTAAGCGTACTTGTCAGTATCGTCACAATCAGCATTATTACTGCTGAAACAAGGTTTTCCGGTACAGTAAAATTAAATTTAAAATACGGAAACGTAAAAGCAAAATTCACCGCCAGCACGCTTATAAAGGATGATACTATACCGCATACATAGCTGCCGGTAATCAAGGATATCAGGAAAACAGCAAGCACAAATAACGCGGGTATAAGCGATTGATCAGAAAATAAATTCTGTATCAAAAGGCTGAACATAAATGACGCAGACAATATCGCAGCGGAAACTATTACGTTTTTAAGCGCAATCCCCGTTATTTTCATATCAATCCTCCATTCTGCCGCCTATAAACAGCTCAAAAAACAACATAGAACAAACATATATCCCTAATATTCTAAGAGCATAAATGTATATCGCAAATCAAATTCAAGACGCATATCTATGTTATTCATCTATATTATAACACCTATCCGGCAAAAAATCAGCAAAGAATTAAATTTTTTTATTTTTTTATACAGCGTGCAAAAAAAAAATATTTATGCGAAGACAATTATTCACAAATATGTTCAAAATTATTTTTGTCACTAACGCCATATAAAAAACGTTTGACATCATTAATAAAACATAGTATAATTATATTATGGATATTATATCCTTATAATTATAATTATCGGGAGGCGGCAACCATGGCTATGACCGACACAATTGAAAATCTATTGAAAAATAAAAGATATGCTACACTTCGCGATATTTTTATTAATACAAATGAGGCTGACATTGCAGCGGTGTTTGAAGATGTAAAAGAAGAGGACGTGCCTCTTTTATTCAGACTTCTTTCAAAAGATCAGGCAGCTGATGTTTTTGCACTTATGGATACCGATCAGCAGGAGCTTCTTATAAGGGGCTTTTCCGACAGCGAGCTGAAGGAAGTTTTTGACGAGCTGTATGTTGATGACGCCGCGGATATAGTTGAAGAAATGCCGGCTAATGTTGTAAAAAGAATTCTTGCTAACACAGACAGCGATACAAGAAAAATAATCAACGAAATATTAAAATACCCCGAAGACAGCGCCGGCTCCCTTATGACAATAGAATATATAAGCCTTCGTCCTCAAATGACTGTTTCGGAAGCTATAAAACGTATACGGCGAACTATCAACGACAAGGAAACTATTTATACCTGTTATGTAACAGATGATAACCGAAAGCTTCTTGGATTTCTCTCTGTAAGAAACCTTCTGCTTGCTCAAGAAAATGAATATATAAAAGATATAATGGATACCACTCCTATTTTTGTCAAGACTACTGAAGATAAAGAAGATGTTGCAAAAAAAATGAGCAAGTACGATTTCGTTATAATGCCTGTTGTTGACGAGGAAATGAGGCTTGTAGGTATAGTTACCTTTGACGATGCTATAGATGTCATGCAGGATGAGACTACAGAGGATATTGAAATGATGGCGGCTATTGCTCCTAATGAGGAAAGCTATTTCAAAACCTCTGATTTTCAGCATGCCAAAAGCAGAATTGCATGGCTGCTTATTCTTATGCTTTCATCAGCATTGACAGGCGGAATCATAACTAATTATGAAAATGCCTTTGCAGCAGTTCCTACTCTTGTGTCATTTATACCAATGCTTATGGGCACAGGCGGTAACTGCGGCTCTCAGAGCTCAACTTTAATAATACGAGGAATGGCTGTTGACGATATACGTATGAAAGATTTCTTCCGCGTAATATGGGTAGAATTCAGAGTATCACTTCTTTTGAGCTTTTCTCTCGCAATTGTAAACGGAATACGCATTATGATAATGTACAGAGATATTGTGATGGCTTTAGTTATTGCACTGTCTTTGATAGGTATAATCATTATGTCCGAGCTTATAGGATGTATGCTTCCAATGATTGCAAAAAAGCTGAAAATGGATCCGGCTGTAATGGCTGCTCCTCTCATTACTACTATTATCGATGCCTGCGCAATTTTGATTTATTTTAATATCGCATGCAGATTTTTTAATATCGCTTGATCGGCTTATATATTTTTGGTAAATTATTTTTCAATTTATTATTGACAAATGATAAAAGTCGTGGTATAATATATAAGTCTTTCGGAGAGGTGGCCGAGGGGTTGAAGGCGCAGCATTGGAAATGCTGTGTACGTTTATAGCGTACCGTGGGTTCGAATCCCATCCTTTCCTCCATTTATAAAATAAACCGCATATTTATGCGGTTTATTTTTTTGTACACGATTTTGTTTAAAATCACCAAACAGCAAATCTTTATAAAAAAATCACCGCACAGAACAATGCCCTGCACGGTGTAAAAAAATATGAAAATCGATTGGAATTTCATTATAACACAAAAGGGAATAAATGTCAATATAAAATTACAAATATTTCTAAAAAAGAAACATACAATATATTTTCTATACACTTTTTTCTCATTATTGAATTATCTCATATGAACGTTCACATTTAAAACTATTCTCAAGTCCGGCTGTTATATATATTTTCCCATTATTATCGACAAACACCGCTTGAAATCCGCCATATGTATGCCAATAATCAACCGCATCATCAAGACCAAGTACAAAAAGCGCAGTCGATAAAGCATCGCCTAACATTCCGCTTTCGGTAATAATAGTGACTGAACTAAGCCCATTATCAGCCGGTCTTCCTTCAGATGGATCTATTATATGATGATACGTAACCCCATCACGTTCAAAATATCTTTGATATGAACCCGATGTTACAACAGCCATATTTTCAATCGATAAGCTTCCTATATATGAATCAGGTTTTCCCGGATCCTGAATCGCAACATTCCATAAGCTGCCATCGGGTTTCCGCCCTAATGCCTGAACATTCCCTCCCAGCGATACAATTGCAGAATGAACTCCTTCTCTTTGAAACAATTCCATAAGCCTATCTGACGTATAGCCTTTGGCTATTCCTCCCAAATCTAATTCCATGCCGTCCGGAACTGTAACTGTATTTCCCTCAAGCAAAATTTTTGAATAATCAACTTTTTCCAATAAAACATCAAGCTCATCATCTGACGGGACATGATAATTTTTTGAATAAAATCCCCACGCGTCCATGACAGGGGCTATAGTTATATCAAAAGCCCCTCCCGATTTTACACTGACGTCACGCGCCATAGAAATGATCTCAACAATTTCATCTGATACTGTAACAGCTTCCTCAGCATGATTCATCTCATATATTTCGCTTTCTTGGTCACCTCGATCAAGCATTTTATCAAGACGCATAATCTCATCTTCTGCTTTTTGGGATATTTCCGGATCTGCAGAATATATGTCAAGCTGCATTATAGTATCCATCGCGTACACTATTTTTTCATATTTTGAGGCTTCGCCGCTGTCTGAGAGCTTACTGCATCCGACTGAAAAAAATGTCACGGAAATAAGGGCCGCAACGCAAATGACAGCTATAAACTTTTTCATCGTCCGCCCCTCCCTCTGATTTTTCTCAATTGTTTATATACTCCCTGTGCTGATACGCCTGTAAAAGTACCTGTTATAACTGCACTTATTATTAAAATCGGAGCATAATATATAATCTGCTCCACCCCGGTAATTATGTATGCAGCTCCGAGCTGTCCTGCAATATGTGCTAAAGCTCCGAAAATACTTACGACCCATATGAACTCATTTTTAAGCACAAAGGAAAGCAAGACAGTTACAATATAACACATTATTCCACCTGCAAGACTGTATATAAACGACTGCATATTTCCCGAATATATGCTGCCAATGATAATCCGCAGCATCAGTATAATAAATGCCTCCCGTCTACCAACAGCATATACCGCTATTAATGTTATAATATTCGCAAGCCCCAGCTTTATTCCCGGTATTGGAACAAGCGGGGGTATTTGCGCCTCCAGTATAAAAATCACAAGCGAAATTGCTGTAAGCACTCCCACTATCGTTATTTTATTCGTCTTCAGAATATCCAGCTCCTCCGACCACAGCGTCATATTCATTGTCTTCCGCCGCATCGCTCTTTATTTCTACAGTCATCTTGTGCGGCAAACATACAATAGGTGCATATGTACTGTTTATCCAACCCTGATCGACACAAACATTATCAGGGCAGTCCGCATATACAACCCGAATTCTCCCCTGCTCCACACGTATCCTGTTTGTGCCATTTTCTCCGGAAATATCAAATTCATACGCCTCCGGCACATAGCTTAAGTCTACAGTACGCACAACTTCATTACCTATATATATTACCGCTGTTTTTGCTTCATCTGCGGTTTTGTACCGAAATATTATAATTACCGCACACACGCTGCAGATAACAAGAAATATTGCTGCCCATAATATATTTTTTCGCCGCACAGCTTTTTACTCCTTAGGAATCATCAGAAATTTCTGCCGTTCCAGCCCCAATCGGATATCGGATGATATGTTACATATATAGCTGAACCCGGTATACCAAGCTCTCTTTCATACAATTCGCATATCTGATCGGTCATTTTGTCATAATCCGCCGACGAAGCCTGCCCAAAAAGACTGACTGAAATATATGCTCCCTTATCAAGCTTTTTGCCTGCCATCCATAAATCATAGTTATCCTCAATACCAACCATGAGATATGTTTCTGTTTTATGAAGCGTAGTTATATACTTTCCTAATTCTGATTTAAGCTTTTCCTTCTTTTCCTCTGTGACCGTCATTGTAATCTTTGAATCAATAAATGGCATTGTTCATTCTCCTCCATGATTCTATAAATTTTTATATAAAATTTAATTCATATAATGCAAATTCAGGAATATCTTCTATTCCTCTTAATAAATCCTTCTCGCCGGCAAATGAGAATCCCATACCCTCATACAGCCTTCTCGCCGGAATATTTGTCGGAACGGCATCAAGTCTTACCGCCCTGTATCCACCGTCTTTTGCCGCATTAATACAATATTCAACCATTTTTCTGCCTAATCCGCTCTGACATACTTCCGGATCTCTTGCAAGCGCATGTATAACCAAAAACTCTCCCCGATCAAGCTGCTCTTTCCAATCTCCGGCGCTATAATCTCCCTGCGGATCATCATTAAGCACAAATGCTCCTATAATTCTTCCGTTATCCTCACAAGCATATTGACTTCCGTCACCTATTGCCTGCACTACACTTTCTCTTGCAGGATATTCCTTATGCGTCCATTTTGGATAATTTACATTTTTCTCAAGATATCCTGTAACCTTGTCATAAAACTCGGCAACATTATCTAAATTCTCCATTGTACATTTAAATATCCTCATTATACAGTTTCACCGCCTTGAATATCTTGATTTTAAGTATATCACACAATTTTCCCCATGTCAAGCATAGGAATAATTTGCTTCCCTTATAATCATGTAAAATTTATATAAAGAGTTGATTTTTAAGAACACTTATATTATAATAAAACTTAGTTAAAATATATATTCAAAAGCTATATAAAGTCCTTTATGAATATGGTCAATTCTAAATGCAATTTAAAAATCTATATTAAAGTTAGGTGAATATCCATGTATAAAAAATTATTATCCTTAGAAAAGGATTTCTTTAAGCTTTCTTATATGTCCGACAAAAAATGGTTGTCGGACATCATTCATGACGACTTTATAGAATGCGGAAAATCCGGTGATTTATTTGACAAAAAAGATGTAATCCGTTCTCTGCTGGATTGTAAAACCGATAGAAATATAACAATTTATAATTTTAAATGTCAAGAATTAAGTAAAAACTGCTGGATTGTAAATTATATTACTAAGAATGACAACATTTTATATTATAGAACATCTATTTGGATTAAAGAAGATCATATTCGACTTCGCTTTCATCAAGCTTCCAAGCTATGCATCAGCATTGATTTGACAGAATGCTAAACAATGCATTTCTGTCAATCAACTCAAATTTTTGCATATTCTCTTACACAATACCGTATTTCTCTTTTATCTGTTCCCTTACATCATCAAAGTTTTTCACTGCGAGCGGAGTATTATGAACTCATCATATGCTGCTTGCAGACACACAACATAACACGACCATAAAAACAATTGTATTATATCCTATCGGGTCAAAATGTATTTTAACCAAGCCGCCAAGCCTGCTCCGTGCTTAAATTCTCCGGAAATAATCAACTGTTCTACTTCATCCTTTTTCATAATTTCGTATGTAATAAATTCAGTATCTTCTCTATTTGTTTTCTCCTTTGAATTACACTTTGCATAGAACAAATGGATCACTTCATCTGTTGCTCCGAAAGACGGATAAAATTCTCCAAGGCTTTTTATTTCATCTACGATAAATCCGGTTTCTTCTTTTACCTCTCGAATCGCAGCATCCTCCGCTTGTTCCCCTTCGTCGATAATCCCGGACGTAAACTCATAAGACCATGACTTTATCGGATAACGGTATTCCTTTAGTACTACAAATCCCTCAGGTGTTTCTATTATAACACATATTCCGGATTTGATTTTTACAAACGAATATATTACATTTTGTTTGTTTATTTCCAATTTATCCTCGATAATCTCAAATCTTGAAGCATTTATAGTTCTGCTTGAAACAACCTCAAATAATTCTGTCTCCATCATATACCACCGTCCTATATATTAATAATCCAAGAATAATTTTAAACCGTATTGCTTGCCGAATAAAACTCTTGTAATTCCAATCAACCATTCATATCTATAATCAGGATTAAACTGTTTTTTAATAAAAAAACATAAAAAGGCTTGATTCCAAGCCTTTTTATGTTTACTAAAATTATTAAACAAACATGGCTGCGGAATCAGGATTCGAACCCGAACAAAATGAGTCAGAGTCATTCGTGCTACCTTTACACAATTCCGCAATGAATGGTGCGGATAACCAGACTTGAACTGGTACGATTTTACTCACACGCCCCTCAAACGTGCGCGTCTGCCTATTCCGCCATATCCGCATATTCATTAGCTATTCATTTTACCATGTCTCTCAACGACGAATATTATTATACCAAAAACATTCCTGTTTGTCAATAGTTTTTTTAAAAATTTTTAGCGAATTTTATATTGCATTTCTAAGCCTCATAATGTATAATATATAAATGGAGTTGATTTTATGAAAAAAACGCTTACATTAATCATGACAGTAATAATATTTCTTCTACCGTGTATGACTGTTTCATACGCTTCAACAGACACTGCGCACAGCGCCTGCGTAATCAATGCTGTCACAGGAGATATTGTTTATCAAAAAAATGCCGATACACGTATGCCTATGGCAAGCACAACAAAAATCATGACCGCATTAATAGCTCTTGAAAAATGCAAGCTTGATGAAGTTGTTACTATCGGTCAAAACGCTGCTTCTCAGGAAGGCTCGTCAATGTATGCTAAAGCAGGCGAACAGATATATATGGAAGATATGCTTTATGCCCTTATGCTTAACTCCGGAAACGATGCCGCAATGGCCATAGCCGAACATATAGCTGGAAGTCCGGAGAAATTTGCAGATATGATGAATCAGAAAGCATGGTCTATAGGAGCAGGCAATACTTCCTTCTGTAATCCCAGCGGTCTGCCGCAGGACGCGCATTTTACAACGGCTAAGGATCTTGCTCTTATAACTCAATGTGCAATGAAAAATAGTATGTTTAGGACCATCGTTAAAACACGTTCAAGAACCGTCTGGCCTATAAATAATCTCAATAATCCTCATGAGCTTTACAATCATAATAAGCTTCTCACTTTGTATGATGGAGCAATCGGAGTAAAAACCGGATATACAGAGGCTGCCGGACGTTGTCTTGTAAGCGCTGCGGAAAGAGATAATATGACTTTTATAGCAGTAACTCTTAATGACAGTGATGATTGGAATACACATATGCAGATGCTTGATGATGCTTTTGCATCGCATTATCCCAAAAAAGCGCTTGAAAAAGGGCAGGTAATTAAAAACGTTACTGTAGATAATAAAACATATTCGTTCTATGCGGCTGAAGATTTTTATATCCCAATGCCTAAAAACAAGAAGATAGAAATAAATGCTGAAATAAATGTAGAAAATGATTTAAAAACTCCCATAAATAAAGATGAAAAAGTCGGATATGTTGCTCTTAAGTATAAAGGAAAGGAAATCGGCAGAGTTGACGTTCTGTCAAGCGATAATATTTACGGAGTAAGCACGATCCGTATGAAAAACAGTTTTTTAGAATGTTGGAAAAATATATGGAGTTTTTTTCTCTTATGATCAAAGGAGGTTACAATGGGTGAAATAGTAAGACTTCAAAAATACATTGCAATGAGCGGCGCCGCCTCAAGACGTGCCGCTGAAAAACTTATAGAAGAGGGACGCGTAAACGTAAACGGAAAGCTTATACAGGAACAGGGCATAAAGGTCGAGATAGGAAAAGATAAAGTTTCTCTTGATGGAGAAGAGCTTCATCTTGCCAAAAAAAATTATTATATAATGCTCAACAAGCCGGTCGGATATGTTTCCACTGTCAATGACCAATTCGACCGTCCAACCGTTGTTGATTTAGTAAAAAAGGATATAAATACACGAATATTTCCTGTAGGGCGCTTGGATTACGATACGGAAGGACTTCTGCTTATGACAAACGATGGTGATTTTACATATAAAATCACGCATCCAAAATACCATGTCGAAAAAACATATATCGCCGAAATCAAAGGCGGTGTAGCAATAGCAGATATGTATAAGCTGAGAAACGGAATAAAAATCGAGGATTATACAACATCTCCGGCAAAAGCAGAAATTATTGATGCAATTGATGGACATACCTATATTCAAATTACGATTCATGAGGGAAAAAACAGACAAGTTAGAAAAATGTTTGAAACTCTCGGTTACACTGTGACTGCACTTAAACGTATCAGCATAGGCGAAGTTAAGCTTGGCAACCTTCCTTTAGGCAGATGGCGTCATTTAACCTCTCACGAAATAAATTGTCTTCTGGGGTGAATTTTAAAGAACTGCTGCAAATTTACGGCAGTTCTTTTATTTTAAGATATTTTCTCTATAACTTCACATATTTTATCATATACTTCTCTCAAAAAGCAATATTCTTCGAAAAAAACATTATCAATATAATCAACAAAGCTATGGACATCATTAATTATTTATGTTATAATTAATGCAGAATAATTATTTTTCAATGATAAGCTGGTGTATATACATCATGAAAAAATTTTTATGATTCATTTTCAGGAGCTTGCTCTCTATGATGTGACTAAAATGTAACATATTCAAAAAACGCATGAAAGGAAATCACAATACAAGAAATGAAATTATACGGATTCAATAACCTTACAAAATCGCTAAGCTTTAATATATATGATGTCTGTTATGCAAAGTCGCCTTCGGAACAGCTCGAATATATAGCTTATATAGATTCCGAATACAACTCAGAACGTCTTACAAAAATGATGTTTAAGCTTACGGATATGATAGGCGCTCATGTATTAAATGTTTCAAAGCAGGACTATGAACCTCAGGGTGCAAGCGTGACATTTCTAATAGCTGACGGCAGCATGAAGCCCGCAGGCGGAGAAAATCTTGAAGAAGCGGCTATGGACTATAATGATACTATTGTCGCTCACCTGGATAAAAGCCATATAACCGTGCATACCTATCCTGAATTTCATCCCGAAACGTCAATTGCAACCTTCCGCGTTGATATTGATGTCGCTACATGCGGAGAAATTTCACCGCTGCATACGCTTGACTATCTTATAGGAAGCTTTGACTCGGATATAATAACAATGGATTATCGTGTACGAGGATTTACTCGTGATGTAAAAGGCAAAAAGCTTTTTCTTGACCACGATATTAAATCCATTCAAGATTTTATAGACGATGCTACGCTTAATAAGTATAATGCAATCGATATGAATATGTATCAGGCAAATCTTTTTCATACGAAAATGATGCTTAAAGAAATAGATTTGCAGAATTATCTTTTTAATACCAAGGTTTACGATCTTGATGAAAATTTGCGTAATGAAATTGCCGAAAATATCCGCAAAGAAATGATTGAAATCTACAGCGGAAAAAATGTTTTTGGCTGACGCTTGATTTTATGAGGTGTATAAATGGATAAAAATATTCAACACAGAGCGCCTGTTCTTGAGGCGCTGCAAAAATTAAAGGAAATGAGAATTGTTCCGTTCGATGTTCCGGGACACAAGCGCGGAAAGGGCAATGAGGAGCTTACAGAATTTCTCGGCGAAAAATGTATGGCGGTAGATGTGAATTCCATGAAGCTGCTTGACAATCTCTGCCACCCCGTATCGGTAATAAAGGAAGCGGAAGATATTGCCGCCGATGCCTTCGGCGCTGACCACGCATTTTTTATGGTGGGCGGAACTACATCCGCAGTTCAAAGTATGATCATGTCTGCCTGTAAAGAGGGCGACAAAATTATTCTCCCGAGAAATGTACACCGCTCTGTTATAAATGCTATGATATTATGCGGAGCTATTCCTGTATATGTAAATCCTGAAACGAATCCTCGTCTTGGCATCTCTCTCGGGATGAAGGTCAGCGAGGTTAAACGCGCAATTGAGGACAATCCTGACGCTAAAGCCGTTTTTGTAAATAATCCGACATATTACGGAATATGCTCTGATATACGCTCAATTACAAAGCTGGCTCATGAGCACGGCATGCTGCTGCTTGCGGATGAAGCTCACGGAACGCACTTCTATTTTGGTAAAGGTCTTCCTTGTGCAGCCATGGAAGCAGGGGCGGATATGGCGTCAGTCAGTATGCATAAATCCGGCGGCTCTTTGACACAAAGCTCCTTCCTGCTTACAGGCAAAAATGTAAACAGCGATTATGTGCGCCAGATAATAAATCTTACTCAGACAACCAGCGGCTCCTATCTTCTTATGTCAAGTCTTGACATCTCAAGACGTAATCTTGCGCTGCATGGAGAAGAAATTTTTGATAAAATAAAGCAGCTCGTAAAATACGCTCGTGAGGAAATCAATCAAATAGGAGATTACTACGCTTATGGAAGTGAGCTTATCAACGGAGACAGTATTTATGATTTTGACGAGACAAAGCTCTCCATACATACGCTTGACTTGGGGCTTGCAGGAATAGAGGTTTATGATATCCTTCGCGATGATTACGATATACAAACCGAGTTCGGGGATATGGGCAATCTCTTAGCATATGTATCGATAGGCGACCGCTACAAAGATATTGAACGTCTTATAAGTGCTCTTGCCGAAATACATCGTATGTATAAAAAGGACAAAACAGGAATGCTTGAAACAGAGTATATCAACCCTGAGGTCGTACACCGCCCGAGAACAGCGTTTTATGCCGAAAAGGAAAGCGTCCCGCTGCGTAAGGCGATCGGCTGCGTATGCTCAGAATTTGTAATGTGCTATCCGCCGGGAATACCGATACTTGCTCCCGGAGAACTTGTAACAGAGCAGATCATTGATTATATCGAATATGCAAAGGAAAAGAATTGTACTCTGTTAGGTACGGAGGATTTAAATACCGAAAGACTTAATGTAATGCGCGAAAGAACTTACAGCAGAATTATTTAACGCAGAATTAAGGAGTGATAGAATTTGGAACTATGGTTTACTGAAAAGCATACGCCTAATGTACGCTTCTCAATAAAAGTAGACAGACAGCTTTATTCGGGAAAAAGCGAATTTCAGAGAATCGATATATTTGACTCAAGAGAATTCGGCAGATTCCTTACTCTTGACGGGTATATGATGCTTACCGAAAAAGATGAGTTTATTTATCATGAAATGATTTCACATGTCCCTATGGCGGTACACCCTAAAGCAAAAAATATTCTTGTCATAGGTGGCGGCGATGGAGGAACAGTGCGTGAAGTCCTTCGTTATCCTACGGTAGAAAAGATTGATTTGGTTGAAATAGACGAGTTGGTCGTTGAAGTATGCAAAAAATTTCTTCCGCAGACTGCCGGAGCTCTCTGTGACCCAAGAGTTAATTTCTATTTTGAAGACGGACTTAAATTTATACGTCATTGTAAAAATGAATATGATGTAATTATTGTTGATTCCACTGATCCTTTTGGTCCCGGTGAAGGATTATTTACAAAGGAATTCTATGGAAACTGCTATAAAGCCTTAAAGGAGGACGGAATAATGGTGAATCAACACGAAAGTCCGTTTTACACTGAGGATGCTTATGCAATGCAAAGAGCACATAAAAGAATTGTTGAGTCCTTCCCCATAAGCCGAGTATATCAGGTACATATACCCACATATCCTTCCGGACACTGGCTTTTTGGATTTGCATCAAAAAAATATCACCCGGTCAATGACCTCAACAGCGTTAAATGGAACGCTCTCGGTCTTAAAACCAGATACTATAATCCAAAACTTCACGCAGGTTCATTTTATCTGCCAAATTATGTAGAGGAGCTTTTAAAGGATGTTGAATAAAAATATAGAAACCTTTCTCGGATGCGACAATGACTATATAGATTCAGATATAGTAATATTCGGTGCGCCGTTTGATTCCACCACATCGTATCGTCCCGGTACCCGTTTTGCAAGCCGCACAATGAGAGCGGAATCATATGGTCTCGAAACATACAGTCCTTATCAGGATCTTGATTTAGAAGATTTTAAGATTTTTGATGCAGGTGATTTAGAACTATGCTTCGGCGATACGGAGCTTGCACTTAAAGATATAACAGAAATGACAAGAACAATTCTTTCCGACGGCAAGCTTCCGTTTATGATAGGCGGAGAGCATCTCGTTACACTTGGCGCTGTGAGAGCAATGGCTGAAAAATATCCGGATCTGCATATCGTTCATTTTGACGCCCACGCCGATTTGAGAGAAGAATATCTCGGGGCACGGCTGTCACATGCAAGCGTCATTCATCGCTGCTGGGATATAATAGGAGACGGAAAAATATATCAATTCGGTATAAGAAGCGGTGACAGAGCAGAATTTGAATGGGGAAAAAATCATGTTATTACTCAAAAATTTGATTTCAATGGACTTGAAGACGTAATAAAGAAGCTAAAAGACAAGCCTGTTTATTTCACACTCGACCTTGATGTTCTCGACCCGTCCGTATTTCCCGGAACAGGCACTCCCGAGGCCGGAGGAGTCAGCTTCACTCAACTTTTAGATGCTATATTAAAGGTTGGAGAGCTTAACATTGTCGGAACTGATATAAATGAGCTTTCTCCAATGCTTGATCAGAGCGGAGCATCAACAGCTGTTGCTCTTAAAATCATGCGTGAATGGCTTTTACGTCTATGCGCTAAAAAGGAGCTTTGAAATGCAGATAAAACTTCCAGAATCGGTACAGCTTATAATACGCAAAATAACCGACAGCGGCTATGAAGCTTATGCTGTCGGAGGATGTGTACGCGACAGTCTGCGCGGCTGCTCTCCTAATGACTGGGACATATGTACCAGCGCGCTTCCCGAAAACATAGAAGATATTTTTTCTGGCTTTCATATTATAGAAACAGGCTTGCAGCACGGGACTGTCACTATTATGATAGACCATGTTGGATATGAGATAACCACATATAGAATCGAAGGTAAATATTCGGACCGGCGCAAGCCCGATCATGTAAGCTTTGTAACTGATTTGCGTGAGGATGTAAAAAGACGCGACTTTACTATAAATTCAATGGCGTATAATGACATTGACGGTCTTAAGGATTATTTTGGCGGAGAAGGTGATTTAAAAAAAGGAATTATCAGATGTGTAGGCAACGCCGATGAACGCTTTAATGAAGACGCTTTAAGAATCCTACGCGCAATGCGCTTCGCTTCATCTTTTGATTTTAAGATAGAAGACGATACGTCAATGGCTATGCACAAAAATAAAGAGCTTTTAAATTTTATATCAAAAGAAAGAATCTCTGCTGAGCTTTTAAAGCTTATATGCGGGAAGGGTGCTGCAAGAATACTTGATGAATTTCGCGATATTTTAGCAATAGTTATTCCCGAGCTTGAGCCTGAATTTGGATTTGAACAAAATAATCCATATCACGACAGCGATGTATGGCAGCATACGCTTCGTACGGTCGATAATATAAGAAATGATGAAATTTTAAGACTTTCAATGCTGTTCCATGATTGTGGAAAGCCTCATTGCTATACCGAAGACCAAAACGGAGGACATTTTTACGGTCACGCAAAAATAAGCGCAGAGCTTGCAGAAAATGCGTTAAAAAGATTAAAAATGTCAAATGATATTATAAAAAGCGTGAAAACTCTTGTTCTTTATCATGACGTCCTGCCGGTACTCAAACGCAAAGGGTTGTTACGTTTGCTTAATAAAATCGGAATGGATAATGTTGAACTTTTATTTGAAATAGTCCGCGCCGACGCCAAAGGTCATGCCGAACAGGCATGTAAGAATACCTTGAAATTACTTGAATCCGTTAATACAGAGCTTGCTAAAATACAGGAAGAAAATAAATGCTTCCAAATATCAGATCTTAATATAAGCGGCAAGGATATCATCGCTTTAGGTATAAATCCGGGGAAACAGATAGGTGAAATTCTAAAAAAACTCATGAATATGGTTATGGATGATGAAATTTCCAATGATCATGAGATACTAATAAAAAAGGCAGCTGAATGTATACAATATGATCATCCCGCTGCACAATAAATATGTAATATATTAAAAGACTTATACAGCCCAACTGCTGTATAAGTCTTTTTAATACACCGATGGTACCGCTGACATTTGAGTAATTTCAGGTTCTTCTTCACACATAGGCATTATAGTATCTAAAAATTTTTTAAAATGAACAGCTTTATTGTGTCCATCAATTGCAGTATCATTAAGCCATTCTTCAAAAAATGTAAAATGACCTGAATTATTTCTCTCCTGATAAATTTTATATGCTATATTTCCCTTTTCCTTGCGTGTTTCTCTTACACAATCCAAAGCTGCTCTTTTAAATTGAGATATACTGTCATCTTTTACTTTAAAATTTGCTATTATCGTAATCATCGCTGCTTCTCCCCGAAATCTATTTCTTTTTTCTATAAATATTATACCATACTTCCGCAAATTTTACAATAGTAAATATTTTAATCGTAAAAATTTATGTATAAGCTCTATAATTATATAAATACGGCTGAAAGAGATCAATCCCTTTCAGCCGCTTTTTACATAACGCTAATCATTCAGCTTTTTTCATGATTTCTCCAAAGTGTGCTTCGTTCATTTCCTTTATAAATTCTTCGGTTATTGGGTATCCGCTTGCATCACCTAATATAGCATCTGTGCCGCAATACGGACATACAGCAGTATCCTCACCCGGAATATATTCAGTAATCTCGGACGGATCAAAAATTTTCAAGCATCCAAAGCATCCGCATATACTGCTGTGTTCAAGCTGTTTCTTATTTTTCATGCTAAATTCATTAGCTATCATACATTGATCTATAACAGCCACGTCAACCTTCATATCACGGTCAAATACAACATCGCCGTTTCTGAAGAAGTTTATAACCATACTCAATTCATCGAGATTTACATTATATCCTTCTTTACCGGCTATTATATAATCCCAAAGCTGTGACACTTCTACACTCGTAATTTCACCCTTTACATTTCCGGTATTATAATGCTCAAATTTCCTTTGGAGCATAAATACATATACTCCCTCTTCTCTGCCGGGAAGCATCAGCAAATCTTCTCGTACAACTCTTTCGGAAAGCTGCCTTACCGCAATCCTATAAGCAACGTCTACAGGATTTTCTCCTTCTCCTATTCTTCCCTTACACATTACTCCAAAATTGCCTCCCGAAAGCGGCTTTCTTAAATATGCTCTGAAACCTTCATGTCCCCAAGTTAACACCCATAAATGAACTGTATCTCCTGTCATTTATAAACCTCCTAATATTAAACCCATTCTGTAACCTTAAAAACCTTAACCCAAAGAGAGGGCATATCTATATGATAAATTCCATCACCTGAACTCTGCTCTTCATTATCAGCTGACACGCATTCCATCTTTCGGATTCCGTATCTTGCCACATCAAGGCGTATATTTTCATTCGTACTGCCAAAATTAGCCGTAACCACATACATATCATTATCATAATACCGCACAAAGCCATACACATGTCCTTCTGTGTATACACTTTCAAATTCGCCTATTGAAAAAGCCTTAGATGTTTTTCTGATCCTTATCATATTATGATAACGTTCTCTTACTCTTTTATCCGGATCTATTTCGTCAAAATGTCCCCACGGCATACACGAGCGGCAAAACGGATCTCCGTATCCCTGCACTCCCACTTCATCTCCATAAAAGATACATGGAACTCCCGGAAGTGTCATAAGCAGTCCTAAAATAAGTGTAGCTCTATCTTTCGCAACCGTAAGCGCATATCCATCAAGCTTAAAATCCGCCTGAAAATCTCTGTCAACATCATGTCTTGACGGTACACCGCCCATAAGAGTCATTACTCGTTCCACATCATGGCTTGAAATTATATTTAGAAGCGAATAATATGCCGGACGCGGATAATTCTCTTTTAAGCTCATAAGACGCGTATCAAGCTGTTTGGATGTGATTCTTCCCAACGCCGCATCTATCAAGGCGTTACGCATAGGGTAGTTCATTACAGAATCCAGCTCATCACCCATAAAATACTTTCTTCTTTCACCATAGGCAACTTTATTAGAGGCGTCTTCCCATACTTCCCCTATTATTACAGCATCCTTGTTTACTGACTTAACACTTTGTCTTAACTCTCTCACAAAAAAGTCCGGAAGTTCATCAACAACATCAAGTCTCCAACCATAAGCGCCGGCTTTTATCCATTTCTTTACTATCGCATTCTCGCCCGAAAGCATATATTCGCGATAATCATCATTGCTTTCATTGACCTGAGGAAGCGTCTGCATCCCCCACCAGCTCTCGTATACGTCTGGCCATTCCATGAATTTAAACCAAGGGTAGTACGGTGATTCCTTAGACTGATACGCTCCTACACTGTCGTATTTTCCGTCTCTGTTAAAATACTGGCTGTCTGAGCCGGTATGATTGAACACTCCATCAAGGATTATTCTTATTCCTCTTTTTTTCGCTTCTGCACATAGCTTCTTGAATGTTTCCTCATCGCCAAACATGGGGTCTATTTGTTCATAGCTTCCTGTATCATATTTGTGATTTGAATAAGCCCGGAAAATAGGATTAAGATAAATAACTGTCACTCCCAATTCTTCAAGATATGGCAGCTTATCTATAACTCCCTTGAGATTTCCTCCAAAAAAATCATTTGCCTTATATTCTCCGCCAAATTGCTCCGCCTTATAAAACGGTCTGTCACCCCATTCGCGTTTTATGATATCATCCCGATTTCCTAAAAATGATCCGTCTTCATTACCGTTGTTAAAGCGATCTACAAAGATCTGGTATGCTATTCCTGTCTTAAACCATTCAGGCGTTTCATAATATTTGTTGTATACTGTAATCTGAAAGGATCTTCCGGGTTTTTGATAACTTACTTTTCCGACTCCTCCCAAACCCTCGTCATTATTACCGTAATAAATCGTTCCGCTGCCGGTTTCCAACTCAAAATAATACCATATGAGTCCGGCTTTTGACGGAACTTTTATACTGACTGAATAGACGCTAAAGCTCGAGAGACTGAAGATATACGGCATATCTACTCTTTTCTCTTCTTTGCCATCCTCTATATATACAAGACGAACAGCATTGGGTATACCTATATCATCAACTGCAAGTCTGAGCCTTACATCTGTTCCGCATGTAACTGCTCCAAAAGGAAATCTATAAAATTCCTCACGAGAGTTATGTTCTATATTCATTATATTCCTCCAATGCCTTCTTAAATTCTTTATTATTATAAAAAACTCGAAAAACCCTCCTGTCAAAGGAGCCGCGCATCCGCTAAAAAAACAATACGCGCAGGAATCAAAGCGCAGAATGCGCTGCTGAATTCCATACCTCCTTTGGCAAGAGAGGTTTTGAAGGCTTTAAAATTTTACGTTCATAAAAGCTCTGAATACAATCTATTATTTAATAGGGGTGAGATGCCAGATCTGATCGTTGTATTCTCCGATAGTTCTGTCACTCGAGAAGAATCCGGACATTGCTGTGTTCATAATGGACATCTTAAGCCATTTCTCTCTATCCTGATAGTCCTTTGAAATCTTCTCATGTGTCTGCATGTACGCCTCAAAGTCTCTGATTACCATATAGGTATCAGGGTAGCCGTAATCGCCGAACAAAAGCGTCTGATACAAATCCTGGAATATAGTAGTATTTCCCGGAACAATAGAACCGTCAATCAACTGTTCAAGCGCATGTCTTAACACTCTATTCTGCGAATAAATCGTCTTTACCTCATCATTTCCGGCATATTTCAAGCGTGCCTCTACTTCATCCGCTTCAAGACCGAAGATATAAATATTATCATCGCCTACCTGCTCTTTCATCTCTACGTTAGCACCATCGAGAGTTCCTATTGTGACAGCACCGTTAAGCATAAACTTCATATTTCCGGTTCCGGAAGCTTCCTTTCCGGCAGTTGAAATCTGTTCCGATACATCAGCTGCTATAACGATCTTCTCTGCTATTGACACGCCGTAATTCTCTATAAATACAACCTTTATTTTATTATTTATTCTTGGGTCGTTATTGATCATGTCTCCCACAGAGTTGATAAGCTTGATGATCAGCTTTGCTCTTTTATAACCTGGGGCAGCCTTTGCTCCAAAGATATATGTTTTCGGATAATAATCGTAATTAGGATCCTCCAAAATTCTGTTATACTCCGCGATAATGTGCAGTATATTCATCATCTGACGCTTATACTCATGCAATCTCTTACACTGAACATCGAAAATCGAATCCGGATCAACCTCAATACCGTTGTGTTCCTTAATATATTCTGCAAGAGCTACTTTATTCTTTCTCTTTATATCATAGAACTTCTTCTGGAAATCTTTATCATCAGCATATACTGCAAGTTCTTTAAGCTTATCTGCATCCTTTAACCAGCCCTTACCTATCTTTGAATCAATAAGCGCTGTAAGCTCAGGATTACAATTAGCAATCCATCTTCTGAATGTTATACCATTTGTGATAGCATGGAAACGAGACTTATCCATCATATAATAATCTCTAAATATATCTTTCTTGAGAATATCAGTATGAAGCTGCGATACACCGTTTATTGCAAAGCAGCTTGCAAGACAAAGATTAGCCATATTTACCTGTCCGTTTGCTATAACAGCCATCCAGTCATGCTTACCTTTATCTCCCGGATAAAATGCCTCAAGACGTTCCATAAGACGTCTGTTTATTTCTTCTACAATTTGATATATTCTCGGAACTATTGAACGGAACATATCCACATTCCATTTTTCCAAAGCCTCGCTCATTACAGTATGATTTGTATAAGCGAATACATGAGTTACGATCTCCCATGATTCATCCCATCCAAGACCTTTCTCATCCATAAGCAGTCTCATCATTTCCGGAATTGCGAGAGTCGGGTGCGTATCATTGATATGAATAACAATCTGATCCGGAAGCTTTGCCCAATCAGTTCCGTTTCTATGCTCAAATTCCTTTAAGATCCATTGCAATGTAGCAGATACAAGGAAATACTGCTGTCTTAATCTGAGTCTCTTACCATCATCCGTAGTGTCGTCCGGATAAAGTATACCGGAAATCTGCTTTGCAAGCGACTTGTTGCGCATAAGCTTATCAAATGTATCGTTCTGGAAATAATTCATATTTATATCCATCGGAACCGATGCGCCCCAAAGTCTGAGCTTGTTTATAATTTTTGAGTCATAACCTACAAGCGGTACATCATATGGCATAGCAAGAATAGTATCTGCATTTCTGTAATTAATAACCATTCTTCCGTTATCCCAATATGTTTCTATATCTCCTCCGAATTTAACCTCAACAGCCTCATCCGGTCTTGAAATTTCCCATGTATTGCCTTTTTCCAGCCACTCATCAGGAAGCTCTGTCTGATAGCCGTCAACGATCTTCTGTCTGAAAAGTCCATCCTCATAACGAATCGTACAGCCATAAGCAGGCAAATCCATAGTTGTAAGCGAATCAATAAAGCAAGCTGCAAGTCTTCCCAGTCCACCGTTTCCAAGACCGGCATCATTTTCCATTTCTGCAATATCTGAAAGCTTATATCCCAAATCCGCCAATACATGCTCATATCTCTCTGTCTGCATGAGGTTAAGAATGTTTGTACACAAAAGTCTTCCCATAAGGAATTCAAATGAAAGATAATAAAGCTTCTTTGAACCCTCTTCTTTAACCTCTTTATGTGATACTGCCCATTTCTCCATGATCTGATCACGTACTGTCAAAGCACATGCAGCATAAATCATATGAGGCGTAGCCTCTTCCATAACTTTTCCGAAATGTCTGCCTACTTTGCCTATGATCTCCTGCTTCAATGCTTCTTCATCGGCAGTTAGTTTATAAGTCTTTACCGATGCCACAGTCTTCTTTGTTTCTGCCATTACTATCTACATCCCCTTTATTTTTCTTCAATTCTTTTCAGACGTCTTTGTTGATGTCTTTGCAGCCGTTGTCTTACGTGCTGTTGTCTTTTTTGCCGTTGTTTTCGGCTTCTGTTCTGCCTGAGCCGTCTGAGCTTTCGGTTTTCTCCCTCTCTTTTTAGGCGCTGCCGTAGCGGGAGCTTTATCCTCTGTTTTAACTTCAGCCTTTTCCGCGGCTTCTTCTTTTGCAGTTTCTGCCTTCGGTTTTCTGCCCCTTCTTTTTGGAGCCGGCTTTTCTTCATTCGATGTCGATTTCTTAGTGACCGGAGTTTCCTTTACTTCTTCCTGTACAGCTTCTTCAGTTTCGTCTTCTCCAAAAGGATTTACCACATGCACTATCTTAGGCTCCTCGGCTGCATGTGCAACTGCGTCATTTGACCTTTCATAATCTTCTTTTATACTTTCTATGAAATCGTCCTCTTTTACCGCATCCGCCTTTGGAGCCTCAGCTTTTTTTTCGGGTAAATCATATATACCGGTTAACTCCTGGTACATTCTTATATATTTATCCGCTGAAACATTCCATGAAAAATCGGCCGCCATAGCATTGTCTATAATATGATTCCACTGATCGCGTCTATTATAATATATATCCATGGAATACCATATAATCTTTAGCATTTCATCTGCGTTATAATGCGCAAAAGAAAAACCGTTTCCTTCTCCGGTATACTCATTATAAGGAGCAACTGTATCCTTTAATCCGCCGGTTTCACGAACAATCGGGAGAGTTCCGTATCTCAAACTTATAAGCTGTGATAGACCGCAAGGTTCAAATCTTGACGGCATAAGGAAAGTATCAGCAGCTGCATAAATCTTATGCGACATTTCATTAGAGAAATAAATCTGGGCAGAAAATCTGTCCGGATATTTCCAAGCATAGTGTCTAAAGAGGTTTTCATACTTCTCGTCACCGGTTCCAAGCACTACTACCTGTGCTCCACCGTTACAAAGATCCTCCATCTTATATGCCACCAAGTCAAAGCCTTTTTGATCAGTAAGACGGGATACTATTCCTATCATCATCTTATTTGGATCTACCGGCAATCCCAAATCCTGCTGAAGTCTTGTTTTATTTACAATCTTTCTTTCGTGTACATTTGATGCATTATAATTTTCATAAATCATAGGATCAGTTTCCGGATTCCATTCTGTATATGAAATACCATTTACTATTCCCATAACATCGTTTCTTCTTGCATTAAGAAGCTTATCCAACCCTTCTCCGTATTCAGGAGTCTGGATTTCACCGGCATACGTATCCGAAACCGTCGTAATCTTATTTGCATATACTAATCCTCCCTTGAGCAGGTTTGCATCCTTATAATACTCAAGCTTATCCGGAGTAAAGTAATAATCGCTTATTCCCATTGCATCCTTAATGCCCTTGAAATCCCATCTTCCTTGGAATTTCAGATTATGAATTGTCATAACCGTCTTTATTCCGCGATAAAATGGATTATCCTGAAATGTGTCAAGAAATACCGGTATCGGTCCAGTCTGCCAGTCATTACAATTGATGACATCCGGTCTAAAATCCAAAGTAGGAAGCAGCGATAACGCAGCCTTAGAGAAGAAAATAAACTTCTCACAATCCAAATGAATATAATCATATGGCTTGTCACCGCCAAAATAAAATTCATTATCAACAAAATAGAAAATACAACCGTTATATTCCAGCTCAAAAACACCCGCATACTGCTTGCGCCATGCCATGTCAATGTATATATGATTAAGATAACGCATCTTACTCTTGTACTCATCGCTTATGCACTTATACAAAGGCAGAATTACTCTCGCGTCTACTCCCTTTTCTCGGAGCACAGCGGGAAGCGAGCCTACAACATCTCCAAGACCGCCTGTCTTTACAAACGGAGCAACCTCAGAGCTTGCAAATAAAACTTTCATATATAATCTCCCTTCCTGAAAACGGCATTTTAATTACTCGAATATACTATACTATAATTTTTATAATTTGTCAAATAAAATATAAAAAACTGTTTGTTTCGCTATATTTTCACGTATAAAACAATGCCGTGTCATAAACTATTTACTACAAATTCTAAGACTATATTTTACAAATATAACACCATGGCGGGGGCTGTCAAAACAGTCTCCGCCTTTCGTATTATAAACTTATATCTTTGTTCCCTTTTCTATAGCCAGCGGCGCTATTTCCTGACCTATAAGCTTTCTTCCTCTGGTTATATGTACTTCTTTATCAAATACAACGCAGTCAAGCTCTACATCCTCTTCTATAACACTGTCCTGCATAATTATCGAGTTTTTAACTACCGCTCCCTTAGCGACCTTTACTCCTCTTGAAAGGATACAATTTATTACCGTACCCTCAATTACGCAACCGTCAGAGATAAAGCAGTTTTGAGCTACAGCCTCATCTCCGTATTTCGTAGGACTTTGATCTTTTGTTTTTGTATATATCGGTCTTTCAGGATCAAAGAGTTCTTTTCTTATATCAGCCTTAAGGAAATCCATATTATTTCTGTAATATGATCTCATATTATCTATCTTATAGCAGTATCCTTTATGCTCATAACCGAACAATCTCATGCCGCCCATTTTCTTTACGAGCGCATCCTTAACCAGATCTCTGTCTCCTCTTGCGCTGCATTCATCAATAATGGATTCCAGCAAAGCCTTATCCATTACATAAATGTCCATCGAACCTAACGTGGTTTTTGGATAATACGGCTGAACCTCTATATCAGTAATTCTTCCGTCTTCATTTAAATCAAGAAGAGTATATCTTGAAAGCTCAGATTCCTCAAGTCCTGTGAAATCCTTATAAACAACTGTTATATCTGCCTGTTTTTCTATATGTGCATCGACAACTGCTGAAAGATCCATATTATACACATGATTTCCAAGACTCAAAACAACATATGTCTGTCCGCTTCTGTGAATAAAATCACGTATACCTGCAAGCATATCGATATTGCCTCTGATGGTACCCTGATTCATCTGCTCCAGCGACGGCGGCAATATATTAAGTCCTCCGTTCTTTCTGTCCAAATCCCACGGCTTACCGGATTTAATATGATCCATAAGCGATGAATAGTTAGACTCGGTTGCAACACCAATATTGGTAATACCGGCATTCGCCATATTTGAAAGTACAAAGTCAATTATTCTATATCTTCCCGCCACCGGAAGAGCACTGTTTGCTCTTATTTCTGTAAGCGGATGAATTTTATCATTGCTTGTTAAGATAATACCCATTGTATCTCTTCTCATTATTATAATCCTCCTTTTTTCCTTATGCCTCTACCATACTGTTTTTCGGAATATCTCCGTCGACCTCTGCTCCGCCTTCAATCAATACGATACCATGCGTGCAATACTTTGAAGCATACTTGTTTTCGCCCTGAGCTTCGCTAACTCCGATCTTCGAGCCGTCCTTTATAATTGCATCGTTGCCTATAACTGCCTTTTCTATTACTACGTTCTTTCCGATTACAGCTCCGGGCATAACAACCGAGTCAGTGATCTTTGCACCTTCTCCGACTTCAACTCCACCAAAAATAACAGAATGATTGATTTCTCCATCAATATTGCAGCCTTCTGTTACCGTTGAATTTGTAATTTTAGCCTTTTTGCCTACATAGTGCGGTGAAAGAGCAAAGTTTCTCGAGTAGATAATCCATTTTCTATCATTTATATTGAACTTAGGAGGATTATCTATAAGGTCCATATTTGCCTCCCAAAGACTCTGAATTGTTCCAACATCCTTCCAATAGCCTTCAAAACGATAACTCATCATCTTTTCACCGTTTTCAAGCATCTTAGGAATGATGTTCTTTCCAAAGTCATTGTCAGACTCAGGATCTCTCTCATCATCTGTAAGATATTTCTTTAGGGCTTCATAATTAAATATATAGATTCCCATCGATGCAAGATTACTCTTAGGCTCCGCCGGCTTTTCAGCAAATTCTATTATCTTGCCTGTTTCCGGATCAGTATTCATGATACCAAAACGGCTCGCTTCCTCCCACGGAACTGGCATAACAGCGATAGTTGCAGCCGCTCCGGACTCCTTATGAGCCTTAAGCATCTCACCATAGTGCATTTTATATATATGGTCTCCTGAAAGAATCAATACATTCTTAGGATTAAATCCTTCAAGAAAGCCTATATTCTGATATATCGCATTAGCTGTGCCTTTATACCATTCGCCCGCCTGCGCACTTTGATAAGGCGGCAAAACATATGCTCCGCCATGCGAACGGTCAAGATCCCATGGATTTCCGTTTCCTATGTACGTATTAAGCTCAAGCGGCTGATACTGTGTAAGTACTCCAACAGTATCTATTCCCGAATGAACACAATTAGACAGCGGAAAATCTATAATTCTATATTTGCCGCCAAAAGGAACTGCCGGTTTAGCGACATTTTTTGTAAGAGCGCCCAGTCTTGAACCTTGTCCTCCTGCAAGTATCATTGCTACGCAATCTTTTGATACCATAATATCATCCTCCTATGATTTATTTACATTATTTATTATTTATCTGCTTTTTAGCAGTTGTTTTTGAAACAGTATTTTTCTTTGCATCGTTCTTTTGTACGTCTGTTTTCTTCTTTTTAAGAAGCATGACAGAATTTGCATCCGCAAAAACTTTCAATGTATAGGCCATATCCGAATACTGCTCACGTTTTGCTCTAAATGATTTTTTGCCTATGAGTCTTGATCCTCCGTACTTGGTAGAATTAGAATGCATTACTACTTCATAACTGCCCGCTTCCGGAACTCCTATCTTATAAACAGGTCTGTCAACAGGAGTAAAGTTTACAATAACATAAACGTAATCATCCTTATTCTTTCCTCGTCTTATATAAGTAAATACAGAGTTTTCATTATCCGAATCATTTATCCATTTGAATCCATCCCATGAATCTTCATATTCCCATAAGGCTGCGTTATCTATATAAAAATGATTTAATTCTTTCACAAATCTATTAAGCTTTTTATGTTTTTCATTATCCATCAAATTCCATTCAAGCTGATCATCATATCTCCATTCAAGGAACTGACCTATTTCACCGCCCATAAACATAAGCTTTTTTCCGGGCATTGTCATAAAATATCCCAAAAATGCTTTGTACGCATCAAACTTTTCCTCATATGTTCCGTACATCTTATCTATAAGCGAGTGCTTTCCATGTACTACCTCGTCATGTGATAACGGCAGAATAAAATTCTCTGAATAAGCATACATCATCATAAAAGTAAGAAGATTATGATTATCCTTCCTAAAATACGGATCCATGCTTACATATCGCAGCGTATCATTCATCCAACCCATATTCCATTTAAAATTAAATCCTAAACCATCATTCTCGGGCGGAGCAGTGACCAAAGGCCACGCTGTGCTTTCCTCCGCAATCATTAAAAATCCGGGGAACTCACCATTCATAAGTGTATTAAGCCTTTTAAACAGCTCGACTGCTTCAAGATTTCCATTTCCGCCATACTTATTTGCTACCCATTCGCCGTCATTACGAGAATAGTCTCTGTAAAGCATCGAAGAAACCGCATCAACTCTAAGCCCGTCTATATGATACTCGCTCGCCCAAAAATATGCCGATGATGTAAGGAAAGAAATAACCTCTGTTTTTTCATAATCAAAAACCATAGTTCCCCAATCCTTATGCTCACCCATTCTTGGATCCGCATATTCATAGCATGGAGTTCCGTCAAACATCCTCAAGCCGTGGGCGTCACGCGGAAAATGTGCCGGTACCCAGTCCATAATCACACATATTCCTGCTTTATGGCATTTATTAATAAAATATTTGAGCTGCTCCGGAGTTCCGTATCTGGACGTAGCAGCAAAATACCCTGTTACCTGATATCCCCATGAACCGTCATAAGGATACTCTGTAAGCGGCATAAGCTCAATATGTGTATACCCCATATCCGTCATATAAGGAACAAGCTCATCCGCAAGCTCTTCATAATTATAAAATGAACCATCTTCATGTATCTTCCAAGAACCGGCATGAACCTCATAAATATTCATTGGTGAATGTATACTATCTCTTTTTGCGCGTTTCTTCATCCAATTCTTATCTGCCCATTTAAAAGATTTCAGCTCTCTGACTACCGAAGCAGTACCCGGACGCAGTTCACAATATACTGAATACGGATCCGCTCTCATATATATCTCTCCATCTTCTGCTTTTATTGCATATTTATAAAGAGAACCCTCCGGAATATCAGTAAAAAAGCCATACCATATTCCTGTCGTTCCTATTTTTTCAAGCTGATACTGATCCTGTGCCCAATTATTGAAATCTCCCGAAACACATACGCTCAATGCGTTCGGCGCCCATACGGCAAAACGCCATCCTTTCTTTCCATCAATAGTAAGCCTATGAGTTCCGAAAATCTCATATGAACGATAATTATCACCTGAATTGAACAAATATGTCTGGAAATCACTGATTTGCGCATATGTTCGTTCATTAGCCATACTTGCCTTCTCCTCTCTAAAATTTGATACATTATGTTAATTTATAACAAAGCATAATACACCCATGTATCTTAATTCTTTATATATTATAACACAAAATCCTTTGTTAGTAAAGTATATATAATAAATAAAATTTATAAATTATTTTGTGCATTCCGACAATTTAGCTTAAAATACTATATAATTCTTATAAATTCTATGTTTTTTTAGTTTTTTCAATACTATTTGACAATTTTTTAACATTATTAGAAATAGAATTTACATAAAAAAACCGGCGCAATATGCACCGGTAACCTCATTTAGGGACTACTGTATAATAGTTTCCGAATTGCGTAAAAGTAAATTCGGATTTATCAAAATATTTCATATCCTTTGATGTAATTACATATGACGCATTTTCATCAGGATTAACTTTAATATTTTTTATACTCTTAAACACATATTTTTGTTTAAACGGAATTTCTCCGTCATCTGTTTTCCCTTGATAATATTGGGCATCAATATCCTGATAAAATAATGTAAGTATCTCGCTTACATTGCTTGAGCCTTCATATTGACTGTCGGCTGTAATATAAAGCCTGTCAGAATCAGAATCCTTCAAGCTTGCAACCGCCTCGCCAAAATCCTTAAAGAAATTTACATCCGTTATATCCGCGTACGAAGTGAAATATGTCGAAACAAACAAAATAAACGCTGCGGCATATGCTGCGGCTATACCCCATTTTGAATAAGGTATCAAACGTATCACGTAATATATGCCTATTACCGCCATGATCATAATAGGATAATATATTATATTTATTCTGTTTATATTTACACTGTTCGTCATAAGTCCTGTCCATATTCCCGTAAGCAGGAATATAATAACAAACACCGCACCCGGAATTTTTCTGTACTCCTTTATAACAGCTGCGATTCCAATAATCACAAAAGGCATAGAAAATAAATACATCGTACCAAAGTTCTGTACGTCATTCCACGGCAAATCCTTCTTCTGTAAAAACGTTACATTCATAAGTGATTTGAAGTTTGCCTTCAATTGCTCCCATATATTATCGGAGAAAAATAATATATCATTCGAGCGCACGCTATTCGGAAAATACGGAATCGTAAAAAACGGCGTTTCAATAGTATCAAGCTTAAAATAATTTATTGCCATTGTCAATATGAACGGCCATGCAATAAGAAGATATACCGCCAAAGCTATAAGCGCATTTTTTATAGTTATTCTTTTCGTTACAAGCAAATATATGCAGGCAGCAAGCAGAAAAACCGGCATTGTATATATAGATATTCCATAGCAGTACATACACAGTCCAAACATTATCATGGATATAATTAAGTACAATCTTTTCTTTATTCCTTTATTTAAGAAATAAACGCCCATTATAAAGAAATGCGGATAAAGATTACAATCCAGTGCCCAACGGCTCTGCAATATATGCCATGGATTTATGGCCGCAAAAAAAGCTACGATAAGTGCCGGAAATTTTCCGAAAACGTCCTTGATAAATAAATAAAGACATACTAATCCCGCTATACTTACCAAAAGCTGAGGCATTCTGGCGGTCACTGCCGAAAGTCCGAAAAACTTTATAAACGGAGCCATCAAATATGATAGCAGCGCGCTCATTTGTCCATATCCCCAAGCCGTAAGATGTACCGGCCATTTCATTCCATAGCGGTCTGTTCCATAATCCGCAAGAGCCTTTGCATCCACAGCAGCCATCGCTCCGTCCTGATTAAATCCTCCCGGGACCGATCCAAATTTATATACTCTTATAAAAACAGCAATAAAAGCCGCTGCAGCCAATAATATCAAATAAGCTTTATCCGAAGCTTCCGAAACTTTAATTGACTTGGTCTTGCCTGATGAAATAAGATAATATTTATAAACGGCATAGCAACACAGCAAAATTGCCGCCCACAAAAAAATATTATTTAGTATAACCATTTTTACTACTCCTGTAAATTATTTTATCATATATAAAATAGTTCCATACCGCTACCATCACCTGCATTACAGGCTTTGCTACGGCAAAAGGAATCCCTACATTTCTTCCCATAAACGATATGGCTTCATTGGAAACAAACGTATTAAAAATCAACAGAATAATCATGAATACAATCTGCTTTACCGGATTTCCTTTTGATTTAAATGCCCATGTTCGGTTTAAAACAAAACTATATATAAAACCAATTATAACCGCTGCAGTATTAGCTATTTTTTCAGGCTCAATGTTATATGAAAATATTTCAATCTTTGTATCAGCGCCTATAAGCAGCAGCAGTATCTCAAAAACAGCAAAATCAACTATAACCGCGCTTCCGCCTACAAGAACATATCTTATAAATTTTCCTATTCCGCCTTTTTCACTAATAAGCCCTTTGATTTTATTTATCATATCTTAAAATCCACCCATTACTGCAAAAACCTCATATATGCAGGCAACTATGTTCGCCCGCATACCTGAGGTTCTTAGTTATTCCTTATTTAATTTCTTTTATCCAGCCTTCCGGAGCTTTAATTTGTCCAAGCTGTATACCGGTAAGAGTTTCGCGAAGCTCCTTTATTACCGGTCCCATCTCGTCCATACCGCTCGGGAAACATATTTCTTTGCCGTGATCAACGATCTTGCCTACCGGCGAGATAACCGCAGCCGTTCCGCAAAGTCCGCACTCCGCAAAGTCCTTGACCTCGTCAAACATAACTTCTCTCTCTTCTGTTTCAAGTCCAAGATATTCTTTTGCTACATACATAAGCGAGCGTCTTGTTATAGACGGAAGTATTGAATTTGATTTAGGTGTAACAATCTTTTTATCCTTTGTTACAAACAAGAAGTTAGCACCGCCTGTCTCCTCTACCTTTGTACGGGTAGCCGGATCAAGATACATATTCTCGTCGTACCCCTCCTGATGAGCTGTTACAATAGCATGGAGGCTCATAGCATAGTTAAGACCGGCCTTTACATGACCTGTTCCATGAGGTGCGGCTCTGTCAAAGTCACATACTCTTATTGTAATAGGCTTAACTCCTCCCTTAAAATAAGGACCTACAGGAGTAGTAAATATTCTAAACTGATATTCTTCTGCCGGCTTAACTCCGATAACCGGATTAGTTCCAAACATATAAGGACGTATATATAAAGTCGCTCCTGAACCGTACGGAGGAACATATGCCATATTTGCCTTTACTGTATCCACTACAGCCTGAACAAATCTGTCTTCCGGAAATACCGGCATTTCAAGACGCTTAGCAGAATTTGCAAGACGCTCTGCATTAAGATCCGGACGGAAACATACCACTCTTCCATCCTCCGTTGTATATGCCTTTAATCCCTCAAAAATAGTTTGAGCATATTGTAAAACTCCGGCGCATTCGCTTATTACAACCTTATCATCCTCTGTAAGCACGCCCTCGTCCCATTTTCCATCCTTATAATTTGACACAAATCTCTTATCGGTTTTTATGTATCCAAAGCCGATGTTGGACCAGTCAATATTCTTCTTTTCCATTAGAAACAACTTCCTTTCAATCTGTTTGCTTTTATCTCTGCTTATGTGCAGAATATTGATTTTTAATAGGAATATTTCTGGTTTTCCTATAGTGAAATATATTTCTCCGCTTGTTAAGCGAGGGAATTTTTTAATTTACCTGTACTGTATATATTATCACAATTAGACCCTTATGTCAATATTTTATACAAAAAAACACAAAAAAATCAATGTCAAATCATAGTCCTCAACTAATTTACCGCTTAAGCTTTATCTGTCCGTTTTCTATTGCATGTATAACAGCTGCGGCAGCGCTTGAATTATTGTCAACGGTAATATAATCGGCAGCGCGCTTTATTGCCGGAATGGCATTCGCAACTGCAATTCCCGTTGCACACATTGTCATGACAGACATATCATTATCGTTATCGCCCATACCAACTGTCATCTCAGGATTTATTCCGCAAAGCTCGGCAAGTACCTGTATCCCCGCTCCCTTCGACGCTCCCTTCGGCAGCAGCTCATAATACCATGGACTTGACTGCACATAATCATAAGTATCCGCCCAAGGGCTGTTCTTGATTGCGTTTCTTATTATATCGACCTCATCCTCTTCCACCATAAATATTACCTTAAGCCATTCCTGTTTTATATCATGATAATCCATATCATTATCCGGAAATTTTTCAAGGCGTTTATGTTCTTTAACTATCCTGTTCCATTTTGAAAAATAAATTCTATCCTCACTCGACACCTCTATTCCACAAAATGGATAATTCTTATCTATAAACTCAAGCACCTCAATTGATTCGGGCGGTAAAGTCTTTTTCCATAAAAACTTCTCTTTTTCAAAATCATATATTGCCGCGCCATTAAAACATACAACCGGAGCATTGGGGTGTATATATTCCAGCATAAGCCTTGCTCCTGCAGGAACTCTTCCCGTAACAAAGGTAAACAATCCACCCTCCGACTGAAAATATTCTATTGCCCTGCGGTTCTCATCTGATACCCTCTTATCAGTCGTGAGCAGGGTATCATCTAAATCGGTGCATAAAAGAATACCGTCAAATTTCCCCATGTACAGCCTCCTTTCAGATCATTCACGTATAAACAATCGTTCTACTCCTTGACACCTTCCGTTTTCATTTATATCAAAAATACATCCGCACAGCTGTCCTCTTCCGGCTGCAAGCTCAAATTTAGACGGCATAGAATTAAGGAATCTCTTTATTATAACTCTTTTTTCCATACCAAGTATTGACTCCGAAGCCCCCGTCATTCCAAGATCTGTTATATATCCGGTTCCCTCCGGAAGGATCTGCTCGTCAGCCGTCTGGACATGTGTATGCGTACCAAACACCGCGCTTGCTTTTCCATCAAGAAAGTATCCCATTGCTTCCTTTTCACTGGTAGCCTCCGCATGAAAGTCTACGATTATTATATTTGTTTTCTGCTTAAGATTTTCTATTTCACGCAATGCAGCATAAAACGGTGAATCTGCAGGATCCATATATGTTCTTCCTATAATATTGACAACTCCGACCTGCTGTCCGTTTTTTGCTGTCAAAAGCATTGAACCGTTTCCCGGACAGCCTCTGCTGTAATTTGCAGGACGTACTACGTTATGTTCATTTTTAAGTATTGGAATAATTTCTCTTGAGCCCCAAGTATGATTGCCCATAGTAAATCCATCTACTCCGGCCCTCATCATTTCTTCATACACGTTCCTTGTCATCCCGCGCCCATGATTAGAGTTTTCAGCATTTGCTATTACAATATCTATTTCCTTCTTATACTTAAGCTCGTCAACATATTTAAAGAGCATATCTCTGCCTATCCGGCTTACTACGTCTCCTATGCACAAAATTTTCATATTTTTACACTTTCTAATTTATGGTATAATTTAATGTATAAAAAAAGGAGTGCACATCGAACGGGTAGAAGCTAAACCTTAGGAACGCGGCAGTACCTTTATCGTACAGCCGTCCGAACCTTCAGGCTTACGTTCGCTGTAAACTCCCAATTTTCAAAATAATTATTATTTAGCGTAATCCACAGCTCTTGTCTCCCTGATAAGACTAACCTTTATCTGACCCGGATATTCCAGCTCGTTTTCTATACGCTTAACAATATCTTTCGCTACCATAACCATACCGTCATCATTTATAACATCGGGCTTGATCATAATTCTGATCTCACGTCCCGCCTGTATAGCATATGACTTTTCAACGCCCTCAAAGCTGTTGGCAATTTCCTCAAGCTTCTGCAAACGTTTTATGTAGGTTTCAAGATTTTCTCGTCTGGCACCGGGACGTGCTGCAGAAACAGCATCCGCCGCCTGTACAAGTGATGCAACAATAGTCTGCGCTTCAACATCTCCATGATGCGCCATAATGGCATGAATAACATCTTTATTTTCACGGTATTTCTTGGCAATATCAGCGCCTATAGTAACATGAGAACCTTCAACCTCATGGTCCACAGCCTTTCCAATATCATGAAGCAATCCCGCGCGCTTTGCAAGAGCAATATCGCATCCAAGCTCTCCTGCCATAACTCCCGCAAGCTGGGCAACTTCAATACTGTGCTTCAAAACATTCTGTCCGTAGCTTGTTCTGAATTTGAGCTTACCGAGCAGTTTAATAAGCTCAGGATGAAGTCCGTGCACGCCTGTCTCAAACGTGGCATTCTCACCCTCCTGCTTTATAATCTCGTCAACCTCTTTACGTGCCTTTTCAACTGTTTCCTCAATTCTTGCAGGATGTATACGTCCATCCGAAATGAGCTTTTCAAGCGCAAGCTTTGCGACCTCTCTTCTTATAGGGTCAAAGCTTGATACTACTACAGCCTCAGGAGTATCGTCTATAATCAGATCAATACCTGTAAGAGTTTCAAGAGTACGTATATTTCTTCCTTCTCGTCCGATAATACGTCCCTTCATCTCATCACTGGGGAGATTAACAACCGAAACAGTTGTTTCGGCGACATGATCGGCGGCAACCTTCTGAATCGATAAAGCCACTATATTTTTAGCCTTTCGCTCAGCAGTGTCTTTTGCCTCCTGCTCAATTTCTTTAACCATGATAGCTGCCTCGTGTCTGGTCTGATTCTTGACTTCTTCAAGGATTATATCCTTTGCTTCATCTCGAGTCATTCCTGAAATTCTTTCGAGTTCAGCTACCTGCTGCTGCTTAATTTCTGTGATTTCCTGTTCTTTTCTCTCCAGATTTTTAATCTTCTGATTAAACACCTGTTCTTTTTTCTCTAAATTTTCTGTTTTTCTATCTAAGTTGCTTTCTTTCTGATCAAGTCTGCGTTCCTGTCGGTTAATATCAGCTCTGTGCTCCTTGACTTCTTTGTCAAAGTCTGCTCTGAGCTTTTGATTTTCCTCCTTAGCCTCAAGCATGAGCTCACGCTTTTTGGCTGTAGCTGACTTCTCAGCCTCTGCAATGATAGCCTTTGCCTGTTCTTCAGCACTGCCGAGAACAGCCTCCGCGGATTTTTTTCTGTATGCTATACCTCTGTTATACGATATAATCGAAGAAGCAGCACATACAATGATCGCCGCGACAATTGTAATGATAATAGGTAATATTATCAACACCCCCTGTTAATTGAAAATCAATCCCTGCAAGGGGCTGTCCTAAAATGGTGCTTTCCGTAAGTAAAATGCAGAAAATGCAGGTAAATTTCCGCAATACCAAGAGCAATCATTATAAGACGCTCCTAATTTTAAGCGGGATTGTATAAATAATTCCGTTTACAGAAAACAATCAATTCTTAAAGAATATTAAGCATTATATATTTTATAACATTTTTCACATTATGTCAAGTCTTTTGATAAAAAATTTATATAAATATATTTTATAATTAATATTTATGCAAAAAAGCGCCTATTTATTTTATAAGCGCTTTTTTACCCTCTTTCATATTCCACTAAGCCTATTCCCAATATTATAATCGCCGCTCCGAAAATTTGCATCAATCCTACATATTCGCCGAGGAATAAAGCTCCGGCAGCAATACTTGTAACCGGTTCAAATGCAGACATAATTCCGGCGGTTGATGCCCCCTCGTATCTGACTCCCGCCTGAAACAAGGGAAGTGCAATAAGGGTTGAAAGTGCGGAAATTATAAGCGCCATCCACCACGAACGTGCACTCATATCAAAGTTTATCCCATGCACTATAACTCCAAAGCTAAGCGTTGCTGCGCTCATAATAAGGAGCATATAAAAGGTTAATTTGATATAATCCATATCCCCAAGACCGGAACGGTCAATATATATAACAAAAAAGCTATAGAAAATCCCCGATAGAAGAGCGGCTGCAATTCCTATATGCGCCCCGCCCATATTTATATCGGCAAACATAAAAATTCCTATAGTAACAAGCACTACCGCCAAAAGCTTAAGCTTTGACATCTTTTCATGGTACAAAAGCGCGTCCGCAAACACGATAACCAGCGGATATATAAAATGCAGAGTCGTTGCAAGTCCTGCCGGAATAAAATCATAAGATATATACAGAAGTATTATCGGTAAGGCGCCGCCGAAAACACCAAGTATAATCACTTGAATCAGCTGCCTTTTTGTCAATTTTAAACTCTTTTTTTCCGCTTTTAACAAAAAAAACAATACCGGGAGCGTCATAGCCGCTCTCAAAAAAGTCAGCGTTATACTGTTTGCTCCTCCACTATACGACAGCTTTGCTAAGACCGGCAGTATGCCGTATACAAAAGCCGACAAAATAAGACAAATTTTTCCCTTAGACATAAAAACCCCCTTACTGTTATGTAAGAGGGCAATTCCAGGCAAAACCGCAAAGGCTTTGCCTGCTTTGATCCTATAATCTTTCTATCTCACTCATCCAAAGATTTGAGCTTGCATCAGACGGCATGCGCCAGTCTCCTCTCGGCGAAAGCGCAACGCTTCCAACCTTTGGGCCGTCCGGCAGACAAGAACGTTTAAACTGCTGCGCAAAAAATCTTCTGTAAAATACCTTCATCCAGCTCAATATGAACGCACGGTCATATTCTCCTTTAAAGGCAATCTGCGCAAGACGAAGTACTTTCGCCGGTTTGTAGCCGAATCTCATAAGATAATACATGAAAAAGTCATGCAGCTCATAGGGACCAACAAGCTGTTCAGTTTTTTGAGAAATTTTTCCGTCCTCCGGAGGCAAAAGCTCCGGACTTACAGGAGTTGCAAGTATGTCGTTTAAGGTTTCTTCAAGCACCTTATTATCGGTCCTCTCCGCCTCATATGCCACGAGATAGCGTATAAGCGTTTTTGGAACTCCCGAATTTACCGCATACATGCTCATATGATCGCCGTTATAAGTTGCCCAGCCTAATGCAAGCTCTGATAGATCTCCGGTTCCTATAACAAGTCCGCCGTGCTTATTTGCTATATCCATAAGCACTTGTGTCCTTTCTCTGGCTTGTGAATTTTCATAGGTGACGTCATAGCTTTCCGGATCATGGTCAATATCCTTAAAATGCTGATTAACAGCATCACGTATATTGATCTCCAAAAGTGTTACTCCGAGCGACTTTGCAAAGTTCACAGCATTATTATAGGTTCTGTCCGTTGTCCCAAAGCACGGCATTGTAACCGCAATTATGCCATCCCTGTCCTTTTGCAGGCTGTCAAATGCTCTCACCGCAACAAGCAACGCTAATGTTGAATCCAAACCGCCGCTTACTCCGATCACCGCTGTTTTTGCATTTGTATGGTCAAGACGCTTTTTAAGCCCCATGGATTGGATCGCGAGTATTTCCTCACAGCGTTTTTCTCTTGCTGCTTCATCAGACGGGACAAACGGAAGCTTGCCGACATAACGCGTAAGCTCACATTCTCTTATTCCTATCCGGAAATTCACCCTCATATATCTTCCGTCCACGCCGGCTTTAAATGTGTTTGAACGGCGTCTTTCATTTATAAGTCTTTCCGTATCTATCTCGGAATATACGCATTCGTTTGTAAAACGTTTGCTTCTTGCAAGTATGCTTCCATTCTCTGCTATTATATTATCTCCCGAAAAAACCATGTCCTGAGTTGATTCACCATATCCGCTGTCTGCATATAAATATCCGCAGTAAAGTCTCGCACTCTGGCTTTTTATCAACATTCGGCGGTATTCCTCTTTTGCTATAAGCTCATCAGAACATGAAAGATTTGCTATTATCGTTGCACCCGCAAGAGCATGTGAATTGGAAGGCGGATTTACTGTCCATAAATCCTCACATATTTCTACCGCAAAGGTAAAGCTGTCCATACCCTCTGCCGTAAAAAGGATCTTTGAACCAAACGGTATTTCCCCTCCATGGAAGCTCACCATCTCAGGCTCTGCATTGCCCGGCGTAAAATGGCGCAGCTCATAAAATTCACTGTGATTCGGAAGATTCAGCTTTGGAACCATGCCTATAATTCTTCCGCCGCTGATAACCGCCGCCACATTATACAGCTTTTGGTCAAGCGCGTAAGGCAGCCCCACCACCGAACATATATCGCATTTTGATGTCTCTCTTGCTATCCGCATGAGCTGATTTTCTGCACCCTCTATAAGGCTCCTCTGCAAAAACAAGTCTCCGCACGTATAGCCGGTTATGCACAGCTCCGGAAATACTATAAGCTTTATTCCGTTGACAGCCGCACGTTTTATGATTCTTATAATGTTGTCACTGTTATACGCCACATCAGCAACTCTTATATCAGGCGTTGCGCATGCCGCTCTTACAAATCCGTCCTTCATTTGTTATCTCCTTTTATTAATGACCAGTATTTTTCCGCCGCCTTTTCGGTTTTATTATCTCCGTATACATAATATTTCGCATCACGTATATTATCCGGAAGATACTGCTGCTTTATGTAATGGTTTGGATAACTGTGCGGATATTTATATCCTATCCCATGCCCGAGCTTTTGCGAGCCTCCGTAATGGCTGTCCTTCAAATACTCTGGAATATCTCCGGTATCAGAACTTTCTATATCATGTATCGCCGCATCGATCGCATTTATCGCGCTGTTTGATTTAGGCGCTGTCGCCAAAAGCAGGACTGCCTGCGCAAGAGGAATCCGCGCCTCTGGGAATCCAAGCTGCAATGCGCTGTCAACACAAGACTTAACTATCATAGCCGCCTGAGGATATGCAAGTCCTATATCCTCAGACGCCATCACCAGTACTCTTCGGCATATGCTCTGCAAATCTCCTGCACACACAAGCCTCGCAAGATAATGTACCGCCGCATCAGGGTCAGAGCCGCGCACTGACTTTTGAAATGCACTTAATATATCATAATGACTGTCTCCGTCCTTATCATAACGCAATGCTTTTTTTTGACTTGACTCTTCTGCAGTTTCAAGATCGATTTTGATATTCATATCTTCATCAGGCTGCGCTGCTATAAATGCCACCTCAAGAGAATTCAGTGCTTTTCTTACATCTCCGTTGCAGGCATGCGACATATGAACATATGCCTCATCGGTAATTTCCACATTATATTCACTGTATTCGTTACTGCACAGAATTTCTGCCGCTCTTCTTAATGCCTGCTCTATGTCCTCCGGCTCGATTGGCTTAAACTCAAAAACAACGCTTCTGGACAATACAGCATTATATACATAAAAATATGGATTTTCCGTAGTACTTGCTATAAGCGTTATTTTTCCATTTTCCATAAATTCCAGAAGAGACTGCTGCTGCTTTTTATTAAAATGCTGTATCTCGTCAAGATAGAGCAAAACGCCGTTGGGAGCGAGAAACGAATCCAGCGACGCTACTATCTCCTTTATATCGCTTACCGAAGCATTTGTAGCATTGAGCTTTCTTAAGGTCTTGCCTGTTTTTGATGCGATAATATTTGCGACCGTAGTCTTTCCGACCCCGCTCGGTCCGTAAAATATCATATTGGGTATCTCATTTTTTTCTATTATACGCCTTAACAGTTTTCCCTTTCCCAAAAGATGCTTCTGACCCACAACATCATCTATTGAATCAGGTCTTATTCTATCCGCAAGCGGATTCATTTATTCTCACTCCCTTCCGCATTATTTTCCTGATTCCATGCTGAGATTCAAATCAGTTTCCTGCTCAAGCTCTTTCACCTGTTCTCTTGTTACAGTAGTCATATCCGACCATCTGCATTCCGGAATTTTTTCAAGATATTCCTTCGCTTTTTGATACTCACCCAGTTTTACGGCAATCTTTGCTCCGTGATAGTATGCTTCTACAAACTTCGGAGCTTCCGCAATGATTTCATCCGATATCTTCTTCGCCTTCTCATATTCGCCGCGATTATAATAAACAAGCGAAAGATTGTCCTTTATATCACGAAAATCAGCGTCATAATCATATGCCTCAAGACAGAAATTCAAGGTTTCGTCAGATGCCGGATCCTTAAGCAGCTTAAAATATCCCAGCATTGCATACATAGCCGATGTTTTATATCCATTATTAAACGCTTCCTCCGCATCCTCTATAGCTTCATCAAGTCTTCCCTGCTTATAATATACCATGCATCTGTTCTGACGCGCCATATTTTTCATTTGCGGTTTCACCGATTTAAATCGTAAAATATAATCCAATACTCTTTCTGCCTCATCAAATTCCCCAACACGCATAAGCATATATGCATAATTTATTCTATGATTAAGCTTCGGATGCTTTGTATCCATACATTTCTTATACTGCTTTACAGCCTCTTTGAAATCTCCGTCATTAAAAGCCTTATTGCCTTTAGACGCATAAAACGTCGGCATATACGCGTATATCGCATAAGCAAGCACTGCGACAAGCACTATTGCTCCTATAATCGGATTGACAAACTTAAAAATCAGAAAAATTACTACCGCAAGTAAAATATAATACAACCAATTTCCCATGATAAAAATTCCTTTCAACACCAGATTCTTATCCAACAGACAAAATCTCAAAAATAAGTACAGGGGCGAACAAAAAAATCTCGCCCCCATACAAGCACCGTTTAAAATTCAGCTGTTCCTACTGTTCTCGGGAACGGAAGCACATCTCGGATATTCTGCATACCCGTTATATACATTACCGCTCTTTCAAAGCCCAAGCCAAATCCCGCATGCTTATTTGTACCGTATTTTCTAAGATCAAGATACCAGGAATAGTCTTCTTCATTCATGCTAAGCTCCTTTATCCTTGCAAGAAGCTTATCATAATCTTCCTCTCTCTGACTTCCGCCTATGATCTCTCCTATTCCCGGTACAAGCACATCGACCGCCGCTACAGTTTTTCCGTCAGGATTTTGCTTCATATAGAAAGCCTTTATATCCTTCGGATAGTCCGTGACCATTACAGGACGCTTAAACAATGTTTCAGTAAGATAGCGCTCATGCTCAGTCTGTAAATCGCTTCCCCATTCAACAGGATATTCAAATTTATCATTGTTCTTCTTAAGAAGCTCTATAGCCTCTGTATAAGTAATACGCTTAAATTCGTTCTCAACAACATTATGAAGTCTGTCAAGAAGTCCCTTATCTACAAATTTATTAAAGAACTCCATCTCCTCCGGAGCGTTGTCAAGACAATAATTAATGATGTATTTAAGCATATCCTCAGCCAAATCCATATCGTCAGCCAAATCGGCAAACGCGATCTCCGGCTCTATCATCCAGAACTCCGCCGCATGACGTGTGGTATTTGAATTTTCTGCACGGAATGTAGGTCCGAACGTATAGATATTTCTAAACGCCATACAATATGTTTCGCCATTGAGCTGTCCCGATACTGTAAGGCTCGTTTTCTTGCCGAAGAAATCCTTTGAATAATCAACGCTGCCATCATCGTTTCTCGGAGGATTTTCCATATCAAGCGTCGTTACCTCAAACATCTCTCCCGCACCCTCGCAGTCGCTTCCCGTAATAATCGGAGTATGAACATATACAAAGCCTCTCTCCTGGAAGAAACGGTGTATTGCATATGCAATAAGCGATCTTATTCTGAATACGGCCGCAAATGTATTTGTTCTCGGACGCAGATGCGATATTGTGCGCAAATACTCAAAGCTGTGACGCTTTTTCTGAAGCGGATAATCCGGAGTTGAAGCTCCGTCTATATATGCGCTGTCTGCCTTAAGCTCAAAAGGCTGTTTTGCTTCCGGCGTAAGCTCAAGTATTCCTGTTACGGTTATTGCCGCTCCTACGTTAAGCTTTGAGATCTCTGCGTAATTTTCCAGCTTATCCTGCTCAATTACGATCTGGAGACTCTTAAAAAAGCTTCCGTCATTAAGCTCTATAAATCCAAAGTTCTTCGATACCCTAATCGTCCTTACCCAGCCGGAAACAGTTATCTCTTTTCCGCCGAATTCATCCGTGTTTCTAAATAATTTCTTTACAACAGTTTTCATCTATTATACACAGGGTATAACCCCTTCATCCTTTCCAATAATTACAAAATAGGCGTCTGCCCTAATTAAAGAAGCCTTATACCGCTCTTCGTACATTTTTCAACCATATCATCCGGCCATACGGACGCCTGTACCTCACCGATATGCGCTTTATTCAACATAAACATACACAATCTTGACTGTCCGATACCTCCGCCTATTGTATACGGAAGCTCCTTTTCAAGAATCTTTTTATGGAACGGGAGATTGAGTCTATCAAGACAATTTGCCTTTTCACACTGGGATTTTATTGAATTCTCATCCACTCTTATACCCATGCTCGACAGCTCAAAACAGCAATCCAAAAGAGGATAATACATAAGTATATCTCCGTTAAGCTCCCAATCGTCATAATCCGGCGCTCTTCCGTCATGCGGCTCTCCGGTTGTAAGCTCTCCTCCTATTTTCATAAGAAAAACAGCCTTCTTTTCTCTTAAAAGCTTATCTTCTCTTTCCTTGCTGCTCAAATCCGGATACATATCCGCAAGCTTCTGAGTAGTAATAAACTCTATTTCCTCCGGGAAATTATTCTCAAGCTGCGGGAATTTTGAGCATACTCTTGCCATAGTTGCCTTCATGGCATTATACACACGCATCACATAATTTTTTAATGTACGAAGCTCTCTTGCCTTTGAATCTATAACAACTTCCCAGTCCCACTGGTCAACATACATTGAGTGAAGATTATCTACCTCTTCATCTCTGCGTATAGCATTCATATCAGTATACAAGCCTTCGCCTATAGGAAAATCATATTTACCGAGAGTCATTCTTTTCCATTTCGCAAGAGAATGCACAATTTCAAGAGTTTCTCCGCCAAGACACGGAGCGTCAAAGCTTACCGGACGCTCTACTCCATTAAGATTGTCATTTAAGCCCGTTTCCGGACGTACAAACAACGGAGCGGAAATTCTCTGCAAATTAAGTGCTGTTACTATTTCATGCTGAAATGTATCTCTTATAAATTTAATTGCTTTTTCGGTAGTTCTGCCGTCAAGACGGGATTTATATCCCTCTGGTAAAATAAGTGCCATTTTCTAAAAATACTCCTTTACATTATCCATTATTAATCAGTATACTCTATGCTGTCGAGCGTTGCCTTAAAGTTTTTGCGTACCGCTGCAAGATATTCTTTTCTGAGTTTATCACGCTCAGCCGCTTCTTCCTTTGTCAGACCAACTGTCTTTGCTTTTTTAGCAAGAGCATTAATCCGCTCTATACTGCTTCTATCCAAAATAAAGCCTCCTAAAATATCATGTAGGTTTATTATACTACACTTCACCAAAAACTTCAAGTAAATAATCATAAAAAAATAAAAAACCTTAATTGACCAAGCAAAATAACCGCTCTCATTAAAATGCAGCGGTTATTATACAGCAAAAACTTACTCGGATCGTTTTATATTTTCAGGCTCATATGCCGCGCAAGCTTTCACAAAATTTTTGGCAAATTCTATATTGGCATAAAAATGGATATGCTGTAAGCCTGCGAACATTGTATTCGTTCCATGTCCGCTCTTCTGTGACTTATGCGGTCCCTCTTCATAGAAATCCGCGCCTCTGTTTTCGCTCTCATAATAATGCGCATCTATAATAGCGATCTGTTCTCCCTTGTCACAAAAAACATTATCCCGCAATGCCATCATTATTCCGTATCCAAATCGCGGAAGGCTGTCATTTATTATTCCCTTGCCTTTTATCACGCCTACCATATCATACAGCGCATTAGTGTATTCGCTCATTCTTTCATGCAGATACATAAATCCGCCGCACTCGGCAATGCACGGAAGTCCTCCGCACACAGCCTGCTTTATTGACGCAAGCATAGTTTTATTCTCGGAAAGCTCCTTTGCGAAAAGCTCCGGATATCCTCCTCCTATCATCAATCCGTTTATTCCTTCAGGAAGCTTTTCGTCCGTCATTGGGCTAAACGGTATAAGCTGCGCGCCAAGCTCTCTTAAAAGCTGAAGGTTATCCTCATAATAAAAGCTGAAGGCTCTGTCATAGGCATATGCTATCTTTACATCTGCAACCTTTTTAGGCTCATGAAATTCATACTCCAATTTCGGAGCACTGTCCGCTGTTTCAATAAGCGCTTCTATATCTATCGTATCCTCAACCTGCTGAGCGAGTGCATTCATTCTTGACTGCATATCATCAATTTCAAGAGTAGTCACAAGCCCTAAATGTCTGCTCTCAAGCTTTGAATCTTCGGATGCTTTAAAATACCCGAATGCCTTTACTCCAAGTCTTTCGCATTCTTCCTTCAAATATGGATAACTTAAAGCTGTAGCGCCGTTAAAAATTATACCCTTAATATTATTTTCGCTATATGATATATATCCCTTTATAACCGCTCCGATGCTGGTTATCATTCCTCTGCAGTCAACCACAAGCGCTACGGGCGTATTGGTCCATCTTGAAATTTCACTGCTTGACGCCTTTTCCGTATATGAAACTCCATCATAAAATCCGTGCGAGCCCTCTATTATTGAAATTTCCGAACTGTTTTTATCCAAAAGGTAATTTACGGTATTCTTAGCCATAAAAAATGAATCCAAATTATATGACGGCACCTTGATCACTGTTTTGTGAAAAACCGGATCTATATAATCAGGACCGCATTTAAAAGCAGTAACATCCATACCTCTGTTTTTCAACGCCTGCAATACGGCACAAGTCACCATAGTTTTTCCGCAGCCGCTTTTTGTCCCCGCTATCATCAATCTGCCCATATTTCGCCTCCTATATCTTTTCAATCAATCCTATATGGCTTCGTTCTTAATATAGCAGAAAATGTTGCGCGGAGCAATGCCGCGCAACATTATAGTCATACCCTCTCAACACCGAGCACAGCCTTTTCGCCGTTTATATTCCATTCCCTAGAATTTTCTGCGTCAGCACTGAAAAGAATCTCATCAGCCAATACCTGGTCTTTAATGAATTCTGCGTTTGACTCGACGATACCTCTAAGCTTATCATTCACAGACGCATATACTTTTATATGATCCATAACCTCAAAGCCCGAATCCTTTCTCATAGTCTGAAGCTTTGAAATAATCTCTCTTACAAAACCTTCCTCTATAAGTTCAGGAGTAAGGCGTATATCAAGAACAACGGTTATTCCGTAGTCAGAATCTGAAATATAATGCTCAGATTTAACAGCTTCGATAAGAAGATCATCCTTTTCAAGTTTCTCCTCAACACCGTCAACCTCGATCGTAAGCTTTCCGCTTGTGTTAAGCTCATTCATTGCAGCTGATCCGTCAATATTGGCAAGAATTTCCTTAACCTTTCCTATATTCTTTCCAAAACGTCTGCCCAATGTTTTTAGCTGCGGCTTAAAGCTATAGCTTGTAAATGCCGAAACGTCATCTACAAACTCCACATTCTTCACATTAAGCTCGCCCTTTATTATATCCTTATAAAAATCCTTTAATTCATTGTCTGCTTTTACATACAGATTGGCAAGCGGCTGTCTTTGCTTCATATTTGAAACATTTCTGCATGCACGGCCCAAAACAACAATATCAAGAACTTCTTCCATGCCTTCCTCAAGTTCTTTATCTATAAGCTTTTCATCATACTTCGGAAAATCACAAAGATGAATTGATTCAGGCGCATCCTTATCAATTTCTCTTACAATGTTCTGATATATCTCCTCAGTCATAAACGGTATCATAGGAGCCGCAGCCTTGCACACCGTCACAAGAGCTGTATAAAGAGTCATATATGCGTTGATCTTATCCTGAGTCATATCCTTTACCCAGAAGCGCGCACGGCAAAGACGTACATACCAGTTCGAAAGCTCATCGACAAATTTGTCAAGAACCTTTGTTGTTTCTGTAATCTTATAGTTATTAAGATTCTCGTCAACCTGCTTTACCATTGAATTGACTCTCGAAAGCAGCCATTTATCCATAACGGAAAGCTTATCATATTCAAGAGTATACTTTGTTGCATCAAAATTATCTATATTCGCATACAGCACAAAGAATGCATAGGTATTCCAAAGCGTTCCCATAAACTTTCTTTGTCCCTCTGTAACTGCCTTGTCGTGGAAACGGTTCGGCAGCCACGGAGCGCTGTTTGAATAGAAATACCAGCGTATCGCGTCCGCTCCGTGCTTCTCCAAAGCTTCAAACGGGTCTACAGCATTTCCCTTTGATTTAGACATCTTCTGTCCGTTTTCATCCTGAACATGACCAAGAACTATAACATTCTTATACGGAGCTTTATTAAACAGCAGCGTTGATTCAGCAAGCAAGGAATAGAACCATCCTCTTGTCTGGTCAACCGCCTCACTGATAAAGTCAGCAGGGAAATTCTCCTCAAAAATTTCCTTATTTTCAAACGGATAATGCCACTGTGCAAACGGCATAGCTCCGGAGTCAAACCAGCAGTCTATAACCTCAGGAACTCTGTGCATTTCCTTTCCGCAGTCAGGACACTTTATAGTTACCTTATCGATAAAAGGTCTGTGAAGCTCAATATCATCGGGACAATTGCTGCTCATCTGCTTCAGCTCCTCAATCGAGCCTATAGCATGTCTTTTTCCGCATTCGCACTCCCATATATTAAGCGGAGTACCCCAATATCTGTTACGGCTTATGCCCCAATCCTGAACATTTTCAAGCCATGAGCCAAAACGGCCCTCGCCTATTGTTTTAGGTATCCAGTTAATTGTCTTGTTATTTCTTATGAGATCATCCTTAACCGCCGTCATTTTTATAAACCATGTATCACGCGCATAGTAAATAAGCGGCGTATCACATCTCCAGCAGAACGGATAGCTGTGCTCAAATTTCGGCGCATTAAAGAGAAGTCCTCTTTCATCAAGATCCTGTAAAATAAATTTATCGGCATCCTTGCAGAATACTCCGGGCCATTTTGTTCCGTCTGTCATACAGCCCTTTCCGTCCACAAGCTGAAGGAACGGAAGATCATATTTATGTCCGACCTTAGAGTCGTCCTCACCAAATGCCGGAGCAATATGAACTATACCTGTACCGTCTGTAAGCGTTACATATCCGTCACAGGTTACATAATAAGCCTTTTTCTTGAGGTTTTCTGATGGATACAGCGCCTCATATTCCATATACTCAAGATCCTTGCCAATATATTCTTTAACAACCTCATATTCCTTTTCGGGGAAATTTGAAGCGACAAGCGCCTCTGCGAGAATATAATACTCATCGTCAACCTTTATCTTGACATACTTCTCTTCCGGATTCACACAAAGAGCAACATTCGACGGAAGAGTCCACGGAGTTGTTGTCCATGCAAGAAGATACGTATTCTCCTCGCCCTTTACAGCAAATTTCGCTGTAGCCGAACGTTCCTTGACATCCTTATATCCCTGAGCCACCTCGTGTGATGAAAGCGGAGTTCCGCATCGCGGGCAATACGGAACTATTTTGTGTCCCTTATACAGAAGTCCTTTCTCCCATATCTTTTTAAGTGCCCACCACTCTGACTCTATAAAATTATTATCATATGTTACATATGGATTATCCATATCAGCCCAGAAGCCTACCGTATTTGAGAAATCTTCCCACATACTCTTATACTTCCAAACACTTTCCTTACATTCCTTAATAAAAGGCTCTAAACCATATCCCTCGATCTGTTCTTTTCCGTCAAGCCCAAGCTTCTTTTCCACTTCAAGCTCAACAGGAAGACCATGTGTATCCCAGCCTGCTTTACGAATGATCTTAGCGCCCTTCATTGTACGGTAGCGCGGGATCATATCTTTAATAACACGTGTAAGAACGTGACCTATATGCGGTTTTCCGTTAGCCGTAGGAGGTCCGTCATAAAATGTATACACTTCTCCGTCACGGCGCGAGTCTATACTCTTCTGAAAAATATTGTTGTCTTTCCAAAACTTTTCAATTTCTTTTTCTCTTTCAACAAAATTCAGGTCTGTAGAAACCTTTTTGTACATCTCTTTCATTCCTTTCATAAACAAAAAACCTTTGTCTTGTATTCCAAGACAAAGGCATAATGCTCATTTGTACCACTCGTCATACTAACATATGAGTCCGCTGTTACGGGCGGAATCCGTTGCGGCTTAATTGCATATGCTTTCTGCCGCACAGCTCCGGAGTGATCTTCACTCATATACTACTCACCTCCGCGCTCTCACCCTCCGCGGCTCGCTCATGGCATTCATATACGGCTACTGTCTCCATCTATGCCTTTAAAATTTTTCATGTATATTATATTATAAAAATTTCCGAATGTCAATAGAAAATTACAATTCGTCGCACATTTGCATAATATTTGTGCAAATCGCCTTTAATCTTGATTTATAAGCATCCGTTTCACTTTTTATTGCAAGCATTTCATTATGGCGTTTTACATGCTCGTCATCTATTTGCTTTGCCAGCCTTGACGCATCAACCTTCGCGCGTTCTATTATGGTCTGAGCCTCCATATTTGCATTTTTACGAATTTCCTCTGCTGTTTCCTTTGCAACCTCTACCGATTTTTGCATAGTAGCTTCTATTTGCTTGTATCTTTCCAAAGAATCGGTAAGTACCTTCATTTTTTCTTTTATCGTTTCATTTTCTTTGCAGATAACCTCATAATCTTGAATTATGGCGTCCAAAAAATCGTCTACCTGATCACAGTCATAACCCTTGAGTCTTTTTTCAAACTCCTTGTTTTGGATATCTATAGGTCTGAGCATTAAAAACCACTCCCTTAAATATACTTATACAATTTTATATGCACTCTTCCTTTTCTGGTCTGCGCGCCCGTCTCTCTGAAAATATATCGTCCAAATCCTCTTATTGAAATTAAGTCTTCATTTTTCACGCTTTTAGATACATCTGCCGTTTCGCGGTGATTGAGCTTTACTTTTCCTCCGCGTATAAGCGCTGCGGCATTGCTCCTTGACACTCCGGCCGCTGCTCCGACAACAGCATCAAGCCTTTCGGATGCACAAACAGCGTTCATTTCCACCAGCATCGGCTCCGGCACAACAATATCAGATACCTCAAGCACCTCCGACTTAACTCCCTGATTGCCAATTTTTCTTATTCCGGAGCTTATGTAGTCGGCAATATCATCATATGCAAAAACATATGCTGTCTTTCCATTTACAATAATATCTCCCGTTTTATTTCTCTCAATTCCCAAGGACATAATTGTCCCCAGATAATCTCTATGGCTCAGTTCCCTGGAAAAACCACCCTCAAAGCGTATGATCTTTATAGGAAAATCCTGCTTCGACGGCTCCTCCCATTCCGGAAAAACCCCCAAAATCTTCCTTTCACAATTATCCGCTCCTCCAAACCACATCACATTGCAGCCGTAGGGCATAACATAACTATCCTCTATCTCGGCAATTTCTCCGCCGTCAAGAAAAGGCGAAAAACGTGCACACGCATATTTATCGCACAAGCGGAACAAATCATCTATACGCGGTATCAACAGCTTATTTTCATTCATTCTATCTTACCAGTGATAAATCTCTCCGTCCTGAGTTTTTATGCCGTCTCCGGAAATATCTATATTATGAGGTGCAGATACAAACATTCTGTCGGCTACACGCCTGAAATTATATCTCAAGCCATAGGAAACGCCGTAAATACAATCCACGATTCTCTGTCTTTCCGCAGCATCGGCATTTTCAATATCCATTATAATAACAATACCGCGAAGCATGTCATCGGCAATTTTTCTTGTGTCATTTATGCTTTTCGGCTTATAGACCTTGATAGTGCTTGTAGGATAATCATCTCCTACATAGTCGCTGCCGCGTCCGTCGCGCTTTACATTGACTATCTTAGGCGATTGTCTGGAATACTGATTTCTTGAAGAAGACCTTGAAGAAGAATATTTGGAAGAATATCTGGAATCCTCGTCCTCATCCTCCATCTGCTCTCTTTCGTCCAGCTCCTCATCGAGTTCCTCTTCGCTTTCAAAGCCCAGAAAGTTCTTTATTGAATTTAAAGCTCCCATTTTTATCTATCCTTTCCATTAGTGTTTTGAATAATCACGCGCCCCAAAAATTGCGCTTCCCACACGAACCATATTTGATCCGCACTCTATTGCGGCTTCAAAATCACCGCTCATTCCCATAGACAAATATTCCATAGAAACATTTTTGTACACCTTTTTGGCTGTTTCGTCAAATAACATTTTCATATTCCTGAAATGCACAGCCGCATCCTCCTGACGTTCGCATTTAGGCGCTATTGTCATAAGACCTCTTACCTTGACGCGTTGAAGTTCTCCGGCGTGCATAAGCAGTTCATCAAGCTCTTCTGCTGTTATTCCGGATTTTGTTTCTTCTCCGGAAATATTTACCTGTATAAGTATATCCATACTTACATCATGCTGCTTTGCCTGTTTTTCAATTTCATCCATAAGCTTTATAGAGTCAACACTGTGTATCATACAACATTTATCTATAATATATTTAACTTTATTTGTCTGCAAATGTCCTATAAGATGCCATCTTACCGGCAATACGTCCGTATATTTATCACGGACCTCCTGCGGCTTGTTCTCTCCTATATCTGTTACTCCTGCCTTTATTGCCTCATTCATCATATCTGCCGGATGAGTTTTTGTTACCGCCACTAAAATTATATCCTCACGGCTTCTTCCGCTTTTTTTTGCGGCTGCGGCAATTCTTTGTTCAACATTTTTCAAATTCTGTTCTATATCCAAAGCACTTACCTCCTTAAGATGCCTCACTGATAACAATTCTATCCGCTTTTGAGAGCTTATTTACAGCATTTTCGGATGACTGGACTATTGCATAACCATCATCTGTATTTGTATACAATACATCTACATCACAGTTAAATCTGCTTGTTCCCGATTCTCCTATAACCATATGGCTTCCGTCTTCTTTTGTTCTTATAGCATATACAGGTACATTATATCCCGTATAGCTTTTAAAAATCATATCAATATCAGCATTTCTATATGCAAATGCGCTGTCAAGATATGTTGAACAACGTATCATAACAAGAGCATTTCCCACAGAGTCCGGCTCAGAAATATATTCTACTACGCCATCCACCTCGGCGTCAGCCATATTCTTAAATCTCAGCTTTATGCTCATTCCTTCCTTACATTCCGCTAAATCAGCAGTATTTACAACAGATACCGTATACCATAGGTGATTATTCACAACCTTGCATATCGGATCTCCGACTGCTACAGATGGATCTGCTGCCGCTTTTTCCTGATCGTTTACTTGCAGTCCGCTTATATATGACGGAGTATACTGCTCTATCCTATCCGGCTCCAAAACACTTTCAAGCCCATCCAGATAAGTTGAAAACACACCCGATATATCAGTATAAATATCCTGAGCCTCGTAGCCAATGCTTGCTTCAAGCTCATTTTTCTTTTCTCTAAGCTCAGTCAGCGTTACTCCGGAATCATCATTTGCGCTTCTTAAATTATTTATAGCCGTTTTATATTCCGAAATTTTTGCTGTATCCATATTCTGCGCATATTCATATATACTGTCAAGCCTTGTTTTTATTTCACTGTCAACAGAATTGGAATCCGATGAATAGAGAGTGCTCTTGTTTTCCTCCTCAACTGCACGAGCTATCTTTTTATCAATAGTTGACAGCTCTTTCAATATATCCTCGCTGACTGTTCCGGAGTATATTTTGCTTATAAGAGTGTCCTTAGAAACACGCTCTCCCTCAGATATGCCAAAATACACTGTGCCTGTTCCTGTAGCATAAAATACATGCTCGTCTCTGACAATCAGTCCCTGTACTTGTATTCTATCCTCTAATGTTGTAATCTCCGCCTTCTGAGTAAGCGGCGGGCGGTTTGCCATCCTTATGCCTACGATAAGTATGACCGCTATAATTAAGCAAAAAACCGTCATTACTATTTTTTTCATCGCATAGTCCTTCGATACATAAGTTTACATAACATTCAATGTAAATCAAGTTCTTTAATAACACATTAAAAATCCATATATACCATCAAACATTATATAAATCTATTATATAATTTTTTTCTTATAATTACAAGTCTTTTTTACAAAATATTCGGATAATTTTTTTCTATATATTTAATAATACAATTAAATCTCTTTTCTAAAATGAAATTACGTATTTTTTTACTTTTTCTGTAAGCATCAGCTATATGCTGCACCAAAGCGTCGACGCTGTAAATCCTCATAGCATCTATTCTGCATATAGCTGCCGCTCTTTCTATTTTATCAAGCATATCCGTTCCAAAACAATGAGCCGCTCGCATATAATCTTCATTTTCAAAGCAATAAAGCTTACCCGAAATATCCCCGAATGCTCTGCGGCAGTCATAATACCCATGCTGCGCACTCTTCATCGTTTTTCCCCTGCTAAAATCCAAAATTCCGCCTTCCGGTTTTCGATATTTAACTTCAATTATATTAACATCGGATTTTGTTATTTTTTTCAGCCTGCCTATCCCCTTATCATCTGAAGCCACTATATTTTTGCACCCATCGCATATAAGCATATCCACAGGCATATTATCCCCCATACCTGCATCAATAAGCTTTCTTCCGTCTATACGCCTTGGCTTGAATATAGGCATACAGACTGCCGCGGTAAGATACTCCGCAAGTCTTCCTTTGGGAATATCTTCTATAAACACTTCAACATTCTTATAACCGTCCAAAAGCTCAAATCCGAAATGAATTGAAGAATTTCTTATTTTTTCTTCATTTACACATTGGCTTATTATTTCATATACGTACTTAAGATCACAGCCCCCCAACAGCTTTATTCCAGGATTCTCACTTCCGGTGATTGCTTTGATAGACAGCTCTCCCCAAAGCCTTTGAAGACGCTCTCCGTCTCCGGCGGCAATCAACGCCCCGGTCACCGCGCCTATCGAAGTTCCCGTGACCGACCGTATATTCAGCCCCATCTCATTGATCGCTCTATATACTCCAGCATGATATGCCCCGCGCGCTCCTCCTCCTGATAAAGCTAATCCATATTCCATCTTATGCCCTCCGTTTTCGTAACAAATATCAATAATATATTTTTTCATCACAAATATATTTCATACATAAATTCACAAAAACGGATAAGCAAAAGAGGCTGAGAGCATCATTACTCCCAGCCTCCCTAAAGTGCATTATAAAATTATCCCACCTCTAATATCCGAAACGCTTACACATCAATTCAATTTCAAATTTATCTGTATTTCTGTACACACCGTAACGTGATATAGTCATATCATTAAGAGTGCTTAAATTATAATTCGGACGCGCTATAAAACCTCTCGAATAATGCTCCGAAGCATACTTTTCTACAATTTCATCACTATATCCCCCGGGATAAGCAACTGCCCTTACGGGTTTTCCCACAATGTTTTCCAGTATCCCCTGAGAATTCGCAAATTCATTATCCAGCTCTTCAAGAGAACATTCATTAAGATTTTGATGTTTGACCGTATGACTTCCTATTTCCACCAATCCGCTGTCGCTCATTTCCTTAAGCTGTCCGGCACTGAGCCTGTTCTCCTTGCCTATATCTCCCGCAACCATAAATATAGTCGCTTTCATATTGTATTTCTTAAGCAGCGGATAGGCATAAATATAATTGTCTTCATACCCGTCATCAAATGTGATCACTATTTCCCTTTTTGTAGTAGTTGCGGACGCTTCAGAAGCAAACACTGTCTCAAACCCATGCTCCTTATAGTATTTAAGCTGCCATTCAAATGCCTCCGGAGTAACAGCAAGATTTGCGTCACCCTCTATCTTATCGGGATTTACACTGTGATACATCAAAACCAACGACGGTTTATTCACCACATTTGACGTTCTATAGGTTTTATCCACCGCTCTTAAAATAACAGATACCGCTTCAGCCCTTGTAAGACTTGATCCTCCCCTGAATGTCCCGTCTTCATAGCCGTTGATGATCCCTTTTTGTATCGCGCTTTTAACCTCTACAGATTTTGTTTTACCATCAACTAATGAATCCGCCTTATTAAATTCAGTTTCAAACGGCTCACCCTTTAAATATAAGGCTCTGCTGACCATAAGAGCCATTTCATCACGAGTAATCGTGCTTTCAAAATCGGAGCATACTTCCTCTCTTGATGCGATCCCTTTTTCATAGATATATTCCATATACGGCTTATACCAAGGCTCTGCCTGTTCAAAAGTCTCATCAAACATAGCAGTTATAAGCATCTTTGAAAACTCAGCTCTTGAAATCGTATTATCGGGTCTGAATGTATTATCTCCATATCCGGAAACTATTCCTTTCGCTGCAACAGTATTTATATTGCTTTTTGCCCAATGAGAGCTTAAATCCTTAAAATTCACTCCATAAACCATAGGAGAATCCGTCAGGACCTTAGCAAAATTCAAGTAATGATTTCCCTGCTTTATCCTTATATTTTCCCATTGATCGCTGCTGCCGCTATAATATACCGTCGAAATATCCTTGCAGCCCTCAAAGGCATAATCCCATATACTTTGCAGTGACGAAGGCAGCGCAACCGTGTCAAGCGCACCGCAATCCTCAAACGCATGTATTCCGATATACAAAACGCTTGCAGGTACAGTCACGCTTGTTATTTGAGTAACGCCTTTAAATGAATAGTCGCCTATACCGGTAACTCCTTCATTTATATTTATCGCTGTTATATCCTCTGCATATTCACTCCACGGTGCAGGACTGTCCTCGGTATAGTTTGTCATTGTCCCCCAGCCGCCTATATTTAATATTCCGTCTTCTGTAAGTCCCCATGTGACCGCCTTTCCGCATGTACCGCATATATCATCATAATTTGCGGTATTAACCGAAGTTATAGTCACAGTTATAAAACACAGCGCCGCAGCCAGTCCTATAAATATACCATTTCTATTCATCTAAATCCCCTTTATTTTATTAAAACAATTTTGACGTCACATTTATTTTGTAAGAAGCATTCTGTCATTATCAAAAACCTTGCTGCTCTTTTTTGTATAAAGCTCCAGCAGCTCATTAAGAGACATCTTATCCCTTTCCTCACCGCTTATATCAAGAATTATCTTACCGTCGTCCATCATTATAGTTCTTGTTCCGGTTCTTATTGCCGAATTAAGATTATGAGTGATCATCATTGTAGTTATATTATTCTTTTTGACTATATCATTCGTGATCTTCATGATCTTATCCGATGTTGCCGGATCAAGCGCAGCAGTATGTTCGTCAAGCAGCAAAAGCCTCGGTGTTGTCATGGTGCACATAAGCAGCGTTACAACCTGTCTTTGACCTCCTGAAAGCAGTCCGACCTTCGTTTTCATCCGGTCTTCCAATCCCATATCAAATTCGCTTAGCGCTTGTTTAAATATTTCAATATCCCTTTTATTAAGAGCAAATCCAAAGCCATGCCGCCGGCTTCTTGAAAAAGAAAGTGCCAGATTTTCTTCTATTGTCAAGTTAGGAGCAGTTCCTTTCATCGGATCCTGAAATACTCTTCCTATAACTCTTGCTCTTTTATGCTCCGGAAGATAGGTAATGTCCTTTTTATCCAGCACTATCGCCCCTGAATCAACCATAAATGTTCCGCATATAGCATTAAACAGCGTTGACTTTCCCGCGCCGTTTGAGCCTACAATCGTTACAAATTCACCATCTTCAAGCGAAAGTGATAAATTATCCAGCGCCGTATGCTCATTAGGAGTTCCGGCAAGAAATGTTTTTGAAAGTGATTCCAGCTTAAGCATTAAAAGGACCTCCCTTCTTCGCTTTAGCGCGCGAAACAGCCTTTTTTATCGCCGGCACTGACAATGCAACTCCAACGATAATTGCACTGACAAGTTTCAATGACGATGCCGAAGCGGCGCTTGACGTGATAATATATTTCGTTGCTACGGCCATAATGATCCTGTATACCGCCGAGCCTGCAACCGCGCTTATAAGTCCTATCGTTACTCCTCTTCTGCCGAATATCGCTTCTCCTATAATAACTGACGCAAGACCTACAATCAGCATTCCCGAGCCTGTATTTATATCGGCATAATTCTGATACTGCGCAAGCACCGCTCCGTTTAGAGCTATGCACGCATTGCTTATTGCAAGAGAGCCTATCTTTGTCTTATTGACATTTATGCTCGATGCGCGAACCATAACTTCATTATCGCCCGTAGCACGTATACTGAGTCCCATACGCGTCTTGAAAAATACCGCTAATGCCGCAACCGGAACAGCCGTAAATATAAATACTATAATCAGCTTCACCCATTCTTTGCTCAAAAACGGCATAAGCGCATATGCATCTGTGAAAACTGTATCCATATTAATAAGGCTTACATTTGAACTGTTTTTCATCACAAAAAGATTTATTGAATAAAGTCCCGTCATTGTAAGTATTCCCGCAAGTATCGGATGTATCTCACATTTTGTATGCAGAAGCCCTGTTATTGTTCCGGCAAGAGCTCCCGCTGCCATTCCCGCTATAAGCGCTAAATACGGATGCCCCGCAATAGTTATCATCGCACTTACACATAATCCAAACCCAAACGATCCCTCAGCCGTAAGGTCAGGAATATTAAGAATACGAAAAGAAATAAATATTCCCGCCGCAAGCAGACCGTACATAATTCCAAGCTGCAGCGAGCCAAGTATAAAACCCATAATCACCAAATCCTCCTTAATATAAAAGCGCCGCGGCATATCATGTCGCAACGCTCTCTAATGCCATATTAATGGTATCACGTTTATCACTGTTTGTCAATATCCAACAGCTTTATTTGATCAATATTTATTAGTTCTTGTCATTAACAAAACGAGCTTTTGCCTTTACATCATCACTGAACTCCACACCAAGCGCCTGTGCTGTTGTTTCATTTATTACAATATCATTTGCCGAAACAACCTCTGCCGGAATATCAGCTATTGCTTTACCGTTAAAATATTCTATAGCCTTATCTGCTGAAATAGCTCCTATTTCCTTATCGCTTATAGCGACCGTTGCAAACGCTCCCGAATCGACCATGGTAGCCGATGAGCCGTATACAGGTATCTTAGCATCGCGTGCAATTTCAGCTACCTGCGGCATAGCATTCTGAATCACACTGTCATTCGGTACATAAATAGCGTCAACCTCCGATGCAAGTGTCTGAGCAGCCTGCTGCACCTCTGAAGAATTTGTGACAACCGCCTCTACATACGGAATGCCTTTCTCATCAAGATATGTTTTTGCATTATTGCAGGTAGTAACAGAATTTACTTCGCTTGTATTATACAAAAGTCCGTATTTTTCTATTCCCGGAGTAAGTTCATCCGCAAGCGCAAATATATCCTCTACAGGAACCGCATTTGACGTTCCCGTTGCGTTTTTATCCGGCTTAGCCATATCCGTTATAATCCCTGCTCCAACAGGATCTCCTACCGAAATAAAGATATTCGGAATGTCGGAGCCTGCTCCTACAACAGCCTGTGAAGCCGGAGTTCCTACTGTAGCTATAAGATCCTTATCCGAGTTTATCATATCCTGAACTATTGTGTTAAGATTTGATGAATCTCCCTGAGCGCATTTATAATCGATCTCAAGCTTATCCTCGCTGTATCCCTTGTCTCTTAGCTCCTGTATAAAGCCGTCCTTCATATCTGTAAACGCGCCGTTTTCTATTTGAAGAATAACTCCCACCTTAAGCTTATCATCTGTACCTCCATTTGCTGTATCGGTTTCCTGTGTTCCGCAGGAAGCCAGCCCTGCCGCTGACGTCAATGCAAGCGCTGATGCTAATACCGTTCTAACCAATTTATTCATTTAAAAACATCCTTTCATATTATATATTCTAAGCCTTTCAAAAGCTTCTCTAATCATTGCTTCCGTAATTTTATAAGGATTATGTCTTATATCAGACATATCCGGCATCTTAGGAATGAGCGCATCTATCTGCTCTTCGCTTATTTCTATATCATCGAGTGATGTCGGAAGTCCTACACTTTTATTGAATTTATATATCTTTTCAAATTCATCATTCTGCCCGTCAATAAGCAGACATATGAGCACCCCGAACGCTACAACCTCGCCATGAAGATGATTTTCCTCGATATTCTTAACCGCTGTCAGCGTATAGAATACCGCATGTGCCATTCCACTGTTGTAATCAGGCGTATGGTCACGTGTAAGATATATTGAAGCCAATGCCGTTACAGCCGTTACAGCAAGAGTAACCTCCTTAAATTCCTCGGAGCATATCTTATTTTTATTATCTTCCAAAGCCTTTGCACCGTATCTCAGCACCGGACCGGCACACATCTTGCTTATAGTAACGCCCATCTCCGTATAATGCTCAAGTTCATCGCCGCGTGCCGACATTGTCGCTTCATAATATTTAGCGTATGTATCACCCATTCCGGCCCATAAATATTTATACGGCGCTTCACACATTATCTGAGTATTGATAAAAGCATGCACCGGCGGCTGCAAAAAGAAATATGGATGCAGAAAACCCCCGTCCTCGCTGTACATTATCGAAACGCTCGTACAGCATGAACAATTCGAGGCTATCGTTGGAAACGTGAATACCGGCTTTGATATTTTATCACCTATACACTTGCATGTATCGAGAGCCTTTCCGCCGCCGACCGCAAAAATCATATCTGCCTCTTCAACCTCTGCACTTTTTATAAGCTTATCTACATTTTCATACGAGGATTCTCCGCCATACCAAAGCGTTCCTATGATTTCCACAGAACTGCCTTCAACAGCTTCGCGAATTTTTTTCTCCACCGCTGCTAAAGCCTTATGCCCTCCTATTATAACCGCTTTTTTTCCGTACGGTGCACAGAACCGGCATATTTCATCATAACACTTTGCTCCTATTGTATAATTAGGCAGCAGCATCGTGTAATTATCCATCTCTATTATCTCCCTTTCTGTATGAGCTATGCAACTATTCCGCTTCTCAGATCGCGCAGCTTTTCACGAAGTCCCGCGATACTTTCCTCCGCTGTTTTTCCGTCCGCAATAGCCTTTACCAAAGCACTGCCTATAATAGCTCCGTCACAATACGAACTAAGCTCTTTTACCTGTTCTCCGTTTGAAATTCCAAATCCAACAAGAGCCGGGACTTCTGTATACTTCTTTATCATACCGAAAAACTCATCAAAATCTGTCTGAAAGCTTGATTTTTCGCCCGTCACTCCAAGAGATGATACACAATACAAAAATCCCTTTGCTTCTGATGCAATTTTCTGAATTCTTTCATGTGACGTCGGTGACACAAGATAAATCTGATATACACCGTATTTATCCACATACTCGGAAATATCCTCTCTTTCCTCATAAGGCAAATCCGGAATGATCAGTCCGTCAACCCCAACCTCGGCGCATTTTTTGAAAAATCTTTCCTCTCCGTACTGAACTATTATATTATAATAAAGAAGAAAAACCATAGGAATCTCGATTTCCTCCCGTATTTCCTTTACCATATCAAAAACACGGAAAATATCCGTTCCGTTTGCTATAGCTCTCTCATCTGCCGCCTGTATAACAGGACCGTCTGCCGCAGGATCTGAGAACGGAACTCCAAGCTCTATCAAATCAACGCCTTCCTCCTGCATTGCCCTCACTGCCGCCTTTGAAACCTCAATATTGGGATCCCCGACGGTCAAAAAAGCTGCCAAAGCCTTTCTTCCTTCCGCTCTTACGCTGTTCATTCTTTCATCTATTCTGTTCATTTTCCCAAGCCCTCACCTTATATATAAATTCTTCTATTTTATTCTCATCCTTAAATCCGTCCGTTTCCACCGATGACGAAACATCCACTCCGTCCGGCTTAAACATTTTTATCCTATCCAACACATTTTTTGAATCAAGTCCTCCCGCAAGTATTACAGGTGACTTTGCCTTTATCCTTCCAAGCTCCGAGCGTTCAAAAGCCTTGCCTGTTCCTCCCGCTCTATGCTCATCGTATTTATCAAGCAAAATCCTTGATACGCCTTTTATATCATCTATATCTGCACCGTTTCTTACTTGTACGGCTTTCCATATTTCACATTTAACATTTAGTGATTCTATGTACTCATCATTCTCTTTTCCATGCAGCTGTACCGCAAAAAGCCCGATTGTATCCGCCGCTTTTTCAACCTCATCCTGCAAAGCGTCCACAAATACTCCGACTGTCTTTATTCCTCTGTCAAGCTTTTTACAAAGCTCAGCCGCCGTTTGTACTGTTACAGACCGCCTGTATCCGGGCGAGAGGATGAATCCTATGTAATCCGGCTTATATTTATTTACAGCCGCTATGTCCTCATCACGGCGTATCCCGCAAATTTTAATCTCCATTTCTCAATCTATTCACCGCCGCACCTATATCACGTTCACGCATAAATGCTTCTCCTATAAGCGCCGCGTCAAATTTAAGTCCCCTCAAATACTCAAAATCCTTATGCGACCTTATCGCACTTTCCGCAACACGTATCCTATCATTCGGTATAAACTCCAGCAGTCTTTCACATGTTGTTATATCCTCTTCAAAGGTGCTTAAATCTCTGTTGTTTACTCCTATTATTTTCCCGTATTCAAGCGCTCTTTTTACCTCATTTTCATTATGAGTTTCCACCAGCACATCAAGCTCCAGCTCCTGCGCCGTTTTATAAAAGCGCTTATATTCTTCATCTGTAAGCGCCGCCATTATCAGAAGCACCGCATCTGCTCCGGCGAGCTTAGCCTCATATATCATATACTCATCAACAGTAAAATCCTTGCGTAAAACCGGTATATCGTATTTCTTTTTTATATCCTCCACATAACGCAGCGAACCTTTAAAATACTCCGGCTCCGTAAGAACCGAAAGAGCCTCAGTCCCGCATTTGTTATATTCCTCCACGATCTCCATATGGTCAAAATCAGAACGTATAAGCCCTTTTGACGGTGATGCTTTTTTTATTTCCGCAATAATTGAAACATCATCCTTTCCGGAGATCGCCTCAGCAAAGCAACTCTTTTTGAGCTGAGCTTTATCCAGACGTTTAATCAATTCAGCCGGCGGTAAAACAGCCTTGGATTCTTCAACCCTTTTCTTTGCCGCCGCCATAAGTGTATCAAGTATCATTATGCGCACCTTCCCATATTCGTTCTGGCTATAAGCGCATCAACCTTTTTCATAGCTGCGCCTGAATCTATAATCTCTTCTGCAATTTTTACTCCCTCGGAAATGCTCTTAGCTTTTCCGCCTATATATATCCCACACGCACTGTTTAATACAACGATATCTCTCTTCGGACCTTTCTCGCCTTTAAATATTGCTTTTGTAATTTCTGCATTTTCCGCGCCCGTTCCGCCTTTAAGTTCCTCCGGATCGGCATACTTCATACCGTAATCATGAGGGTCTATTTCGTATTCTAAAATTTTTCCGTTCTTTATTTCGTTGACATATGTTGTAGTTGTGGTCGTAACCTCATCCATCCCGTCATTCCCGAACACGACCATAGAATGTATATGACCCATTTCAAGCATAGACTTAGAGAACACAGGAACCATTTCCTTTGAAAATACACCTATGAGCTGTCCTTTGGCATTTGACGGATTAGAAAGCGGTCCAAGCATATTGAAAACCGTTCTTACTCCTATTTCCTTTCTTACCGGAGCGACGTTTTTCATAGCCGTATAAAACTTCTGTGCGTTCATAAATCCGAATCCTATATCATCTATACATTTTTCAACTTCTTTCGGTTCAAGAAAAACATTTATTCCCAAGGCTTCAAGCAAATCTGCGGCTCCGCTCTTTGATGACGAGGCTCTGTTACCATGTTTCGCCACATTAACTCCGGCTGCCGCGCATACGAACATCGATGTGGTTGAAATGTTAAACGTGTTAGTTCCATCTCCGCCTGTGCCCACAAAATCTATGTAATTGCTTCTGTGAGGAGCTATCGTTCCCCCTTGTGATTTCATTCCTTCGCATGAGCCGATTATCTCTTCGACCGTTTCTCCTTTAAGTCGCAGCGCCATAAGATATGACGCGATCTGCGCCGGAGTCGCCTGACCCGAAAGCATAAGCGTCATTGCCTTATATGCCTCGCCGCGTGTAAGATTATATCCTTCCGTAAGCTTTTTAATTAATTCCTTCATTGTGAAACCTCCTAAAAAAATAAACGCCCGTTTAGATAGTAAACGAGCGTATAATTATCCCAAGAAATTTCACACATCTCGTCTCAACTATTCTAAACTAATCTCTTCTCATCTAATCTTCTTTGATTATATCATATTTTATAGTATGTGTCAAGTCATTTTTATGTTATTTGATATTTTTTTGTAATTAAAAACCTCCTTAAAGTAACATCTGAAGTTTCCCCGCAATGTTACTTTAAGGAGGACTAAAACTAATTTAATTTATATAACAAACAGTTAGATTTATTATCTAGCGTAAATTGCTTCCATTTCCGGAATGTTAAATACAACATCTATACCTTCGTCAAGATTTACTGCTGCATAGTCAAGAACTATTCTACCAACCTGAATACCAGTGTTAATATCATTAACCGGGAAGTTCCAAGCTGCTGCTGACTGATTTGGATAAGCAGCAAGATAATCTGTTCCTGACCACGGAATCTCAACGCCTACATAGTCCTCATTAAGAGCCTCAATAGCCTTATCAAGTGCTGTACGCGTATCTACTACCGGCTGATTTGTCATAGAAGCTGCATTTGTAGCTTGGTCAACTAAATCAACATCTACCCATGTCTTGTTGTCAATAGCATTATAGCCCTTATGTACTACCTGGAACGGCATATTTGCAACATTATCATAGAACAAGTTATCATCAGCAAGAACAAGATCTCTGAACTGAATAAATGTGTTACCTCCAGCTGTGTAGCTTGCAACCTCAATGTTGTTGATGTAAACTGTAGGACCAGCATTCTCTGTCATTCTGAATACATTGCCAGCATATGCCGAATTGTTCTGTGTTGCAGCTGCCAAAGCATTTCTCTGAACCACAGTAGCATCCCACTGGTTTGTATAATTATAACCTGTTCCCCAATCATCAAATACCGAGATCGAAACAGCTCCGTTACCGGTATCCACATTAAAACCGTAAAGCGGAAGATCCCAAACGCTAACTACTGTGTGATCGTCTGCATTCCATGCCGGAATTGTTACACCGTTTACAAAAGCCTCTGTTTCTGTGTAGTAAATCGGTGTGCCAGCCTGATTAGCTGCTGATGCTGAAACAGCCATACCTGCTGAAACAGCCATAATTGCTGCAAGACCTAAAACTACCTTTTTCATAATAAAGTCCTCCTTTAATATAAATAAATCATTATATGCCATAATGAATTAAATTCTATTAAAATGTTTAAGCTTAAATCATTTAAATACAAAATTAGAATATCGTGTAAGAATTGTCTTTATATAACTTACAAGAAATATTATTCAAATAAAAGAAAAATATTACTTATAATTAAAATTCTGCATTTTTTAGTTTCAACTTCCTTACAATGAATATTATACCACTGTTTTTATGGATTGTCAATAAAAATTTCAAAATTTATTCATTTTTTTTAAATATTTTTTATATGTAAATTTTATATTTCATATTTTAAATTCATTTTAAGTAAAATTTCCTGACTTATGCACATTTTAGGTAATAAAAAAACAGCCGTAAAATACGGCCGTAATTTTTTTGTATAATACATGCAATATAGCATTTTATACAATTAATATTTTAATATATATTTTATCTCCATCATATCGCCCTAAAGTGCGCTTCTATGACAATATCTTCCATGGGATTAAATGCCGCCTCATCATCATACCAAACCTGACCATTTACAGTAAAATGATCAAACACATATCCGGCATTTGGAACCGCTCTTATCCAAAGAGGAATATCCTTATAATATGGCGCGCTGAATTTCTCCACATTTTCAATACCTTTATTGTTCCATGGAGAAATGGTTAAGGAATTCGCATCTATATGTCCCATATTTTGGTCAGAGATAAAAGTAACATTGACCATATCACTGTAACCAAAATAATTTTTTATTTCCTTCCTTGCCTTTGACGGTCTCTCATCAGCCCATTTTTTCAAAGCGTCTACAGATGAGTTCTTCCAGCTTTGCGGATAACGGTATACATGCTCTGCTCTTAGACCTATCATACCATTATATATATTATCAATATGCCCCTTAACGCTCCAGCTTCTAAATATAGTATTGAGATGATCGTTATATCTTCTTATAAATTCAATTTCAAACTCATTATTTGCCATAAGACTGTGCAGCATTACGTTCACAAGACATTCCGCATCATCAAGCTTATATCCAAGAGTTCCGTCTCCTGAGCTGTTTTTCCACTTCGCCGCTATATCACTTTTCGGTCCATAGGCATCCGCATAAATATCTCCGTTATCCTCGCATGTCGTATCCTCATCCGATATAACAAAGCGGTAACGGGTATCAACAGCTGTGTTTTCCGGATTTTTATTTCTCCATATTTTTACATTGTTCTGCGGCCAGTCTACATTCTCAAAGAAAATATTCATAATATAGTAATCAATCATATTTCCTATATCAAAATATTCCTGTGCTTTTATATAGTTTTCCTGCACTGACATATCATTATTTATAATAAAATATGCTTTATCATTAAAATCCTGTAAATCTTGATCCGTTCCTTCGTTAATATCGGCATACATAGGATGATTAGCTATCTCTATAAGCACTGCGTCATCATCACTGGCAAGTTTATAATGCTCTTCAAAATATTTATTGTCATACCGTTCCCTGACCTGGTGAACTCCCCAATATTCTCCATTCAGAAATACAACCGCCGGAACATAACCCTGTGTATCTATACCTATGTTTCGGCATATATCATGAACAAGAACATCGCGCATAAAATATTTTGACCAATCATCTCCTGCGTTACGAAGGATCAACCGCTTATATTCCTCTATCTTTTCCCCATAAGCGTTACTTACTGTTCCGTTAAAGAAGTCATATTTGAATTTCTTTTTATCGCCTTTTTCATAAAACTCGCTTTCTCTTGCATATACTCTAAGAGCCTTTTGCTGAAGCTTCCTTGTTCCGGCGCCGTTAAGCCTTAAGCCTATGGACTGATTTATGACTCTTTCTCCCTGTTCGTCAAACACCTCCATAAAAGCCGTGCATTCGCGCCAGTTACTTTGCTGGATACTGTTGTTATAGGAATATATGCCGCTTTGCTCGTCAAACAGATCCTGCGGATTCGCGGTTATTGAAAAAACCTTCACTCCATATCGGGTGAACATATCCTCTGCTATATAATAAGAATTTACCGACATTGTTGTTTGCTCTTCATTATTAAACGCTCTCGCTTTTATGCAGGTTCCTTTCATAACAGATCCTTTTGGATATTCAAAATTCTCATTTACAACAGTGGTAATATTAGACCAAACATTATCAGCCCATGACATATTCTCTACAACTATCGGCTCTGTATAAAGCTTTGCACTTGGCGACCAAGGCGCCGGATCACTTCCGTCTGTTGTATAATATATAGAGGCATTCCTCAAATTAGTGCTTAGTTCAACAACCTGAGACTCTGTATAAAATCCGCCCTTTACGGAAAAGTCGACCTCTTTTTCCATCTGACGGTAAAGTTCCTCATCATACCTGTCTTTATAGCCGTCATATCTAAGCTTCGCCTTATAATCTGCGGACATCAGCTCTGAGGTTTCAATATTATTTTCTGACAAAATAACAATTCCATCATTCCATTGAAGCCCCACACCCATATTGTCAGACAAGGCCCTTGCCGAAATATAATATACTCCGTCATAATTTTTCATATCAGAAACAGGAATATCAATGCTTTTATCCTTATATGTAATTTTCATTATATCATCTTCAAGCACAGTAGTTCCCGCCAAGGCTCCCACAGCAGCAGATACCGGTACATATGAGCTTCCCTGGTAAATAAAGCTCTCAACTCCCAAATCCACTACCTTGCCATTATCAAATATATAGTTCGAATCCGCCGCAAAAACAACGACCTTACCGTCGTTCATTTCTTCAGCAAAGGCGGCTTGAGTTAAACCTATTCCAAAAATAATAGCCGCAGCAATAAATTGCTTCATTATTATCCCCCTATATAAATTTAATTTATAAGTTCCACAGCATCGGAAGGAACATATGTGTTTCCTCCGCTTAATATCACTAATCCGCTAAGCTGTATACAGTCGTTTCCAACATAAGCAACGCTCTTGTTTATGGGCAGAGTAACAGTTTGATCGCCCTTTCTTACAACTATATTAGGATTTTGCTCATCGCTTCCATCCCATGAAATCGACGCTCCTTTTGCCTCAAACGCTGCCCTTGCCGGGCAAAACAGCTTCTCGCTTGTCTGAGCAAGATCTAATCCCATAAGCCGTTCCATATATTTATTTACATCCGTATTGTCTACCACTCCGGTCAGTCTTTCCATGCCCTCGGGGGCGTAAACATTTAAGGTTACGTCCTCGCCCGTATGACCGCTTGCCTCCATCCAGCCGATATTGGCTCTTTTGCTCATCATTCTTCCCACCGTTGCCATAACCTGGTCTGTAGAGCGTATTTTTTCAATTTCTTCTTCCGTAAGGTCACTGATTCCGTAATAAGACGAAACAACATAATTAGCATTTGAACGGTCGGCATTCAGCTTCTGCAAAACCCCGGCTCCTGTTCTTGATGCTGCTTTAAGAGGAGTTAAATATTCGTAAATGCTCGTGGAAGCATATCCTGACTGTCCCACACCTATCGACATATTTCCGTTTCCATGGTCTGCCGCAGAAATCACGACCGTATTTCCGTCTTTCTTCGCAAAGTCAAGCGCTGTTTTTACAGCTTCATCATAAGACAATATCTCACTTACAACTCCAACCGGATCATGTGCATGAGAGGCATAATCTATTTTACTGCCCTCAACAAGCAGAAAAAAACCGTTTTCATTTTTATCAAGCACATCTATAGCCTTCCGGGTCATTTCAGCAAGCGACGGTTCCTCAGGATGGTCTGCCATATCAAAATCATAATCCATATCATCATAAGCAAAAACACCGAAAAGCTTATCTGATTGGCTGTTATTCATCTGTTCCTTGGTCGTCACATAGTCATATCCCCTATTCTGAATATCCAAAGTAAGATCCTGCCTATCTCTTCGTCCGTCCTTCATATAGTAAAGTCCGCCGCCCATAACGACATCTATCCCCTGATATACCTGCTGCATTGAAATAGTGTCATATTCTTCTCGATCCTCGTTATGAGCCGAAAAGCTTGCCGGAGTAGCGTGCATAACCGGAGCCGTCACAACAATTCCCGTCTTCTTGCCTGCCAGCCTTGCCGCTTCAATAATGTTTGCCGCCGGCTGCTGAGCTGTATGTACTCCGGTATCAGACACTCCCGGCATATTTACGACTGAAGGATATATACCCTCATAGCCTTCATTTGTCTTTATCCCGCAGGCATAAGCCGTTGCCGCAGCAGCTGAATCAGTGATTGCCGACTCGGCGCTGTAGGTGCGTACCAATCCGCATGTCATTTCATCAATATTAAGCTTCCCGCCATTATACCACCTTGCAAGCGTCACTTCACTAACCGATTCTCCATCCGGGATCATCATTATTACATTTACATTATTTGATGCAGCATACGCATCATTTCCGGCATCAACCGAACTTATTATTCCGGATATGAGAATGGCTGTCATTCCCAAGCAAATTATTTTCTTTGCCGGTCTACCTATATTCATTCTATAAGCCCTCCTCTGTTTTTATACATTTCTTCCGCATATGCCCATGCTATATGCTGTACCGTATTTAGAAAATTTCACTCTTCTTATACCAAGCTCAGACATCAGCTCCGCGATCCAAAGCGGAATACTTTCAGAAACCTTTATTTCCATTATGTATCTGCCATCATCAAGCAGCGGAGTATTGCCTGACATATCAGAAGAAAATATATCTTCTTTTCTTGCATTTATTTTACTGTCAAATGTAAGTCTTAGGCTGCTGTCTGTCCTACCGAAAAATGCCATTCTTTCATAGCTTATAAATAAACCTCTCGTAAGTTTATTTATACTCATAAAATATTCCATCTCATCGAGAACCTGATTCTCCATACGGCTGTCTGCATGAGGTCTTATTCCATCATTCACAAAGGCGATCGCCTCTTGAAGCGATACTGTTGTTCTTCTCTTAGAAACTACCCCTCCTATCTTCTTTTTAATTTCCATAAATATTTTATTGTCCATAGCGCTGAAAGGCTCATATGCTCTAAGCCTGAATTTCTCTTTATAATATGGACGTTCCATGGACCGCCTTATCAAATCATAATTTTCAGTATCATAATATATATTATATATACTGTATTTTTTGCCGTCAAGGCTGTATTCATCCGGAAGCATATGCCTGTTTATCTCCGGCATCATTTTTATCAGCTGCTCCTCTGTAACAAGATATTTCTTTTCATATCTTTTAAATACATTGATCTGCATCAGCATCAGCCTCCTAAGTTTAATCTTTTTTAACTATATCATTTTTTTCGCCATTTTTCAATACTTTTGTTCAATTTTGTCTTTAATATATACAAAATTTAAAATATCTTAATATTTTTTTCAGCTTTCATGTTGTCTTGCAGATCCATGCAGTATTCTTTCTTAAAAAAATATTGGGCTGTCGCTTTTAGCGCAGAGCGTTTAAAGCGAGCAGCCCTATGAGCTTCTTAATGCGTTTAGTTTCCATTCTTTTTCTTATGATAAAACACAAAGAGGCAAACAAAAAACGCTATAATCAAAATGAGCAGTACTGCATTGGAGTATCTTTCAAATATAGTCAGAATCGATATCCAGTTTTCGCCTACTCTGTTTCCGATAATGACAAGAACCGTATTCCAAATCAAGGATCCTGCAGTTGTATAGAGAAAAAACTTTCCCAACGCCATTTCACTCATACCTGCCGGAATAGATATAAGACTTCTTACTATAGGAACAAACCTGCAAAAAAATACACTTTTATTCCCCTTATTATAAAACCACTGATCGGCTTTATCAATATCACTCGTTTTTATTCTTAAGATTTTGCCTATTTTCCCGGACACAATTTTTTTCAGGCGCTCCTTATTCAATAACTTTCCCACGCAATAAAGAACAACAGCGCCGATAAGAGAACCGCAAGTAGAAGAAACAACCATACCAAATACATTTAATTTCGTATATGTAGTCATGAATCCTCCAAACATGAGTACAACCTCTGACGGAATAGGCGGAAAGATATTTTCTATTGCAATTAATAGAAAAACACCGATATATCCGAATTGATCCATGATAGACAATATAAGCTCCTGCATAAAAGTTCTCCTTAATCATAAAATTTAATATACTTAATTTGTTCAAAACATTTACAATATATTATCATACAATAATATATTCAGTCAAGTAAATTAAAAACACTGAGAATTACAGAAATCAAATATTTTTATTCCGCTTCCTCATCCAATGCTTCGAGTAAAAAGCTTACCGGACGGAATCCGTCATTGCACGAAATCATTGCCGACTTCTTATTCTTCATCCATCCGTTATACAAATCCTCTCCGCCGTGAGCAAGCGTCATTACAAAAGCGGACATACTCTCCCATGCGCTTTCGCATAAACCATCCGGACGCTGCCAGCCATTGGCTATGAATATCTGCCCTTCTTCCACATCGCAGGCATTCGTTATCGGATTTTCATATTTTTCTATCAGATCATCATAGCATGCCTTTCGTATTGCCGTAATTTTTATTTTTTTCATTTCTTGCCGACCTCTATTAATTTGGAATTATCCAATGATGTTTTTTAAATGTTCTTTTATTTTACATTTTCTGTCTGTTATAAATTCTTTGAAATCGGATATTTTCAGGCTTGTTGTATCGCTTACATAGAGCGATTCTCTTGGTATTTTACATTTTTCCACCCATTCATCCAAGGGGGTGTCCTTTTTGGATTTATTGAGATATCCATTTAAAAATTGTAAATTAGCAATTCCATTCCAGTTTTTGGGATCTCTCGCAAACTCTCTATCCTCTTCCGGAATGCTTGCGGCAAATTTTTCATCATTTTGAAAAACGCTTGCAGGATGCAAGTGGTCTTGATGAAAACCCTGATTAAAATAATCAAGATTTGGATACAATAAATGCAGAATATAGAATGCTTCATTGCTGTCCTTTTGTGATTCCAAAATACCATCAATAAAATCTTCATCAAAACTGTAATTTCTTGCAGGATTATTTTTAAACGCATCCATCAATTCCTGCTCCGGAAACAGCTTATTTTCTGTCTCTTTCAAGACCTTTCTCATTAAAACAAGTACACTGTCTGTCTGACCGCCAAAAATCGATTTTATAAACGTCAAATTCAGCCAACGGGCAATATTCTGTTTGTCCTCTTCATCATATGTAGGTTTTACGATATCATATGCCAAATCGTGATAATAAATATAATAAATCACCGGTATAGCCGCATTTTTGGCTCTGAAAGTCTTATTATTGAAACCTAATTTCTCAAACAAAGTAAATGCCGCAACAATACTTTTCTTTACCTTAGTCCAATTTTTTTCAAACACTTGAACATTATCATATGTGAAATTTTTAAGTTTGAATGAGATGTTATCAGCGAATAAAACCAAACAAGTTTTCAAAACAAAATCCTTATCGATCAAGAATCCCGGTCTTCCTATATTATAAACTTCATTTACTAACTGATCAATCTCTTTGCGTGCATCAATGTTTTTCCAGTTGGCTGATGCGATGGACATAAGAAGGTCTGAGAAGGATAAGGGTGTTCCTCCGCTGTTTGTTCTTATGAAAATATCCAGCACTTTATCCGGCTCCTGCTCTTCCTGCAGATAATAATTAATCATAGGTTTAATATGAATTGCCTCATAAAGCGCATACAGTGTATCATAGGCATAATTATTGTCTTTAAGATTATTGTTATCAAGATACCTGCTTACTTTTTTTATACTATCCATATCTAAGATTTTACCGACCTCAAACCATGCATATTCTTTACCGCTCTCACTAATTTTTTCTAAATCAGACAAGCTTAAAAATCTGAAATCATATTCCTTCTGATTATCATACTGCTGCTTGACAGGCTGCTCCAGATTAAGGTAAAGCTTCCGCGTCGGAAGGCATTCCTCTGTATTTTTCCACCACTTACGCGGCATTTTATATGCATAACTGCCTCTAAGCCCAATATATAAGCTTGTGAGGCGCTGCTGTCCATCAATCACTGCTTCAAAATCAGGAACAGCTTTTGTATCAATATCTTTATTATTCTCCGCAAAAAACTCCCTATATTCGGTTATGAATTCATAAAATTTATATCCGCTCTTTATCTCACTCGCTGAAATTTTCCAAAGCATGAACGAATTAATAGGATAGCCCCTAAGAATACTATCAAACAGCATTTCAATCTGATTACTCGTCCATGTGAATTTTCTCTGTATTGCAGGTAAAAGATATTGCCTGCTGTGTATTTTATCAACTGCTTCTTTTATAGTTATAGGATTCTGGAAACCACTGCCCATATCATTCTTCCCCTTTCAATATTTCTTCGTTAATATACTTTTTCACCAGCAACACTACCGTCTCCACATGCACCGTATGCGGAAACATATCAAATCCCTGCGCTTTTTTCGGAACATATCCGTTTTTGCGCAGATACTTCATATCCCTCGCCAAAGTAGCCGGATCACATGAAACATACACTACTCTTTCCGGCGCAGCCTCAACTATAGCATCAAGCGTAGCCTTATCGCTGCCCTTTCTGGGAGGGTCAAGGATAACTACATCCGGTCTTTCGCCGCTTTTTATCAATTCAGGAACAATATCCTCCGCTCTTCCCGCGTAAAACTCTGCATTACAGATTCCGTTTGCAAGTGCATTTTTTCTTGCATCCTCCACAGCCTGCCCAACAGCTTCAATGCCGATGACCCGCTTAGCCTTTTTCGCCGCGCACAGAGAAATCGTTCCTATTCCGCAATATATGTCCATTATACTCGTATCACGGTCTACCGCTACATATTCAATAGCCGTTTTATACAATCTCTGCGTCATTACCGGATTCACCTGAAAAAAACTGTCTGCCGATATTTCAAACTTTATACCGCCTATATAATCTGTTATTACATTGCTTCCGAAAACGGTTCTCTCTTTTCCATTATCAAGTATAACAGACAAAACACTATTTTCTGCATTTCTGATCATATCCACAAGCTCTTCTTTATCAGGAACTCCCGCTTTTCCTATAGAAATAACAACCATTGTTTCTCCGGTATTGAAGGCTGTTCTTGTAAAAATCTGCTCTATGCCGCCATTTCCTTTGCTTTTGGCGTCCAAGTTATATTTTTTTATATATTCTCTGACCGCATCTATAATTTTAGGATTAATCTCTGAGCATATAACACAGTCCTGTGCAGGAATGTTTTCATGACTCTTTGCGGCATAAAATCCACATACAGTATTATTTCCCTGTCCGCTCACATGAAAAACCGCTTTATTGCGGTAATGAAACGGATCTTCCATACCGTTCATTTTTTCAAGCCTGAACCCCTTAAATCCCCCTATGCGCTCCAGAGCACTTTCTATAGAATTACGCTTTGCTTCAAGCTGAGCCTCATATTCCATGTGCATCAATCTGCATCCTCCGCAACGTTCATACACCGAGCATTCCGCCTCTTTTCGGTATTTAGACGGTTTTATAATTTCTTCGGCATATGCTGCGGCATAGCTCTTTTTCAGCTTTACTATTCTTGCTCTTACAATATCGCCTACAGCCGTATAAGGCACAAACACTGCCATACCGTCCAATCTTCCTATACCGTTTCCGTCCGAAGATATAGCAGTTATTTCAATTTCATATACTTTATTCTTTTCCGTCATTTCTAAATTTCCATAATCAATAATTCTATTCTGTAATAATTCTATTCTGTCTCAGTATCAGCAACCGGCTCTCCAAACACGGGAAGTCCGTTCTCGTCATATTCAAATACCTTTGCTCTTGCATGTCTGTTGGGATCATCAAGAGGATCACCGTTTATTTCCTTATAATTTCTGCTGTGGTATATCATTACATCTCTTTCTCCGTCAACCGTGAAGCAATTATGTCCGGGACCATACTGACCGTTTTCCACACTTGTTTTAAATACAGGCTTGCTTGATTTATGCCAGCTTGCTTTGTCAAGCAAATTTGCATTCTCATCTGCCCATACCATACCCATGCAGTAACGCCAGCCGGTATCAGATGCTGAGTATGTAATAATAACTTTTCCGTTCCTGATAAGCGCCGCCGGACCCTCGTTTACCTTAAATCCCTGACATTCCCAATCATATTCCGGAGCTGTGAGCAGTATCGGCTCTCCATCCAAAGTATGCGGATCTTTCATCCTTGAAAGATATATTACCGATGCCCCGTCATATTCCCTGCCTTTTTGCGCCCATGCACAATACTGCACTCCCTTATGAACAAATGTGGTCATATCAAGCGAAAAGCTTTCTTCCGGAAGTATAATCCTTCCACGCTCAGTCCAATCGTCCGACATAGGATCATTCCCCGAGCATTCCAATAAATACGGACGTATATCCCATATCTGTTCGGAATCCCCTGCGGTAAAATAAATATACCATTTATCATTTATCCGATGCAGCTCCGGCGCCCATATATGCGAACCCATCTCCCCCGTTTTATGCTTGCGCCATACAACTTTGGCATTTGCGCACATAAGACCGTTCAATGTCCTTGCACGTCGTAATTCTATACAGTCATACTGCGGAATACTTCCAGTAAAATAATACCAGCCATCATGATATAATACCCAAGGATCGGCTCTCTGATACACTAAAGGGCTTTTATAGCTGTATTTCTTATCCATTATTCTTTCTCCTTAAAAATTAAATTCTTCATAATTATACTACATATATCATACCACGCTTCTTTACATTTGTAAATAGCGCTGATCAAACCGATAAATTATTTATGTTATTATGTAAAAATACGCCGAAAAATCACCTATTTTACTGTATATTTTGCCGTGAAAATATTATTATACAAAAAAAAAGGTTGACAATCAGGTCTAAGACTGATAAAATATAATAGTACGAAAATATAATTCATGCTTAATCATAGCGTGTTTAATCGACAGCTTAGGCAAAACCGCGCTGTCGTCAGCACCATCCTTATCAAAAAGATGGAGGAGATCTTACAAGAGATTTCCGTACGACAAACACTACTTATTTTTATGAAAAGGGGGAATTTTTTTGAGAATGACCGGTGCTGAAATGGCTGTCAAAACAATGGAAAAAAACGGCGTTAAAGTTATATTCGGTTATCCGGGCGCAGCAAACGCGGCGCTTATAGACCGTATATCATATTCTTCCATAAAGCATATTCTCACCAGAAATGAACAGGGTGCTGCCCATATGGCGTCGGGCTACGGCAGAGTTACAAAACGCACGGGTGTATGCCTTGCAACCTCAGGTCCGGGTGCCACAAATCTTATAACGGGAATTGCAACCGCTTATATGGATTCTATCCCTATGGTTGTACTTACGGGACAGGTCACAACAAACCTTGTCGGTAAGGATGCTTTTCAGGAAGTAGATATTACAGGCGCAACTCTTCCGTTTACAAAATACAGCTATCTCGTAAAGGACGTTTCACAAATACAGCGTGTTATCGACGAGGCTTTTTATATTGCTTCCACCGGACGTCCGGGTCCTGTGCTTATAGACTTCCCTATGGACATTTTAAGCAAAGAATACGATTATCCCGAAAAGGACCTTCCGGTAAATATCAGAGGATACAAAATACCCGGAAAAGCAAACGAATCTCAGCTAAAAAAGGTTGCTGATGCTATAAAGAAATCAAAGCAGCCAGTCGTTTTGGCAGGCGGCGGAATAGTTATTTCAGATGCCGTAGATGAATTTAGGAAATTTATAAAAAATACTGATATTCCCGTCGTTTCGACAATGATGGGCATAGGCAATATTCCGTGCAGCGATCCTCATTACTTCGGAATGATAGGCTCGCACGGTGCAAAAAAGGCTAATATGGTGTTCAACCGATCCGATCTCGTAATAGCTATGGGATCAAGGCTCGGCGACAGAACTGTAGCTAATGCAAAGGGTCTTGAAAATGCGAATAAAGTAATTCATATAGACATAGACCCAGCGGAAATAGGCAAAAACATACAGCCGTATATTCCTGTTGTAGGAGACATCAAAGACGTTCTTGAACAGCTTATGCCGATGCTCAAAGGCTATAAAGCTTCCGAAGCATGGTTAAAGGATGTAAATGAGCTTAGCGAAAGATTTAAGAGAGTTCCTTCTTCAGAGGACAACGGTTTTGTAAATCCACGCTATTTCCTTGATGTTTTAGCAGAAAAAACAAATTCAGATATATACTTGACAACAGAAGTCGGACAAAATCAGCTTTGGTGTGCAACTGAATTCAATTTTAAGCATCCGAGGCTTCTGCTTACTTCCGGCGGCTTTGGAACAATGGGATACGGTCTTCCCGCAGCTATAGGAGCTTCCGAGGCTGTTAAGGATGGTGACGCTCCAAAGAAACCTGTTGTCGCTATCGCCGGTGATGGTTCCTTCCAGATGGATCTTCCGGAGCTTGGAACTATGTGTCAGCATGATATACCGATAAAAATGGTAATATTTGAAAACGATCGTTTGGGAATGGTACACGAACACCAGTATCTTAAATACAACGCAAATTATCAGGCAGTAAACCTTGACGGCAGCCCTGATTTCTGTAAAATAGCTGATGCTTACGGTATAAAAAGCGGTCGGGTAAGTGAAAACAGCCGGGTCGGAGATGCAATTGATGAAATGATGAAAGATGATAAGTCTTTCCTTCTTGTTGTATCAGTTAATCCTAATGAGCCGACAGGTGAATCACTAAATGAAAACAAACTCCCGAAAAAGGAGGCTGAATAATATGGAAGGTACATATATATTATCCGTTCTCGTAGAAGATCATCCGGGTATACTTACGCGCGTTGCCGGTCTTTTTTCCAGACGAGGATATAATATTCACTCCTTGTCCGTGGGTAACACACATGATGATACAATCTCACGTATAACTATAGTAGTTGAAGGCGATGAGCATATTATTGAACAAATTTCAAAACAGGTTTCCAAAATGATGGAGGTTTTGAAAATCAAAATTCTCAAAGCCGGCGAATGTGTTTCAAGAGAACTTGCTCTTGTAAAAGTTCGCTCCACCCCAAAGACAAGGGGAGAAATAATGGAGATTGTGTCCATATTCCGTGCAAAGATCGTCGATATTTCTCAAAATACGCTCACAATTGAAATGAGCGGAAGCGAAAATAAGCTTAATGCTTTTCTTTCTATGGTAGGTCCTTATGGAATAGAAGAAATTTCACGCACAGGTCTTACTGCAATAGAAAGAGGAACCAATACGCTTAAGCTTGATAAATAAAACTGCTTTTTAACCCTTATGGGTTTATAAGCCGACATACGGTTTTGGAGGAGGCTGTATGACGGATATACATATCCTCTTATCAAACGAAACTTTTAATATATGGAAAGAGGTAATTCCAATGGCAAAATCATTAGACCATGAAGCAAGAGTATTTTATGAGAGCGACTGTGACCTTAAATTATTGCAGGGCAAAAAGGTTGCAATTATCGGCTATGGCTCACAGGGTCACGCTCATGCAAAGAACCTCAAGGACAGCGGTGTTGACGTAATTGTAGGTCTTAGAAAAGGCTCAAAGAGCGCAGCTAAGGCAGAATCATACGGCATTCCGGTATTTGAAACAGCAGAGGCTGCAAAACAGGCTGATATTATCATGATTCTTACGCCGGACGAGAAGCAGGCTGATATATATAAGAACGACATTGAGCCAAATCTTGAAGATGGCAATATGCTTATGTTCGCTCACGGCTTTAACATTCATTTCAAGCAGATCGTTCCGCCGGCTGGCGTTGACGTAACAATGATCGCTCCAAAGGGACCGGGTCACACAGTTCGTTCAGAGTACGAAGAAGGCAAAGGCGTTCCGTGTTTGGTTGCTGTTGAGCAGGATGCTACAGGCAGAGCTCTTGATCTTGCTCTTGCTTACGGTGCCGGTATCGGCGGCGCAAGAGCTGCTATACTCGAAACAACATTCCAGTGCGAGACTGAAACAGACCTCTTCGGTGAGCAGGCTGTTCTTTGCGGCGGCGTAACAGCATTGATGCAGGCAGGTTTTGAGACACTTGTTGAGGCAGGCTATGATCCGAGAAACGCTTATTTCGAGTGTATCCATGAAATGAAACTCATCGTTGACCTTATCTATGCAGGCGGCTTCAGCAAGATGAGATATTCAATCTCTGATACAGCTGAGTTCGGTGACTACGAGACAGGAAAGAGACTCATTACAGAGGATACAAAGAAGGAAATGAAGCAGGTTCTTGCTGAGATCCAGGACGGTACTTTTGCTTCAAAGTGGATTGCAGAAAACAAGAACGGCAGAGCTCATTTCACAGCTTCAAGAAATCTCCACAAAGAGCATCAGCTTGAGAAGGTTGGAGAGGACATCAGAAAGTTCTACTCTTGGAGCAAAGAGGACAAATATGCTGAATAATTTCAAAATATATAAAAAGGAACCTACAAAAAGGTTCCTTTTTTATTTGACGTATCACAATGCAGCTGCCTTTACATTCTTTTTATTTTTTCTTTCTGAATGCAAATATTTTCATAAACACAAATGTTACCGGCACTCCTATAACAGCCGCAAGCGCATATGCAATAATATCAGGTCCGTGTACAAAGCATTCAAAAAGATATACAATCCCTGTCTGAATGATAAAATTAGGCAAATACGATATAAAGAATTTTATATACTTAATAATGCTAAGCCTTTCTTTAAAAGTCACAGCACTGTTCATTAAATATGAGAGTATATTTGAAGTTATATATCCTGCAATAAAGGCATATGTTGTATCAGGTATGAACATTCTGTACAGCAAAGACAAAACCATATTACAAAGAGTATTGATAACTCCAACTATTACGAACATCAAAAACTCCCTTGACAGAAACATCTTTCTGAATTTCTCAGCTCCGGACATCTCATATTCATTCCATTTATAAAGCTTATTCCCTCTAACCATGTACGCCTCCTCCGCGATTTCCGCAAGCGGTGTGTCAGCGTATGAATCGGAATAAAACTTATTCACCTTAGCATTCCTATCCCATTTATACAGCCTGTCTACCTTTTCTATATCATGACAGTTTTTGCCGGTATACTTTCCCGTATACACATCTACGACCGACGCCATAGCTGTTTTGATACCTATCATGGAGCATATAGGCTGTATCAAAAATTCCGGAGATGCCGATATTACAATATCATCATTTTGCTGCTGATCATAATACCAGCTTTTTATGTTCTTCTTATTTTGCTTCCAAAACTCATCCACAGCATTTTCCGGTACGTACTTTAAAAAGCCGTACATTTTCTCTTTAAACCTCGTCTTCGAATAAACCCCAAGTATATACAGAAAAAATGCCCATACCGTTATCGGCAAATATATAAGAGTTTTAGGATATTTCAGAGCACAATATTTTATAAAATGCGCCGTACTGTCACCATTATATATCGTACCGTCAAAATCATATACATTCATTCAAATAAAGTCCCCTTTTATTTATTTTCGAGCAGAACAACAGCAGTCGAAGATATACCTTCTCCCCTGCCTTCAAATCCCAAATGCTCTGTAGTCGTCGCCTTAACATTTACACAGTCTATGTCAACTGCAAGATCGGACGCAACATTAGCTCTCATCTTTTCAATATAAGGCAGCATTTTCGGTTTTTGAGCTACAATTGTTATATCTGCATTGCTTATATTATAGCCCTTTTCATGTGCCATGTCAACCACTCTTCTTAGTAATACTCTGCTGTCCACACCCTCAAATTCCGGGTCATTATCAGGAAAGTGCCTTCCTATATCCCCCAAGGCTGCCGCTCCCAGAATCGCGTCTGACAATGCGTGCAGTGCCACGTCTGCGTCTGAATGACCCAGCAAGCCCTTTTCATACGGTATCTCAACTCCGCATATAATACATTTTCTTCCCTCGACAAGCTTATGCACGTCATATCCCTGTCCTATTCTCATCTTGATTCCTCCTTAACAAAACAAGGGATACCTATATGTATCCCTCCCTTAATTTACTTTCTTTAAAATTTCCTCGCCTATAAACATATCCTCCGGAGTCGTAAGCTTGATATTATCATAGCTGCCCTGAGTTATTTTTATTTTTCCTCCGTAATACTCTATAAGCGCACAGTCGTCCGTCGGTTCAAAATTTTCCTCACGCGCCCTTTTATGCGCATCAAGAATAAGCTCCTTTTCAAACACCTGCGGAGTCTGTATTTGATAGGTTCTGCTCCTGTCTATAGTCCCAATAATAAATCCATTTTCATCAGCCGATTTCAATGTATCCTTGCACTGAACACCTAAAGCCGCTGCTCCGTATTTTTTAGCATCAGAAATAACAGCGCTTATCTCCTTTTGTCCTATAAGTGCTCTTGCGCCGTCATGTATAGCTATAAAATCGCCCTTTGCAAGCTGTATCCCATTATACACACTTCTGCATCGGCTTTCTCCTCCGGCAGTTACCGCGCTGAGTTTTGTGATATGTGCCGCTTCCGCGATATTGATGACTCTTTCCTTATCATCTTCACCTATAACAACTATTATCTCATCAACATCTTTGTTAGCTTCAAAAGCTCTCATTGTATGAAGAATAACCTCTTCACCTGCCAGCTTCATAAAAACCTTATTGAATCCGGCTCCCATGCGGGTTCCTCTCCCTCCCGCCGCAATCACTACAGATACCGTCATTTTTCCTCTAATTCCTTTATAGTGTCCTGCATTATCGCTTCAATATCCTTTATATCTGCAAATCCTGAAAGCACCAGCTCACTCACAACGATCTGTTTTGCCGAGCCAAGCGTTTTTCTCTCACTTGTGGAAAGACCCTTTGTCATATCCCTATACATAAGCTCCTTTAAAACACAAAGAACCTCATAAATATCACCGGATTTAATTTTTGCCATATTCTCACGCTGACGCTTATTCCAATTAAGATCATCTTCAATATCCATGGAATGAAAAGTTTCAAGAACCTTCCTTGCTTCATCCTTGCTTATAACATCACGTATCCCTATACGCTCCGCATTTTCCACAGGAATATTGGTAACCATATTGCCAACCGCAAATCTTACCTCGTAATATTTTTTCTTTTTCCCGCCAAAATCAATTTCTTTTATTTCTTCGACAATTCCTGCGCCATGCATAGGATGTACGACCTTATCTCCCACGGAATATGTTTTCATTTTATGATGCTCCCTACTATAACTAAATACTATCAACTAATTTCCTTTACATAATATATTATAACACATTTTTTCCAAAAAGTCAAATAGATAATTATATCATGAATAATAAAAAATTACAAGCCCTTTTTGATATTTTTTTATTTTTATAAAAAACAGCGATAGAAATTGCTCTATCGCTGTTTATATTTGATTAATTATTCAAAACAAAATCACTAAATGACGCTTGAGAATAATAAGGAAGCATAATAACTCCGTCATTGCTGTCGATCGCAAGTCCCAAGCAAAGCTCATCGCCCCAGCCGCTTATATCTATAGTCATCGGCTTACGGTCATTTCCATTCCAGTCACCGTCTGCATTCGCCACAGAAAGAGTGAGCTTATCGCCACTGCGCTCTATCTTCATATATTCGGGCATCTCATGCTCATTTGAGCTATTATCAGCCTGTGAGCCATCCTCAAGAGGCATGAATACTCTTTCACTTTCTCCGTTTATACGTTTGACAACAGTTATATTCTCGCCGCCCTTAAGCCAGCCATCGCCCAAAAATACCATGTCAGATGACGGGTCGGTACTTTCGCGAACCATCATTCCGCTCAGCACCCCGTTATCATATTTAGGAATAGCCCCTATTTTTACGCTCGCGCTAAAATCCCCATTTACCTTTGTATAGACAAAGCTGCATGAATCTGCTTCACCGCCTGTAAGACCGCTTCCGCCTATATAATATGTATCTCCGGATTTATCATACCACGCTGCGCTCTTGCCCTCAAAGGACGGAGTTCCTATTTCTTCAAGCTCTGTAAGCTCAGCTCCTTCCAAGCCTTCACCATTTACATAGACAATCGATACCGGCGAATCTGTTTTTTCTCCTTTTTCATTATAGGCTCTTGAGAATATATAATGTGTTCCTTCTCCAAGCTCTATACTGTCATCGATTTCGTACGCTCCGTCATATGACTTTATAAGCCTTGTTCCGTCATAAAGCTCCATACCCGTCACATTTACATTATTAACAGCCTCTGCCTTTGCCTTATATGCAAGCTTTTCTCCGTATGTAAGGACCGGCCATGAGCCCTTTCCTTCTGTCTTATCTATATCCATATCATACGAAGCCACAACCGGCGCTTCTACTGTTATAGACGGGTTTGACGGTGCTGACTGCTCTTGCGTCCAATCATTTACATAAGCTTCGATCCATGTATAGCCTTTCCACTCTCCGCTGCCTACTATATCAGTTTCAGCCGCATCGCCCATAGCGTTCGCACCCTTCCACTCCTGCGGGATTTCAAAGGTTCTCTTTTCAGATGTTACTCCGGTAAAGCTGCCTGCCTCTTTCGTTTTATTTATGAGTCTGCCTGTACCATTTTTTACATCATTTACGATTCTGGCGTCTATGCTGTCACGTCTCGGAAGAGATGCTCCTGCGGTGGCAAGAACATCCTCATATGCCTCCTGTGCTGTCTGCTCAGGAATACTGTACTCGCCCATATCAATAGGCTCTTCCAGTTTATTTGCCTTTTCCTGATTCTTTACAGTTGAATTATCCTTCCAGTTATTATCTGTAGCCTCCTCATCTCCGTAAACATAGTTTCCGGATATATATATATTGGATTTAAGCATTTCCCCGTTATATTCAACCGTTCCGTCATTAGTAACCTCAAATACTCTATTTCTTACTTTTTCTCCATCATAAAAACGTGTTGACGGACCAAATTTATAATAGTTATTTCTTATATTGACATTGGATACATAATCCGGATTTGAAAACTCCTCTTGTTTATTATATGAATACGGTTCTGCTCCATAGATTGAATTCATTCCCCAGTCATAAATTACATTATTCGTAATATCCGTCGAAGAAAGATTTCTGTCAAGCCTTGGATTTCTGCTGTCATTATGAGCTATAAGGTTATGGTGAAAGCTGTAATTAGTTCCTCCCGCTATTCCTCCATAACCATGTGAGCCTTTTATATGCGACGACATTTTCAGACTTTCAGAGCTTATACAGTTTTGCACCGTTATATTCTCTGAAACCTTTTTATCCTCACTCTCCCTTGAGCCTGCATAAAACGTAAGCAGCTCATCAACTCCCCAGCTCACTGAACAGTGATCAACTATAACGTCCTGTATCCATCTGCCCCCCAGTCCATCAGGCTCTCCTTCATACGAATCTGTCGGTCTTACACGCAAATACCTTATTATATTATTATTGCCCGCGATCTCAAGATCTGCGCCGGCGATTGTAATGCCGTCACCGGGTGCCGTCTGTCCTAAAATAGTAAGATTTGACTGCTGTATTTTCAGCTTTTCGGGAAGCGTAATAATTCCGGATACATCAAATACTATAATACGGTTAGGCTTTGATACCGCATCCTTAAATGATCCCTCTCCGTCAGCATTCAGGTTTGTTACATGATATACCTCTATACTGTCTCCGCCTCTTGCTCCGGTAGTGTACTTTCCGCCGCCTTCAGCGCCGGGGAAAGCAAGCAGCTTTGTATTATCGGCCGCATTTACCGGAAAAACGAACGCACCCAGTATAGCCGCTGCCGAGATTAATGATACTATCTTTTTCATATGAAATTTTTCCTTTCATTTATATTACTAAGCTTTATAAAATAAAGGGCTGAAAACCAGCCCTTTATAAAATCATTTTAATTTTCTTATGTAAAATATTATTCCGCTGTATAATGAACGGGAGTCCAATCAGCGCCGAAATAATCGTTGAAGCTGAGAGGTGTATATCCGTTTGCAGCCATTGTACCGTTTGGATTATATGTTGTCGAATCCGTAGAAACAGGAGCGCCGCTCTTATCTGTTACTCCGTCTACATAGAGTATCGACACGCTTAAATCTCCGCCCATCTTTGTCCATGCTCCCGGTACGTCAACACCGTCCATTGTGGTATTGAGGAATACAACCTGACAATTTGCTCCGCCCCAGTTTCTTCCCCATGCTCCTGCTGCAAACTTATTTTCTGTATAATATTTTGAATTAGTTACAGTACAATCCTTAAATATATATCCGTTTGCATTCAAATTCGCAACGCCCGGGGTAGGTACATCTGATGTCTTGCAGGCTGTTATATAGCCGCCCTTTGCACTATCTGAATATCCGTGCCAAGCAAGCGTACAATCCTCAAATACAACTGAATTTCCGCCGAAAATATAATCTGTTCCGCCTTCAATATAGCACTCTTTGAAATATGAGTTTCCTCCTGTATAAAGAGTATCCTGTGACGAAATGAACTCACATCTGTAGAATTCGGATTTTTCTCCTCTGTCTATAGCAATCGCAGCCGCTCTTTCAACCGCTACCTGTGCTTTTGCATCATATCCCTCAACAGTTCTGTCCGGTTTTCCCGAAACATCGCCGTACCAGCCCGGACCTGCAGCCATAACTCCGTCAGCGAGTTCCTCATCTGTTACGCGGCAGTTAAGAGAATTCTCAAATATAATATTTTCAGCTATAAAATTGCTTCCTACCACTCTTACACTACAGCCCCATCTTGATACAGAGCCATATTCCGTTCTCTGAACATATCTGTCTTCACTGTAATATCCGTTATCACCAGCCGAATAATATAAATATCCGGTTCCATAGTACCATGTAATGGTAGGCTTATTATTTTCATCAGCAGCCTTAAATGTTATGTATGACGGATTTACAGTAACCTGTTCGCAATATGTTCCCGGATCGATAACAATTTCAACCCTTCCGTCTTCACCGTCAGGTCTGTCTTTCATAGCAGCGACTGCCGCAACAGCCTCTGAAACAGTAGCATAATCCTTATCGGCTCCTACTGTAATTGTGCGCTTATACTCAACATCACCCAAGTCTTTAGTAAAGAGTATATTCTTAAACGGAGCAGTATCCCCCGCTACCATCATATACTCCTGCGACAACGGTGAAAGTGAATATCCGTCATTGCCCGAAGCTGTTACCGTATATTTATGATTCGGAGTAAGCACTACCGAAAGTCTGTTTGTAGCCGTAGGAATAGATGTATCCGACGCCGCTGTTATAGTTGCCGTCTTTGTGATTGAATTATCATCTTGAGCGGTAAATGTAAGCGTAACATTACTCATATCCAATCCATGAGTTACAATCTCACCAGTTACTTCTGTATCTACTATATCTACCAAATCAATGTCATTTGTAATATCCTGCTTATATACCTTAACAGAGTTTGTATCAAGAGTAGCGCACACATTGTCTACGCCCTCTATTGTGATATTATATTCTCTGTTCTGACGAAGCTCTACAGAATATGTTTTACCATAATCCACCTTATATTGTGTACCGTCATTCATATCTGTAAATACGATCTTCATATTTGATGTATCAGCATTACCGGTATAGTTTATGCTTCCTGAAACATTGCGGTATACAATGACTGTAGGATCATAATAATCGGCAAATATTCCAAAGATATCTTTGTTCAAGCTTCCGCCGTAAACGTATACGTCACCCTTTGAAATATCCTCTATATCTGCTGAAATAGTAGCCGCTACTCCATCAACAGCTCCTTCTTCTCCGCTTGCGAGCAATGTATCTCCCTGATAAATATATAGAGGTCTGCCGCTCTGCGATGAATATGCAACTGTTACTATACAAGCCTGCTCAGGAGTAAATTTAAAGCATCTGCGTGTCTGTGAGCCTGCACCCGTCTGCCATGAAGAATTGAATGTATACTTAACTCCGTTTGTATGAGTATAATCAGCAGAAGTGCCTTTTGGATTCCATTCTCCATATCCGCTCAAGCCGTTATATGGACCGAACTCCTGTCCCTTGCCGGCTGCTGTAACTATGCTGTATAATTCTGCATCGTTTACAGTCCACGCCTGGTCTGCCGGCAAGTTTCCCGGCTGGGTCGTCGGCTGAGTTGTTGGTGATACCGGCGGTGTACTCGGATCTGTTGAACCGCTCGGATATGAAGGCAAATCCGGATTCGGAGTTACCAATTGTTCTACTTTTGTAAATGCCATATTCTCACCCGGTATTGTCTGATTTTCTGTATCCTTATCTTGAATAAGATTATACAGGAAGTATAACTCTTTAGCTGCTTTTGCCCTTGTTACGACAGTTTTTGGCTCCATTTCGTCTCCGCAAACCATCTTTCCTCTCTCGATCCCCTTTTCACTTCTCATAAGACCAAGATTATAAACTTCCTTTGCTTTTCCGTAAAGCTGATTATTGAACTGATCCGTATCCTTTAATGCGCCCCAACCTACCAAAGGATAATATTGTGATGATTGTCCTGTAAGGTTCGGATCGTAATTCGGATCGTCAGGTGAAAGGTTCGAGCCGTTATATGCTGTCATATAAACCGGCTTATTCCATGTACCGTCCTGTGCTTTTCCGAATTTTGCAAGATATGCGTCATATATAACGGCCGCCATTGCTTCTCTTGTAAGTGCCGCGTCAGCTGCTATAGGTGTCTTATCTACAACTGCCGGTTCAGGAGTTGCGTTCGGATCAATTGTCGGAGACGGCTCTGGTGTTGGAAGATTCGCCTTTGAAACGTACCTGCATCCGTAGAATACAGACGTGCCGCCTTTTGCATATACACAGTATGTTTTTCCTGCTTCAAGATCAAACTCTACTGTCGGGAATGCTGATGCGCCTGACGTGTTGCTGTACTCATCTATGATTCCTTCTGAATCTGCAAGTCTTAATGATTTGTTATTGTTGATCTTTACATCAATATAAATTCTTCCCGCAGTCTTCGGTGTTACAAGAAGCGCCATACAGCCTGCTTTTGGTGTTACTGTGCCGTCATAGTCCCCATCAAGACGAAGGTCCGTACCAAGGCTCGATACGAATGCACCGCCTGTCTGATTCTTTACAGGTGCATCATCTCCGCAGGTTACTACAGTTACATCTTCACTTTCAATAAGAGTTGTGTCAGCTGCAAGAGTTTCGCCCTCAGTGAGATTATTTCCTACTACATATTCATTATTACCGTCTGCCATAAGACTTATATCCGTTGAAAGAGATACTGTCTGCTGAGACTTAATCGGCGGGCATAACGGCTCCATATCCTGAAGATTATTCCAGATATATACCACAGCCCCATCTACCGGTTCAATTTCTATATCATTCGGATTCTGTATAACTATATCCTCTGATGTGATACTTTTAAGTCTGCCGTTTTCATCGTACACTGCAACAGCCTTTACCGCCTGTATCGGAGAAGGATCTACCGTTGGCACTGGTTCTGTCGTCTGTACCGGCGGAACATCATTAGTCATATAATCACTTAATACATTCTCATCAAGATCCCAAAGCTCCGTTAAAGACTTTGCAAACTGTCCCACTGTCATTTCTGCATTAGGATTAAAGTTTCCGTTTTCGTCCTTAGCCATAGCTCCAAGCTGGAGCACTTTTTCTATCTGATTTCTGTAATAAGCGTTTGTTCCCTGTGAAGATGCTCCTTCAGGAACATTTCCTATCGTGCTGACATCGTTTGCCATTTCAGGGAAAACATGCTCTACCCAATTTCCGTCTTCGCAAGCCTGCTTTACATTATCACTGAGTAAATCTGCAAGCCCGCCCATTACAGCATCTTCCTGCTGATCAAATATCGACTGAGCAATCATTCTTGAGAGCTGCTTTGAATAAGCTTCTTTAAAATGAGTTCCATCTATCTTGTTATCCGGATGACCGTTTGCGTAAGAACCGCTGTTTGTCTTTCCTGCTGTTTCTCCTGCTTCAAGAGACTGATAAATATATTTTGTCTCCTCAGCGCCTATAGCTTTTATATAATCGCTTGCAGCCGAGAAAAGATCAATGCACTTTACGCTGCTGTCAGCTTCCGCTGCTGCCTTCATAATTGAAACTGAATCCGGATTAAATCCGCTCTTTACAACTCCGTTATTTGTTCTGGGCATACCTGTGACAAGAACAGGATTTAATCCCATTACCTTCATTGACGGAATATATATCTCATGAAGCCAGTTAGTATATGTAGCTGTATTAGAACCACGTCCAAAACGTGCTTCCGGTCCTGCACTGTTTCCGGTACTTTCATCATTATGAGCCGAATGAATCAATACATAATCGCCCGGCTTTGCCGTCATTAATATATCATCAAAACGTCCTTCCTGATAATTAGCCTTCATTGAACGTCCGCCCATTGAATAGTTTACTACATTTACCTTGTCTAAATCAAACATCTGAGCTATAGTCTGTCCCCAGCCGCTCATGCTGTTTTCTTCAAAAGTATATGTCTTCTGTGTCGAGTCGCCAAGTACGAACACTGTCGGCTTATTATCTTCGCTTGCTTCCTTTTCAATCTGAGCAATTGAAATCGACTTAACTCCAACTGTCTGAGGATCATCTGCCTTAGGCTGCGCCTTAGGTTCAACCTCTATTTCAATAAAGTCCTCTCCTGTAACAAAGTCATACTGCCAGGTTGTACCGCTGAAGCTTGCTGATGTATTTCTCTTGACCAGCTTTGCATTATCCCATGCAGATGTACTTGTAAGTCTTGATGCCTGCATTCCGGAAACTGCTATCTGTGCTGTATCCTTTGTCGTACCGTCAGCGAATACTACTGTAACCCTATATGCTCCCGGTTCAACATCTGCTCTAAAAACCAGTCCGCCGTAATTATAATTACTGCTGTTTGTATATTGAATATACTCCCCGTCACTCTCAGTAACCTCAGCAGCTCCGCCATTAAGTACAATATTTTCAACAGGCGCGACCTGCCTTCCAACTCCCTCGCTGTCATCGCCTGTTCCCTCAGTAACCTTTGACGCATACGATGAGGTTATACTCTCGAAACCATATCCCGTATCGCCTGAATAAACGGGAACGGTCTCCATCTGGCTGAAATCATATACTACAGGCGCCGCCGCATCAAGCGAAACATCCGCTGTATATTCATTCGACGTTTCCACATCTGAAGTCTTTACTTCATCAGCGCTTGCCCATGTCATGCTTGTAAAGCAAGAAGAAAGCATTGCTGCTGAAAGCGCAAGACTCAAAATGCGTGATTTTTTCATAAAATCTCCTCCTTTTTCTTTATATTATAGGTTTGCATACTACAATTTTCAAATCACACAAAACCTCCATAATATCTTATAGTATTTATTGTACATTATTTCTAAAAATTTTGCCACTGAATTTTTGTCCTCTTAGCAAAGATATTTAGTCGTTTTGTATAAATACAGATTGATTTTCATTGTCTGTCTTCGCCATTTCCCATAATATTAAATCCTTTCATGACCTTTTTCCTTTCCGCAACCGCATATTGTGTATAATACTTATGCGTGACCTCTATATTTTTATGTCCCATAAGCTCCGCCACCATTTTTATATCCACTCCGTCCGCAATCATATTGCAGGCAAAAGTTCTTCTTAAGGCATGAGGTCTTGCTTTGTCAGGATCCGTTATCCCTGCAATATAACAGTATTTTTTTAACAGCTTTTCCACCCCCTGAGCCGACATACGTTTTCCCAGCCGGCTTATAAAAAGTGCATTTTTATCCTGTACGCTCTCATCTTTTATTCTTTGCCTCAAATACAAAAACAACTCATTTTCAACCTGTACCGGCATGAAAATCTCCTGCTGATCTCCTCCTTTCCTTGTAACTATAAATGATGAATTTTCAAAATCCACATCGCTTATGTCCAAATTCACCAATTCACTCACACGGCATCCGGTGCCTAAATATGCCGTAAAAAGCGCAATGTCTCTTTGCTTGCGTTTTTTATATTCAGTCAAATCCCTTCCCGAAAGATATTTTTCTCCGTTATATATACAGTCAATCAGATCTACCGTTTCCTGTGTTGTAAGCGGTTTTTTTATTTTTTGATGCAGCTTTTTAAAATCGACCTTATCCGTTACATTCTGAGAAATAAGCTCATTTTTATACAGATATGAAAACAATCCCCTTACGCCTGACATCTTTCTGTTTATTCCATATGCGCTGTTACGTCTTATACGCTTTATATGTTTTCCGTCTATTGAAACAGTATCCGTTTCATACTCTCTCAAATATGCCTGAAAAGCCGTAAGGTCATGAAGATTTATCTGTTCCATATGCTCTATGGTGAAGTCCTCCAGATTCTCAATCTCCGGAAATTTGAATTTCTTCAGATACTGTAAAAATATTTTTATATCTATGCTGTAGCCTATCTGAGTATTAACACTTTCTCCATTATATGCCAGTTCTATATAATCAAAAACAAAATCCGGCAGCTGTGATAAAAAATTCGAAAGATTCGTATATTTGCTCATTTATTTACCTCCATTAAAAACGTATTATTCCAATACAGTTATATTTTACATTGAATCCGAAAAAAAATCAATGTAAAAATTGAAATAACTATGGACTAATCGTAAAAAATATAGTAGAATATAAATAAGAAACAATTAACAAAAATCAGGAGGAAAAGCTTATGCAGTTAAAAACAGACAGTACGATGGGCGATATTTTTATCGCTAATAATGTTATTGCTGAAATATCCGGAGCTGTCGCTTCAAAATGCTACGGCGTTGTAGGCATGGCGGCTAAGAATCCCGCTGACGGACTCGTTAGTCTGCTTAAATTTGACAATATAACAAAGGGCATAAATGTTACGGCAGATGAAAACGGTATTAAGGTTTATATGCACATTATCGTTGAATACGGAATCAATATAAACACCGTATGCAAGAGTATCGTGAACAGGGTGAAATATGCTCTTGAAAAGGGAACCGGTATAAAGGTGAATAAAGTATACGTTCGTGTCGAGGGCGTAAGGGCCGATGATTGAAGGGGGCGGACATTATAAAAGCTTTAAATGGAAAAGATTTTTCACGTATGTTCATTTCGGGTGCAAATCTTTTATACAATAACAAGCAGATCGTTGATGAACTGAATGTATTCCCTGTTCCCGACGGTGATACGGGAACAAATATGTCGCTGACAGCCGCCGCCGTTGCGCAAGAACTTATATCAAAAGCTCCGTCAACGGTAACAAAGGCTGCCGATATCATGCAGTTTGCTGCTTTAAGAGGCGCGCGCGGCAATTCCGGCGTTATTCTTTCTCAGATATTCCGCGGAATCTCAAAAAGTCTAAAGGGAAAGGATACATGCAGTGCAAAGGAGCTTGCGCAAGCATTGGAGGAAGGCAGCAAAACAGCATATAAGGCGGTAATGAAACCTACAGAAGGAACAATATTAACTGTGGCCCGCGAAGGAGCAGCCGGAGCAATGCTTGAAAATTCAGATGAAATTATCAGCATAATCCGTTCCGCATATGCAAGAGCTTCAACAGCGCTCGCATATACTCCAAAGCAGCTTGCAGCTCTTGCACAGGCAGGAGTGGTTGACGCCGGCGGTCAAGGCTGGGTATTCATTTTAAATGGAATGCTTTTTTATCTGGAAAACGGTGAAATAGTGCAAAAAGAAGGCGGCTCAGCTGCTCCTTCATCATCAGCGAATATCTCTGCCGGCTCCGCAGCCGAAGATATAAAATTCCGCTACTGTACCGAATTTATAATAGAAAAATCAGCAAAAGACGCCGACGCGGATAATTTCAGAAATACGATCTCATCAAAGGGAGATTGTATGCTTGTGATCGACGATGATGACATTATAAAGGTTCATATACACACAAATCATCCCGGAGAGGTTTTAGAGGAAGCCTTAAAGCTTGGTGAGATGATAAATATCAAAATCGATAATATGAAGCATCAGCATAAATCTATTATTGACGAAGCTCCCAAGCCCGCTTACAGTGAAGCTGTAACATTGCAGGGAGATGTGAAAAAAGCTAAACAGGTCAAGCCTGATAAGGAATTTGGTTTTGCCGCTGTATGCGCCGGAAAAGGATTTTCAAAAATACTCAAGGATCTTGGTATAGACATAGTAATAGAGGGCGGGCAGACTATGAATCCTTCTACAAATGATATTTTAAAAGCAGTGCACAAAATAAAGGCGAAAAATATTTTTGTCTTTCCGAATAATAAAAACATCATCATGGCGGCGAATCAAGCGGCTGAGCTTTGTGAGGATAAAAATGTAATAGTAATACCCTCAAAAAATACTCCGCAGTGCATAACCGCCATGATGTCATTCAATATAAAAAAGAATGTATCCGATAATGAAACGTTAATGGTCAAAGCTCTTGACAGCGTTAAAACAGGACAGATCACATTTGCAGTACGTGATACCGAAATAGAAGATGTTCACATTCATAAAAACGATATAATAGGTATAATTAACGGTGATATACGGGTCGTTGGCGCTGATGTAAACGATGTACTTGAGGAACTTGTAAACCAGATCATTGACGATGATACCGAATATCTCACCGTATATACCGGCAAAGATTTAAAAAAACAGCAGATCGAAGATGCGGCTAATCGTCTTTCAAGCTATGAAGACGATGAAATTGAGGTATCATTCAAAAAAGGCTCTCAGCCGCTGTACTATTATATTATAAGCGCAGAATGAAAAACAAGGATATAAGATTCCTCAAGGGCGTGGGTGAGAAACGCGCTGAATTATTTAATAAAAAAGGCATAAAAACTATTGAAGATCTTCTTTATTTTTTCCCGCGCAGCCATGAGGACCGCAGCAAAATAAAAAATATAAGTGAATGTGTAAACGGAGAAACGGTTTGTATAAAAGCACAGATTTATTCTCCTATTCGAGAACACCGTATACGGCGAAACATGTGCGTTTACAGTCTTATTGCCACAGACGAATCCGGTGCAATTAATGTAATGTGGTTTAATAACAGATATGTCAAGGACGCATTTCATATCGGTGAAAAATATATCTTTTACGGAAAAATCGTTGTGAGCCGAGGCAAGCTGGAAATTCAAAATCCTGTCTTTGAGCGAGCGGGAATGGATAAGTTTACGGGAAAAATTATACCTGTATATCCCCTTACAAGCGGACTTACTCAAAAAGTGGTCCAGAGCGCTATGCAGCAGGCAATAACGGATTTTGGGCGCATGGACGAATATATTCCGGATAAGATAAGGGATAAATATAAAATAGCGGAAATAAATTATGCTATGAAAAATATTCACTTCCCCGATGATTTTGAAAGCTACAATATCGCCAGACGCAGATTTGTATTTGAAGAGCTTCTCGTTTTGCAGCTGGCGCTTATGGGACGTAAGGATAAGTCTGTCTTAGAGCATGGAATAGTATTTGAAAAAAATTTAGCTGATGAATTTATATCAAAGCTTCCGTTTCCTCTTACAGGCGCTCAAAAACGTACAATATCCGAAATCACGTCAGACTGTATGAGCGGAAAACGCATGAACAGGCTTGTTCAGGGAGATGTCGGCTCCGGAAAAACGGCCGTGGCTGCTGCCGCAATATACAATTGTGTCAAAAACGGACATCAGGCGGCTATGATGGCTCCTACTGAAATACTTGCCTCTCAGCATCTTGAAACTCTTGAAGCATTTTTCAAGGATACCGGAATAACTGTAGTTTTACTTACCGGAAGCATGAGAGTAAAGGAAAAACGCCGTGTGCTCGATATGATCTCCACCGGCGCGGCAAATGTTATCATAGGCACTCATGCAATAATACAAAGCACTGTGGAATTTCGAGATCTTGCCCTTGTTATCGCCGATGAACAGCATCGTTTTGGCGTAGAGCAAAGGGCTAAACTCAGTGATAAGGGTTTTAACCCTCATATGCTTATTATGTCGGCTACACCTATTCCGCGTACTCTTGCTCTTATCCTTTACGGTGATCTTGATATCTCTATAATCGATGAGCTTCCTCCCGGAAGAAAGCCCGTAAAAACCTATGCTGTAGGGGAAAATATGCGTAAGCGTATACTGGCATTTATCGATAAAAATGTACGTATGGGAACTCAGGTATATATTGTTTGTCCAATGATAGAAGAAACAGAAAAAAGCGACCTGCAAAATGCTGAAAATCTCGCAAATAAGCTTACGGAAATTTTTCCACACATTACTATAGGACTTGTTCACGGAAAAATGAAGCCTAAAATCAAGGATGCTGTGATGACTCAATTTATCGAAGGCGCTATCGATATTCTTGTATCAACGACTGTAATAGAGGTGGGAGTGAATGTTCCAAACGCAAATATAATGATTATAGAAAACGCCGAGCGGTTTGGTCTTTCTCAGCTTCATCAGCTTCGCGGACGTGTAGGCAGAGGAAGCTCACAAGCGTACTGCATACTTTTCGCCCACGGAAACAACGAGATCACAAAAAAGCGAATGGAAACAATGTGCCTTTCAAATGATGGCTTTTATATAAGCGAACAGGATCTAAAGCTTCGCGGTCCGGGAGATTTTTTCGGAACGCGTCAGCATGGGTTACCGGAAATGAAAATAGCGAATCTTTTCGAAGACAGAGATATTCTAAAACTTGCACAGGAGGCTGCAAAGGAAATAGAACACGACGGAATGGATAAATATCCGGCATTACAAAAACGCTGTGACAAAATGTTTTCCGATGAAATTATTATGAATTGAATATGTCCATAATTTACAAGCTATAAATTCTCTTTATCTGCACAAATTATTATTGAGCAAAGGCTCACAGAAAAATTTTGTACAGAGAAAAAGGAGAAAGACTATGTCAAATTCAAGTTCAACATCAAAGGCTAAAAAGAGTGCATTGTCACAGTTTAAGATGGAAACAGCAAGAGAAATGGGTGTAAATCTCAGCGAAGGTTATAATGGTAATATTACCGCAAAGGAGGCCGGCAAGGTAGGCGGTCAGATGGTTAAGAAGATGGTTGAAGCTTACGAGCAGTCGACTCAGAAATAAACTTTTGCATACCCTATAAATTTCTAAAAATATTTTTGGGTAAAAGACTTATATGAGATTTATTTTTCATATAAGTCTTTTTATTGCTTATTTTTTGTCATTTTTTATTGAAATTTGTCATGCTGTATGATATAATATTATATTATGACATTAAGGACGGTGAAACGCTATGAATTTTATTCCGGCAGCCATTGCTTATGCTTTTGGAATATATTGTTCTGATTATATAAACCCTCTTATTGCCGTCCTCTCTCTTTTGGTCTTTACTGCTTTATGTTTTATTACTCATATGTATAAGAAGAATATATTCGCTGATGTTATCATTATATCTGCGCTTTTTGTATGCGGAATTGTTCAATGCTTTATAACCTCTGATTTTTCAAATCATTCTATTTCCGCTTACTTTGGAAGATATGTTAGTCTTAAAGGCTGTATCTGCGAGCTTCCTTATGATAATTACGGTATTAACAGATATGTGGTATATGTCCCGTCAATAACCTGCGACGGCGAAGAAATACCGGTAAATGAAAAGCTCATAATAAATTCGGACGAAGAATTCAAATGCGGCGACTCTGTAAGCGTTTTTGGTCAAATCAAAGAACTGCGCAATCAAAGCGGTGAATATGATGTTAATCCGATACGCTATTACGGTGCTCGAGGTATACATTCAAGAATGAACGCTATGAGCATGGAATTATCCGATGAAAATATATCTTATTTTTCTCCGCTGTATGCCTCTAATCTTATACGTTCAAAAATAGCCGATACAATACGAAGCTATTACAAGGATGATTACTCGGCAGTGCTTATAGCTGTACTTACCGGCGACAAACACAGCTTTTCTGATGAATACGAGGCTGTTTTAAGCCGTACCGGCACAAAACACCTTTTCTATCCGTCATTTGCCCATCTCATTATAATATCAATGATTATATGTATGTTCTCCGGAATAATACATAAAAAGATACGCGATATTGTCTATGCGTTGATTATTTTAATTTATGCGCTGTTCAACAGTTCAAATCCGACTGCCTTTAAAAGTGCATGCGCTGTATTATTAGTCCTGCTTTGCGGAATTATATTTAAAATTTCCTCAAAGAAAAATATGACCGCTTTGTCTGTACTTATAATGGGCATGATAAATCCGCTTATATTATTCGATGCCGGACTTATATTTTCAATTTCATCGATGATACTTTTAAGTGTATTCATGCCATACATTAAAAGCAAATATTTTTTTATTAGGTTACTATGGAGATATATTTTACTTTTTGTCGGCATGCTTCCATTATCAGGATACTATTTTCAGCATATATCACCATATTCATTTTGGGCGTCATTGCTGTTTATACCCGCAAACATAATTGTGCTGCTTATCTCTCCTATTTTTTATATAAATTGCCTTTTTGGTACTCCGTATCCTACGGCATATTTAATAAGACCATTTGCTATGCTTATGCTTAAGCTGCCGGAATTTATCGATAAACTTCCGCTTTCTTCCATAGCGATACCTAAACCCAGCGTTATAATTATCATCGCATGGTACATCGGTGCAGCCGCACTTGTATTCCACCTTCGTAAACGCATATCTTCGGCAGTAATGTGTGCTGCAATATCTGCCGGATTGTTTTCTTCAGCTATGTGGAACACATTATCTGATATTGATAAAATCCAGCTTCATTTTATTAATGTTGGTCAGGGAGATGCTTCGCTTATAAGAGTGCCATTTTCAGCGAATATATTGATCGATGGCGGCGGAAGTGAATCGTATGCTGAATTTAATACAGGAGAAAAGATATTTGTTCCATATCTTTATTCAAACGGAGTCGGTATAGTTCAGGCTGCATTCGTCAGTCACTTTCACAAAGACCATGTCGAAGGGATAATTGCAGCCGTCAAGAACACAGAGGTTAAAAATCTGTTTATTCCCGATGTGATGCCCGAAAGCGAGCTGCGGATCGAGCTTGAAAAAGCTGCTGAAGAGCATGGTACAAAGGTATGGCATATTTCACGTACTACCACCGTAAAAATAGATAAACTTTTTATAACTATTTTCGTTCCAAATGAGGTTACTCGTCTAAGTGACGATGAAAATGATACTTCACTTATGATAAATGTAGAATATGGTGAATTCAATTGCTTGTTTACCGGTGATATGACAACTTTTTCTGAACGAAATTTTCTTAAATATTCGACAGTTCCAGAAGCAGAGGTTCTTAAAGTAGCGCATCATGGCTCTGCCTCTTCAAACTCCGAAGCAATGATACAAGCTGTAAATCCAAGCATAGCGCTTATAGGAGTTGGTGAAAATAACGGTTACGGTCATCCTTCCGACGAGGTACTGGAGCGTCTGAAAAATATTGAAGTTTTACGCACAGACTTAAACGGAGATATTTTAATTAAATCAGACGAAAACGCTGATATGGAAATACATACCTATAAATAAAGAGCCGAAGAGATATTCACCTCTCCGGTTCTTTGCTTTACCATATAAGAAAATCCTTGTTAAGCAATCTTAGTACCGCTTCTATCAAAAAATAATCTCCATAAATAATTTTTTCATGATGTCTGTCATTGTGATAACTCACACTCCCGCCATCAAGTATTCCATCATTATCAATATCATAATCGCACCATTTTTCATCTGCCGCCTCAACAAGTCTTTTAGCGCTATTTATATAAAATGGTTTTTCATATTCATTCACAAATCCTGCAATTTCAAGCATACCGCATGCTGCCGCCATTCCCGCCGTTGTATCATAATATATAGGCTCTTCCGGAGCTCTGAAATCACAATAAGGAATATAACCGGTCAGAGACACATTTGCCATAAAATAAGCTGCAATCCGCTTTGCCGCATTGAGAAACCGCTCGTCATGAGTATAGCGGTATGAAAGTGCGAAACCATATATCCCCCAAGACTGCCCTCTTGACCATGAAGAACCCGATTTATATCCCTGTCCTGCCGGATTAGCAATAAGCCTTCCTGTTTCTGTATCGTATACTATTTGATGATTCACCGAACCGTCCCGGCGCACCATATCACGCAGCATTGTTTCGGCGTGAATTTTTGCTATAACTTTAAATCTCTTATCACCGGTAATTTCCGTTGCCAAATACAGCAAAGGCAGATTCATCATAGTATCTATTATAGCCGCTCCGGCAGTATCATAGCCCTCAATCCACTGATCATCCCATGCACGTATTATACCCAAAAGGGGATTAAACCTTCCCGCAAGCACGGTCGCTGCATGATGAAGCCTCCTCTTTGAGTGTTCATTTCCGGTAATCCTGTAATCGGCTCCGGCAGTATGAAGCCATAAAAATCCTGCATCATGGTCTATGTGTTCAAATCCTGAGAGCGCATCATCAAGTCTTTTCTCAATTTTGCGGGCTTCTTCAACATAAATCGGATTCCTTTCTGCATGATACATTTGCCATAATATTCCCGCCCAAAATCCATTTGTCCACCAATATATACTTTTCGCATCTGTATATCTTCCATTTGAGGGTATGTACGGAATTATGCCTTTATTCCGGCTGCATTCAGCTTCCATCTTTGCTTTTATTTTTTCATAGATCTGCTCAATATTCATTTGTCCTCTCCCATTATTTTATATACAAAAAATCCGTATAAACACAAACAAGTATCTATACGGATCTTAATATATGGTGACTCGTGCGGGAATCGAACCCGCGTTGCCGGCGTGAGAGGCCGGAGTCTTAACCGCTTGACCAACGAGCCATACAACGATTAATATTATAGCATATAAAGCGGACTTTGTCAATAGTTTTTTTTAATATTTTTTAAGACCGCGGCAGAAACCGCGGTCTTAAAATTTAACCTATATCATCATCGTCATCATCTTTAAGTGGGAAGATATTATTTATAAAGCTTTTTGCCTTCTTTGTAACGTCCTTTGCCTTTTTATGCTTATCCCTTGTATCATCAAGCATTTCTTCATCCATATCGTCAATTTCTTCAATTCTATCATCATCGATATCTTCAATATCATCTTCAAAATCGATTGATTCTCTTGAATACTTTTTCTTTGAAGTATTTAAATTATTTGTTCTCTTAGGCTGATATTTCTTTCTTACCGGTCTTTCATCCTCAAAATCACTCTCATCTATTTCAGGACGAGTATTGATAGCTGCACGTCTTTGCGCCCTGCGCCTTGCCATCTGCTCCTCCCATTGCTTGTATATATCCTCTACCGGAGCATCTACACTGGTCGTTGATGCCGGAGTCATTTTTAATCCATCAGACTTCATAGAATAATTTTCATTGGAATTCTCGATATCTATTCCCTGTTCCGCAAAACCGCCTATATTATCAGCAAACTTTTCTTCTATATCACGTCTTAAAGCCCTTATTTCAGCTGTAACATGATTTTCTTTTCTCGACATCTTATAGAATCTGTTTCCTATAGCAAAGCTGATAACTGTATTTACAAGCACAGACAGAAGAAACCACAAAAATGCTCCGCCTTTTGTCGTATAACTTCTGTTTGTTGTTGTAGTCGCGACCGGTGCCGCAGTTACAGGAGTTGATGTAACCCTTGTTTCCGATGGGCTTGAAGTCGATGAGGTATTATCCTCCTCGTCAGACGAGGAGCTGTTATTGTCAGATGATGAAGAACTATCATCACTGTCAGTCGTTCTTGACGAGGAGCTGCTTGAAGAACTTGCCGTTGGACGCGGTCTTGTCGTAGCAGGCGCCGATGTTGCTGCAAAAACAGCTGCCGAAGCCGAAAATGCAACCATCAATGCGGCAAAAACAGCCGCTGCTTTTTTCAATATAGATCTTTTCATTTTACCCTTATCCTTTCTTACTCCACATTCTTGAATGCCGCACGCATTTTTTGACGTATATCCGGAAGTCTAAGAAGCTTTGAGCGGCTTGCTTGATATACTCTTGTATAATTAAGAATTTTATCGTCATCGTTTTTGCAATGTCCGAAGCCTATTAAAAACCAATTCCAAAAACTATCCGGCATAGTTTCCGTATTTATCATAACCTCATGATAATGCCCCTGAGTTTCTATTATTTCCAAAGCAAGCTTGGGGATTATATAATCATAACAGCTTTTTTCCGTTCTCTTCATCTCTAAAAGAAGAGCCTTTACTTTCGCCGCCCTTGACTTAGCGAGCGACTGATTTCCATACGTGCCGCTCCACCGATAATACGCATACAGCAATCTTGACAGCAGCAGCGGTGAAATATTATCATACATATCCGATGTAACCTGATGTCTTAAATCCATGTAGCTTGTATTCCCAAAAGGAATATATCCTACCGAGGTAAGCATGGATTTTACCTTGCGCAGATCCTTTTCCTGTTCACCGGCAGTCTTTGTATGCTTTGTAAGCGTGATCCCGTAATTCTCCCAAACTACATCATCATGGAAATAAATGTATTTTAAGCAGCTTTTCTTTATCCTTTCGTCCTGAGTCGACGAGTCAAAATAAGCTATCATTTCATGAAGCTCCTCTTTGGTCCAAACCGAAGGAGGCGAAAAAGCTCGTACTCCATAGCCCGTAACAATCATTGAAGCCATTTCCGTAAACGTGGTTATATATAGCTTTCTGTCCTTAAAAAATGCCTTCCATGTGGGATCTCCTGTTTCATGCTTTACCTGGGCAAGCAGAGTAAGCAAGAGATATTTATTATGCTGACCTATAGTATCAAAATTCTTTCGGATTATCTCCATATAGTCCATCATCTTATTTTTGAAAAGCTGTGCCTGTGCCTTTGCTTCTGCTCCATCAGGGAAAATATCCTCTATATCATAATTCTGTCCCCTGCAAAGCTTATTGAGACACATTGTGACATAATTATCCGTAATGCTTTGCAGCAGTTCTGGGAAAAGCTTGCTGTTATCATACATGACCTTGCATACTTCAAAGCGCACCGGCTTCATATCTTCATCATCAATGTGCTCATATAATTCCGCGGCGCGTATAGAAAATCTCTTATCGCCCGCTGATTCCTTGAATCTGAGCAGCTTTGCGCCCATTCCGGGCTTATTCGTATTTTCATGCGTTGAAAGCCAGTCGTTAAGCTGCTGAACCGATTCAAAATTATATTTTTCATATTCCCCTCTCAGCTCGTCCATGGACCATTTGAAAAGAGGGGAACCCTCATCACTTACAAAATCGGTCTTTTCCATATCTATATACATACATGTCGTACGCATTTCAACCGCTTGTCTTGTGATATTATTTTTACCCTTTATCGTTCCGTTAAATATTATCTGATTTTGTTTATCAGACGGAATGTATACATTATATGTAGAAATACCGGTATTGTACTCTATATCACGCGGCAGCATATACTTGAGTGCAACAAGATAGCTCTGCGTAAGATATTCACTTTCCGTGGATATACACATATGTGTAATGGTATCAGAGCCCATTATCATTAGCGCCTGCTTTAAAAGATATGACATCTCCTTTTTATGAAGATCTATAAAGATTTTTATTTCCTTTTCAAAGCTTTCGTCCGGTTTAATGTCCTCCAGCACCGGCAAATAGTGCACAAGCTCCTTTTCTGCTTCTTCTGTTGTCAGATAAGTCTTAAAAATCTCGCTTCCGCAATACTGCTCCGGAAAAAAGCAGTTGTCAACCTCGTCAAAAATAAGCGCATGTGCAAAAAAGTTCCTTGGCTGATTTTGATAATCCACTCCCGAAAATACAGACTGTATTGCCGCATACCGCCCATCTGAAAGGTGAAGCGTACGGAATATTTTAGGAAACATTCCCGGAATAGTAGGATCTCCTATCACCTCAGAAAATGCAATATCATTATTTTTGGGCAGTCTGTAGCTTGCAAACCTGGTTATCTCTTCAATATTTTCTCTTGTTACCCCCTGAGAGCAGGAGTAAACCCGCATGCCCGGCTGATTTACCAACCCAAGCTGCGCATCGGACAGACTGTGCTGTACGGAGGTGTATATTAATTGATATACCTTCATTTAAGTATATTCTTCTCCTCTCTGTCATGAGCATATCCGAATATAGTGCTTACATTCGGATATGCCGCCATATATTTTCCGCCCGCATTAATATGCCGGCTCCTTAATCCAAATCCTTTTAATCTAATTCCTTCAAACCTGTATATAACTCGTAATATCTGCCCTTCTTCTCAAGTAATTCCTCATGCGTTCCGCGCTCTATGATCTCTCCGTTTTCAAGAACCATTATGGCATCCGCATTTCTTATTGTAGATAATCTGTGAGCAATTACAAAAGTCGTTCTGTTTTCCATAAGAGCATCCATGCCTTCGTTTATTGAACGTTCGGTTCTGGTATCGACAGAGCTTGTAGCTTCATCAAGCACAAGTATAGGCGCTTTTGACAAAGCAGCTCTTGCAATATTCAAAAGCTGACGCTGACCCTGTGACAGATTCGAGCCGTCGCCCTGAAGCATGGTATCATATCCGTCCGGCATATTCTTTATAAACATGTGTGCACACGACGTCATTGCAGCCTGACGTACTTCCTCATCTGTGGCATCGAGTCTTCCATAGCGGATATTTTCCATGACCGTTCCGGTAAACAAATGTGTATCCTGTAAAACCATGGCAATATTTTGTCTTAAGCTTTCAAGGCTCACATCCATTATATCAGTTCCGTCAATGGTTATTTTTCCCTTATTTACCTCATAAAAACGAGTTATAAGATTGGTTATAGTGGTTTTTCCGGCGCCCGTTGAACCAATAAGAGCTATCTTTTGTCCGGGATGCGCATAAATATTTATATCCTTTAATATTGTTTTATCGGGATTGTACCCGAAAGTCACTCCTTCTATAACAACATCGCCTTTTACATTCTTAAGCTCAACCGCACCCGGTCTATCATGTTCAGGCTCATTATCCATAACATCAAATACTCGCTCCGCTCCGGCAAGCGCTGACATAATATTGGTAACCTGCTGTGCAATCTCATTGATCGGGCGTGAAAATTGTCTCGAATAATTGACAAATACAGCGAGTCCGCCTATATCAAGCGCAGAAAATGGAAGACCGCCTCCCCACCTTGATATAAAAGCAAAAATTGATCCTACTGTTGCCGTAAGAGTATAATTCACTTGGCTCATAGCATTCATAGCCGGGCCCATTATACCGCCCATAAACTGTGCCTTGATCTGAACATTTTTTAAATCATCGTTAAGCTCACTGAATTCCTCTATAATTTTATGCTCATGGTTAAATACCTTAATAACCTTTTGTCCGGTAACTGCTTCTTCTATATAACCGTTCACCTTTCCAAGCGCAACCTGTTGGGTAGAAAAATATTTTCTTGACCTTCCCGCTATCGTTCCTCCGATCTTTGCCATAATAGGAGCAACGACTATTGTTACTAATGCCAGCACCCAGTTTGTATAAAGCATCAGTCCAAGAGTTCCGAGAAGAGTTATTGCTCCCGAAAATATCTGAACGAGAGTGGAATTGAGCATTTCGCCTATAATATCCACATCATTTGTGAATCGGCTCATAACATCACCGGTCGAATGAGTATCAAAATATCTGACCGGCAGATGCTGAAGCTTTTCAAAAAGCGCTTTTCGTATACGCTGAAGAGTTCCCTGTGAAACCCCTATCATTATTCTGGACTGAAAATATGTCGCCGCAACACCGCATAAATAAATTACAGCCATTACTATAACTCCGCTCAAAAGTCCGGATATCTTCTGCGCTGCCGGGATATCTTCTGTCAAACCGTTTATTATCGGACGCAGCATATATGAACCGCCAAGATTTGCTGCCGCACTTATTATGACGCATACAAACGCCGCTGCGATTTTTGCTTTATCTTCTTCAAGATATGAAAACAATCTTTTGACCGCTGCCTTTGTGTTTTTAGGTTTCTGTTTTTTGCCGTTATGGCGTTTTCCTTGAGGTCCCATCGGAGGCATTTATGACACCTCCTTTTCTTTATCCATCTGCGAATAATATATATCTCGATATTCAGAACTGTCACGCATAAGCTCGTCATGTGTTCCCATACCAACGATTTTTCCGTCTTCAAGAACTATTATCTTATCAGCTTCAACAACAGATGTTATTCGCTGTGCGATAATTATTTTTGTCGTATCCTTAAGTGTGGTTGAAAACGCCTGTCTTATCTTCGCCTCTGTAGCGGTATCAACAGCACTTGTGGAATCATCAAGAATCAATATTTTCGGCTTTTTCAAAAGCGCTCTTGCAATACACAATCTTTGCTTTTGTCCTCCGGAAACATTTACTCCGCCTTGACCAAGCTCCATATTATAACCATCTGTAAAAGCATTTATAAAGCCGTCTGCCTGTGCTGCCTGAGCCGCTTTCTCTATTTCCTTTTGAGTAGCGTTCTCATCGCCCCATTTAAGATTTTCCTCAATAGAGCCGCTGAAAAGTACATTCTTTTGCAGCACCATTCCCACGCCGTCTCGTAAATTTTTCAAGCTGTACTCCTTTACGTCAACTCCGTCAACCAGTACGCTTCCCGAATTTACGTCATACAATCTCGGAATAAGCTGAACCAATGAAGTCTTTCCCGAGCCAGTCGTTCCAATTATGCCTAAAACCGTCCCCGGCTCAACAGTAAAGGAAATATGGTCAAGTATATTATCCTTTCTGTTTTCATAATATTTAAAGCATACATCTCTGAACTCTACTCTGCCTTCTGTTACTAACTTATTTTTCTCTGACGCATTTTCATCTGTAAGATCCGATTTTGTGTTAATTACCTCAAGTATTCTTCTTGATGACGCCATTGCTCTGGAAAGCTGAAGAATTAGCATGGACACCATCATAAGCGACATGAGTATCTGAACTATATATGTAGAAAAAGCCGTAAGATCTCCGACTCCCATGCCGCCTTCTATAACAAGATTTCCGCCCATCCATACCACCGAAAGGGTCGTTATATTCATTGCAAGCGTCATTACCGGCATGGTGCATATTACAATTTTCATCGCGCCAAGTGTTGTATCCTTAAGATCATCATTCGCTGTATTAAATTTCTTTATTTCAAATAACTGTCTTACAAATGACTTTATAACACGTACGTTTGTGATATTTTCCTGTATCCCGGAATTCAGGTTATCCAGTTTTTTTTGCATTGCAGTAAATCTTGGGAATGCTGTCTTTAAAAGCAACCCTATCGCCGCAACCAATAATGGAATAACAACAATCAAAATGGCTGCAAGACTTGCATTTATACGGCAAGCCATTATAATTCCTCCAATCAGCATACCGGGAGAACGCATAGCCATTATAAGGCACATTCTGACAAGATTCTGCATCTGCGTTATATCATTTGTGAGTCTCGTTACAAGGGAGCCTGTCGAAAAATTATCTATATTTTTAAATGAGAAATTCTGTACTTTTTTAAAAACATCCTTTCTCAAATCAGCGCTGAATCTTACCGCTGCATTTATAGACAAATAATGTCCGCCCAAGCCTCCTATTACCATTAAACATATACAGCCAATCATAAACGCCGTTCTTGACAGTATATATCCTGCTCCCAAGCCTGCCGCACCGGCACCTATTCCGTTATCTATCATCGTTGCCATAATTTTGGGAAGTACAATTTCTCCGGCAACTTCAGTCAGCATTAAAATAGGACCGAAGATAAAAAACGGAAGATAAGGCTTTATATATTTCCAATATACCTTCATAAATTCCCTTTCTTAATCATATAACCGTTTAGCAAACTATATCTGCCGTACAGTATCGCCGGATTATTTTATTTCATCTTTATTCTTTTTAAGAGCAGCTCCTATAAATTCTCTGAAAAGCGGATGCGCGTGATTCGGACGCGACTTAAATTCCGGATGGAACTGTACTCCTATGTACCACGGATGATCAGGCACCTCAACCATTTCAACAAGTTTATCATCCGGAGATTGTCCGCTTATGACCAAACCTGCATCAATAAGCTCTTTTCTGTAGAAATTATTAAATTCATATCTGTGTCTGTGTCTTTCATAAATAAGGTCAGCGCCATAGATTTTATGTGCCAAAGTTCCCTCTGTAATTTTACAAGGATATAATCCGAGTCGCATTGTTCCGCCAAGATCTTCTACATCCTTTTGTTCGGGCATAAGGTCTATAACAGGATGTGTTGTTTCCGGAGCAAGCTCACTTGAATGAGCATCCATATATCCTAAAACATTTCTTGCATATTCTATAACCGCAATCTGCATTCCCAGGCAAATTCCCAAATAAGGTATGTCATGTTCTCTCGCATATTGTGCGGCAATAATCTTACCCTCTACACCTCTTTCTCCAAAACCGCCCGGAACTAAAATACCGTCACTGTCTTTCAAAAGCTCTTCAGCTGTTTCAGGAGTAACCTCTTCCGAATTGACCCAATTTATATTTATATTGCAGTAGTTCTCAATTCCGCCGTGCTTAAGCGATTCCACTATACTTATATACGCATCATGAAGCGACACATATTTTCCTACGAGCGAAATCTTTACCTCGTCCTTGTCTCCTTTTAAAAGATCCTTAACAACTGCCACCATCTTATTCCAGTCTTCCATATCAGGAGTTCTGTCCTCAAGTCCAAGCTTACGGCATACCACCTTTGCAAGACCTTCCTTCTCCAGCTCAAGAGGGACTTCATAAAGCGTTTCAAGGTCAAGATTTTCCACAACGCTGTCGGAAGAAACATTACAGAACAAAGCTATCTTATCCGTAACTCCTTCTTCCAAACGTTTTTCTGTTCTCAAAACTATTACATCAGGCTGTATTCCAAGACTTAACAGCTCCTTTACACTATGCTGTGTAGGCTTTGTTTTCTGCTCTCCCGATATTCTTAAATACGGAACAAGAGTAAGATGAATATAAATACAGTTCTCCTTGCCTACTTCCGCAGAAACCTGCCTAATAGCCTCAAGAAACGGTGTTGATTCTATATCTCCTACTGTACCGCCTATTTCTGTAATAACTATATCTGTATTCTGATGCTTTGCTACACGGTAAACTCTTTCTTTTATCTCGTTTGTAATATGAGGTATCACCTGTACGGTTTTTCCCTCATAATCTCCCCTGCGTTCTTTTGTTATAACTGAATTATATATTTTTCCCGTTGTAACATTCGAGTTTATACTAAGATTTTCATCGATAAATCTTTCATAATGTCCCAAATCAAGATCCGTTTCTGCTCCGTCATCTGTAACAAAAACTTCTCCATGCTGATACGGGCTTAAGGTTCCCGGATCAATATTTATGTAAGGATCAAATTTTTGCATAGTGACCTTATAACCACGAGCCTTTAAAAGTCTTCCCAATGATGCAGCCGTTATACCCTTTCCTAAACCTGATACAACTCCTCCTGTGACAAAAATATATTTTGTATTCATATTTTCCTCCATTTTATATGTAGTGTTTATTATTTACTTTTATCTGTCAATACAACAGATTCCATCAGTTCTTATGCTTTGAAACAAAACGCTCAATTCTTTCAAGCGCCTCTTTTATACTATCAATAGAATAAGCGTATGAGCATCTTATAAATCCTTCTCCGCTCTTTCCGAAAGCGTTTCCCGGAACAACCGCTACTTTCTCTTCCTGAAGAAGCTTATCACAGAACTCATCTGAACTCATTCCTAATGACTTTATACACGGAAACGTATAAAAAGCTCCCAACGGTTCAAAGCATGAAAGCCCCATAGCTCTAAAACCGTCTACCATATAGCGCCTTCTATAATTATATTCGGCACGCATATCCTCAACATCTCTATCACAATTTTTTAATGCCTCAATTGCGGCATACTGCGCAGTAGTAGGTGCTGACATGATTCCGAATTGATGTACCTTTGTCATAAGCTTTATTAATCTGGATGGTCCTAAAGCATATCCTAAACGCCAGCCCGTCATGGCAAACGTTTTTGAAAATCCATTTACCACTACTGTTCTTTCCTTCATTCCCTCAATAACTGAAAACGGAGTATGCGTCTCTTCACCATAACGAAGCTCTCCATATATTTCATCTGAAAGCACAAGAATATTTGTATCCCTCAAAACCTCTGCTATAGCTTCAAGATCTTTCTTTGACATAACTCCTCCCGTTGGGTTATTAGGGTACGGAAGTATTAAAAGCTTTGTCTTATCTGTTATCTTTTCCTTGAGTTGCTCAGGAAGTAGTCTGAAGTCGTTCTCCTCTTTTGTTTCCAATATAACCGGAACTCCGCCTGCCATAACAGTAAGAGGCTTATAGCATACAAAGCTTGGTTCCACTATAAGTACTTCGTCTCCAGGATTTACAACGCATCTTATCATTGCGTCTATAGCCTCGGAACCGCCGACAGTTACAAGGACTTCATCCTTTGCACTATATTCAACATCATACTTGCGTTTATTATACCTGCATATTTCTTCTCGAAGCTCCATAAGCCCAGCGTTTGCGGTGTAATATGTCTGTCCTTTTTCAAGCGAATATATTCCGGCTTCTCTTATTGTCCAAGGTGTTGCAAAATCCGGCTCCCCTACTCCCAAAGAAATAGCGCCCTTCATTTCAGAAACTATATCAAAAAATTTTCGTATTCCCGATGGAGCAAGACCGTCCACCACAGGAGATACAAGTTTATCTAAATCTATCATAATGTAATTACCTGTCTTGTATCCTTTTCATCATCTTCGAATACAATTCCTTCCTCTTTATATTTTTTTAATACAAAATGAGTTGCAGTCGATATTATAGAATCCATGGGCGCAAGCTTCTGAGCTACAAACAAAGCTACCTCTTTCATGCTTTTTCCCTCAATTGTAACTGCCAAATCGTACGCACCTGACATAAGATAGAGGGAGCGCACCTGCGGATATTTATAAATTCTCTTAGCAACTTTATCGAAACCTTCACCTCTTTGAGGCGTTATTCTCAGCTCTATCAAAGCTGTTACAACATCACGATCCGTTTTATCCCAATTTACAATAGTTTTATATCCAACAATTACATTATTTTTTTCCATTTCCGCCATTTTGGCGGCGACTTCGGTCTCATCCATGCGGAGCATGGCAGCTATCTTGCTGCGATCAATTCTTCCCTGTTCCTTGTCTAAAATCCTAAGAATTTCATCCATATGATAAATCCCTCCTATATTCTATATTTAAAACATTTTATGATATTTTACTAATTTAATACACAATAATATCATTATATCTTATCTTATTATTATATATTAAATCCGTGAAAAATTCCATAGATTTATCAAAAAAATTTGTACAAAATTCAGAGATTTTTTTGGCGAATTATTGATACTTTAATGGGAATCAAAAAAAATCCGATAACCAAAGGTTATCGGATAAGTTCCGGCAGCTATCTACTTTC
>CAJMRL010000001.1 GCA_905215805.1 uncultured bacterium | reverse complement strand
GCGTCGCGGTGGTGCCTAACCCTTTGCGCTCCGCGTCCTCCGGCGTGTCCTCCTTGCCCGCGCTCTCCATAGCCGAAAGCAACGTATCTTCGGTAAATGCCTTTGGGGGCTGCGTGTAACGCTCGGAGATCTCCGCTGCCGGATTTTCAAAGGCCTGTCCCTCGGCAAGCGGGGGCAAAACCGCTTCCGGCTCTGCGTCCTCGTCCTGTCCTTCAGCTACGGCGCGGGATAGTCTTTCAATCTCGCGCCAACCCTCGCAAAGCGTCGTTTTGCCCTTTGCGGTAAAGGCATAGCCGCCGCAAGTGAAAACCGCCGTAACCGCTTCATACTCATAGGGCGCGGCAACGGCGCAAAGCAGTTTTGCGCACACAAGGGTCATTAGCTTTTTCTCGCTCTCGGCAAGGGGCGCAAAACCGTTTTTCAAAAACTCCGCTGTCGGCAAAATGGCGTGATGGTCGGTTACTTTGCTGTTGTCGCAAATCCTCGCAAGGTCGGCTTGCAGCTTCACGTCCTGCATAATGGGGAGCAGAGAACAAAGCCCGGTAATGAGTTCCTTTGTGCTGTCCTGCATATCGGAAGTGATATATTTGCTGTCGGTGCGGGGATAGGTCAAAAGCCGCTTTTCATAGAGGACTTGCGCATAATCAAGGGTCTGTTTTGCCGTAAATCCAAATAGGCGGTTTGCTTCCCGCTGCAAGGCGGTGAGGTCAAACAGCTTCGGCGGGGCTGCGGTCTTTTTCTCTTTTTTGAGGGAAGTACAAACGGCTTGCGATTTCTCGCAAGCCGCTTTCATCTGCCGCGCCGCCTCTTCGTCGTCCTGCCTTTCGGAAAGGGCGGCAACACCGCCAACGTCCAGCCGGACGACATAATATTTCTCTTTCTTAAAGCTGCTGATTGCATAGTCGCGGCCTACCAGCATAGCAAGGGTGGGCGTTTGCACTCTGCCGACATTCAATGTTTTATGGTAGAGGATAGAGAAAAGGCGGGTCGCGTTAATGCCAATGAGCCAATCGGCCTTTGCTCTGCAAAGCGCGGATTGATAGAGGTTGTCATAGCCGCGTCCGTCTTTGAGGTTTGAAAAGCCCTCGCGGATTGCGCTTTCTTCCATGCTGCTAATCCAAAGGCGGGAAAAGGGCTTTTTGCAATTCGCCTGTTCATAGACAAAGCGGAAAATGAGTTCCCCCTCGCGCCCGCTGTCGCAAGCGTTGACAATCTCGGTAACGTCGCTGCGGTGCATAAGGTCTTTGAGAATGGAAAACTGCTGCTCCTTGCCGCTGGCAATGACAAACTGCCATTCCTGCGGGACAATGGGGAGATCGTCGTAATTCCATTTACGGAACTGCTCATTGTAGGTGGCCGCGTCCGCAAGGCTAATCAAATGCCCGATACACCACGACACAAGGTAGCCGCCGCCCTCAAAATATCCGCTGCGCTTTTCAGTCGCGCCAAGTACGGCGGCAATCGCCGCCCCGACGCTCGGTTTCTCTGCAATTACAAGTTTCATAGATTATCGTCCTCCTGCTCGGTCTGTTCGGTTTCGACTTCTTCCGTTTCCTCGTCGTCCTCGTCAAAGTCAAGGTCGTCAAGGCTGCTGCTGCCTTTCGCCGCGTCCTTTTTGGGCTTCAAAATCTTAAAGTAGTAGAACGCGCCGCCGCCCGCTGCGGCAACAAGCAGCACCACAAGCAGAATACCCATGCCGCCGCCTTTTTCTTCTTCCGACGGCTGCTCGGTTTCTTCCGGCTCCGGCTCGGCTTCCACGCCCGCGCACTCGCCCATGTTGACGCTGCAAACCGGGCAAGCGGTGTTGACGCTTCCGGCAATACATTTTTCGGTGCAGCTACAAACGGGGGCTTCGGTCTGCCCGTCCTCCATAAGGGCGGTTAAATCCGCTTCGTCCACTTGGTTAAGGAAATGGACGGTATTTTCCCCGTCCTCGGCGCGGTCAATGATGATGTAAAAATAGTTGCCGCTTTTGGTAACGACGGTGATAAACTGCTTGTCGCCGGACGCTTCGCCCGTAATATCGTCCACAAGGGACATATTCCCGTCCGGGGTAAGGGGCTGCGGCTCATAGCCGCCCGTCGTTTCCTCCGGCTCGGTTTCCGGCGGGGGCGTTTCCTCGGTTACGGGGGTAGGCGGCAAGTCGCTTTCATCGCCGCCGCCCGCGTATGCGGTAACAGAAAAGCCGCACATGACAACCAGCGCGGCAAGCAGTACGGTAAACTTTCGGATTAGCTTTTTATTCTTCATCTGCGCTGTCCTCCTGTTCGGCGGGGTAGGCCGCTTCCGGCTGCGGCAAGGTGATTTCGCCGCTGGCGTAAGCGGAAAGGAACGCGGCAAGCTGCGTCCCGTCAAGGTGTACCGCCTTTACCATTTGTACGATCTGCGCGTTTTCTTCCTCGACTTTCTGCGCTTCAAGGTCTTTCAGCTTCTTTTGGTATTCAAGGATTTTTGCCCTTGTTTTCTCAATATCCCTTTCGATACGGTCAAGTTTCGTGTTCGCCATAGTCATTTACTCCTTTCAAATCAGTTGTAATTTAGCCGCCCGTAGGCGTAGAAATGGGATTGCCAATAGCTTGTATCAAGTTTTGTGTATTGTATCGGGTCGCCGCAATGCAGCATGATAGGGCTTCCGTCCCCGTCCTCGCCTACATAAATCCCCACATGGGAAACGCCGGGGGTATCGTATGTACCAACGAAAAACACAAGGTCGCCCGGTTGCGGGCTGGAAACGCGGGTTGAAATGTTGTAAAGCCCTTGCGCCCCAAGTCTGCCCGTATTGTATAGGCCGCTGTTCGTCAATACATAACTCACAAAGCCGCTGCAATCAAAAGAGGTTTCCGGGGTGCTGCCGCCCCACACATAGGGAAAGCCGACATATTTATCCGCTTCCTCAATGAGCCGCGCAAACTTTTCATCGGAATTAAGGAGCGCGGCGGGTACTTCATAATCGGCGGGCGGGTTTTCATAGTATTTTGAAACATAGCCGGACGACGGGAACAAATCGGGGCGGTTTCCCAGCGACGACATATACATAGCGTACATGGATAGCTGTTCTTCGCCCATGATGTAGACGGGGACATGGGAAAGGTTGAAGTTTTCCAAATCCACATGAAGAATGTAATAGTTATAGGGTACTTCAACTTCATATTCGTTACCCTCGCTGTCCGTCCTCGTTTCGGTGCGGTAGCGTACCTGTACTTCTTCCTCAACGGTCAAGATATACTGTTTCTCAAAGAGCATTTCAAGGGTGCTTTGCGCTTCATCAAGAGTAAACACGCCCTCATGCCACGCGGAGAGAATAGAGATTAGCACATACGGGTCATGCTCGATCTCGTCAGCCGTTACCCGGTATTCGTCATAGCCGGGGTATTCGCGCTCGATGTTATCCAGCATATCTTGTAACTCGGCTTCCATAGCGGCATACGCGCTTTCCGCGCCCGTAATATCCGCGTCCTCGGAGAGATAGGACGACGCAATCAAGCCGCTGCCGCTGTTGCCGCCAAAGAGGGAGCAAGAGGACAAGCCGCCGAAAAGCAGCAGCACGATAAAGGCAATCCCGCCCACAAGCAAGCAGCCTTTCCAATGCCGGACGACAAAGAACGTTGCCCGTTTGGTTTCCTGCGCGGTTTTCTTCGCCGCCTTTGCGGTGGCTTCGGCGGTCTTTTTCACCTTGCCGCCCGCTTTCAGCGTCTTTGCATACTGCTTTTTAATGCGCTGCTTCTGCCAAAAGCGGGAAAGAGGGTTAGAGTGCGCAAGGGCGGGGTTATCATGTAACGCCTTTTGATAGAGGAAATCGGCGTTTGCCTTTACCGCCTTTCTTTCGGCTGCCGCCGCTGCCCGGTAGGGTTTCAGCTTGTGGCTGCGTATGCTGCGCTTTGCTGCCCGCGCCGCCATGCCGCCCGCTTTCTCGCCCGCGAGTTCTACCCGGTGCCCGCTTTCCACACCGACATTTTCTTTCTCTACCTCGTAGATTTTCCCATGTACGGTGCTGTTCAACTCCTGCGCCGGACGGGATAAGGGGTTATGCCGCAACTTGCCGTTTGGGGGCTTATCGGTCTTTTCAAAGGAAAGGCGCGTCTTTGCCTTGCCTTTCGCTTCGTCAAAAACGCGCTCTTTCTTGATTTTGGTCTGCTTGGGGATAGCCGCCCGCGCTGCGTCTAAACGGTCTGCCGCTTTCTCGGATTTACGGATAGATTTCTGCAATTCCGGCGTTGCCCGTTCCGCTTCGGAAAACTGCAAGCGGGACGTATGGGTTTTTAGCTGCGCCGCGTCAAGGGCTTTTTTCTCTGCGCCCTTTGCCGCTTGCCGTTCAACCTCTGCGCCGATATGCTGAAAAGCCTTTTCCGCTGCCGCCCCTGCGGGGGCTGCGTAATTTTCCTCCTGCGGCCTTTCGCTGATACTCGTTGTTTCGCCCGTCGTAAGGTTTTCCGCAACCGCCCCGTCGCGGGTCATTTTCTGCGTTACCTTGTCGGGAGCTTTCAGCTCCTTGCTCAATTTTCATCACCTCCAACTTGCGTTCGCTGGGAAACGCATTGTTCATACTTCAATTTCGTCAAGGCGGGCGTCGTCCTCAAAACGATCTGATAGCGGGGTAAGGTGTTGCGCCATAATGCCGTTTTGCAAGGTGTCGCAAGCAAAGGATTTACAGTCTGGGGAAATCCCCCAGCGGCGAAAGCGGCGGTACACCCATTTTTCATAGTTAGCAACGCCCCGTTGCAGACGCTTAAAGTCCTTTTCTGTTTCCGCTTCGGACAGCCGACGCGCCAAACTGATATACTGCACAAGGATAGTAAATAAATCCCAAATCAACAGACGGTAGCTGCTCTCGGAAATGATATATTGTTCATCTTTCATACGCACATTTTCCTTTCATTTTTTACTGTTCCCGTCAATCCGCTGTTTTGCAAGTTCGCAATAGTCGGGGTTTAACTCAATGCCGATATAGCGGCGGGAAAGGTGCTTTGCCGCCGCTGCGGTGGTGCCGCTGCCTAAAAAGGGGTCAAGGACAATCCCGCCCACGGGACAGCCCGCCAAAATGCACGTTTCCGCAAGTTTGGGCGGGAACGCTGCGAAATGCCCGCCGCGATAGGCAACGTTATTGATCTGCCAAACGTTGCGGCGGCTGCGGACGGGGGAAATCATCTCGTCGGCGTATGCGCCCTTTTCGCGGGGGCGGTTGATTTTCTGCGGCTGGTTCTGCCCCGGAACAGTAACGCTATACTTGTTGCCTTTGCCAACGCCGCTTTTCAGCCGCCCCGCCGTTGCCGGGGCTATCGGCTCGGCTACTGCTTGCCAATCGTAGTAATATTTCTTCGACTTGGTGAGCAGAAACACATACTCATAGCAGCGGGTCGGACGGTCTTTGCAGCTTTCCGGCATGGGGTTTGTTTTGTACCAGATGATAGAACTGCGCAAATACCAACCGTCGCCCCGCAAGGCAAGAGCGACAAGCCACGGGATACCGATTAGGTCTTTGGGCTTGCAGCCGGGGGCGCGGTGGTTTACCGCCACTTGCTGCCCGTTCCTGCCTTTGGGGTATTTGGGGTCCGTATGCTGCGCCTTGCTGCCTGTGCCGCAATAAGTGTCCGCGATATTCAGCCAACAAGTGCCCTCCGGCGTAAGCACCCGCTTTACCTCATGGAATACCGCCGTAATGCGGGAAACGTATTCTTCCGGCGTTGCTTCCCGCCCGATCTGCCCGTCTGCGCCGTAGTCCCGCAAGCCGTAGTAGGGCGGGGACGTTACGCAACAATCAATACAGTTTTCCGGCAAGGTTTGAAGCACCTGTAAGCTGTCGCCGCAATAGATTTTATCCGTTTCTATCCTCATGCCGACACCTCGCCGGGCTTGGTCGTCATCACGCGGTAGAGTTCTGTGTCCTGCGGGAAACGGTCAATAAACGGCAAAATGACGTTGCCATAGAAAATAAGCCCCTCGCCCGCGTCGGAATGGGTTACATAGGTCATTTGCTGCTGCGAAATGTTAAGCTGCTTTGCAAGGATTTCCCGGTCGCCCTGCGCTTGGTTGAGCATATACACAAAATCGCTGTTTTCAAAAACGTTTGAAACTTCTCTGCTCGTCAAAAGGTCTTTGACGTTCTGCGTGATACCTGTCGGAATACCGCCCCATTTGCGAAAACGCTTCCAAATCTCGACGGAATAGGCGGCGGTCTGTTCCTCCTTCAAGAGCAAATGAAACTCGTCGATGTAGTACCGCGTCGCCTTGCCCTCGCTGCGGTTGAGCGTTACGCGGTTCCACACCTGGTCTTGGATAATGAGCATACCGATTTTTTTAAGCTGGGTGCCGAGTTCCTTAATGTCAAAGCAGACAAGGCGGTTGTGAATGTCAACGTTTGTGCGGTGGTTAAACAGGTTCAAGCTGCCGTTTACATACAGTTCCAACGCCGACGCGATACGCTGCGCTTCCTTTTCCGGCTGCTTCCTAATCTCGTTGTAGAGGTCGCCCAAAACCGGCATATTTTCCGGCTTCGGGTCGGCAAGGTAGCTGCGGTACACGCTGATAACGGCGCGGTCAATCAAGGTCTTTTCAACGGCTTCCAGCCCGTTTTTGCCGCCCATAATGAGTTCGCAAAAGGAAAGGATAAAATCGCTCTTTAAGGCTATGGGCGTGTCGCCCTCGCTGTAATTGAGGTTAATATCCATAGGGTTAATGTACTGTGTGCTGTTCTGCGAAACCTTGATAACCTGTCCTTTCAGCCGTTCCACAAGGGGGTAATACTCCGCTTCCGGGTCGCAAATGATAATGTCGTCGGACGTGATAAGAAAAGCGTTTGTGATTTCGCGTTTTGCAGAAAAACTTTTGCCGCTGCCCGGTGTGCCGAGTATCAAGCCGTTGGGATTTTTCAGCTTCTTTCGGTCGCACAAAATCATGTTGTTGGAAAGGGCGTTTAAGCCGTAATACAATGCTTCGCCGCTTTGGAACAGCTCTTGCACCGTAAAGGGAACGAAAACGGCGGTGCTGCTGGTCGTCAAGCCGCGCTGGATATGGATAAGGTTTTCCCCCAACGGGATAGAGGACATAAGCCCCTGTTCCTGCCGGTAGTCAAGGCGGGTCAAAATGCAGTTGTATTTCTGCGCGATTGCCGCCGCTCCAAATACTTCGTTATCCAATTTCTGCTTGGTATCTGCAAGGTTTAAGACAAGCAGCGTAAGCAGAAACATTCTTTCGTTGCGGCTCTGCAAATCGCGGAGTAGGTTTTTTGCTTCCCCGCCGTAGGTGGCAAGGTCGGACGGAATAATATCCATGTCGTAGCCGCTGCGGATTGCTTTTTTCTGTTCCTCGATTTTCATACGGTCAAGGTCGGTAATCTTGCGCTTAATCGTCTTGATTGCTTCGTTGTGGTCGATACTCTGAATGTGCAGATTGACGATAATCCCGTTTTCCGCGTCCATGAAGTCGGCAAGCATACGGTCGGAGAGTTCCGGCGCGACGATCTGCAAAAAGGAAACTGCGCCAAACTTGCCGCCCATTTGAAACATTCGCCCGTCGCCAAATCGGAAAGAGGACGGCGCGATAAAGTCTTTGACAGAAAGACCGCTTGCGGGTAGCCATTCCCACGCAAAGTTAAAGCGTTCCCCGTCCGGGTGGAAAATCCCATGCAGCACTTCAAGACGCTGTTTCCCGTCCAATACCCGCGCCGCCGCGCCGATCACCTTAAAATGGTTGAGGGTGTCCGTTTCAATGCGGGCAAGACGCGCCCGCGCCGATCTAATGTCCTTTGCTTCAACGGTAAAGGTGAGAAACTTGGTCTTGATAAGCCCGTTGTTTCCGCGTTCAAGCTGCGTCCTAAGCATTTCGGTGTATTCTGCTCTGATACTGTCGAAGTCATCATTCTGCGGCGCAATCGTGATACTGTTCTTGAAATCGTCCTTGTTCGCATGGCGGCTGATTAGGGAAAGCTGCACGCTGATAGAAGCGTCGAACGAGTTATACATATCGCAAAGGGCTTCAAAAATGGCGGTTTTGTCGTCCGGCTGCGCAAGCTGATAGTTGATGTCCTCAAACTCAATGCACTTGGAATACCGCCCGTTTGCAAGGCGGCAAATCCCGTCCTTATACATTCGCTCAAACGGTATGCTGTCCTGCGCCGTATGGGGCTTCCCGTCGCCCTTTGCCTGTCGGATAAGGGTATCTATCTGTTTTCTTTCCTGTCGGGAAAGTTTACGCTTTTCGTTTTGGGTGTTTTTCTTTTCCTTTGACAATCGCCCGTACCTCCTTATCTAATTGCTCTTGCCGCGCAAGGGCGGCATAAAAATTGTTGGTCTGATAAGGTCGCTCTTTGGGGCGAAGAAACTTCACTTCCACAAATTGCCGAATAATCACTTCCAGCGGTTGCCCGTTTTTCTCGTACATGGCAAGCAAAAACATAGGCAGCATGGCAAGCACCATGCACAATGCCGCTGCGCTCGTTCCAACGCTGCCTTTTACCAAAAAGAACAGCGGCAGTCCGATTGCCACCGCCGCGCTGAAACAAACTAACTGTCTTTTCGTAAGGTTGAACATTACCTTGCTTTTGATTTTTGTTAAGTCCTTTGGGACGGTTACATACGCCATTTCATACCTCCTTTCTGCCCGGAATGTAATCTTCAAAGCGGGGAACAGCATAGAAAAGCCGCTTGTTGTTTACCCACCGTTGCAAATGGCGGGTAACAGGCGGGGCGGTTGGACGCTCGTAAATCATCACATACGGGTCAAAGCCCATAGCCCGCAAGGTGTTCACGCGGTATAAATCCTGTTCATGGGTGCTGCCATAGTTGGTAAGCACATATACGCGCCGCTGGCGGCTGCTTTTAATGGCTGTCAAATCCAAAAAACGTTGGAAATACCCGGTCAAGTCCTCGTCGGGATTATCCCATGCAAAATGTACCGCTTTTATCCGTACCCGATTTAACAGGCTGACATTATCCCTGTTCACAAGGCGAATATCCAGCCCTTGCGAAAAATCCACCCATGCGCGGCTCTGTATAAGCTGCTCAATGAGATTTTCATGGTCGGGACAGGCAAGCAGATTAGCGTCCATGATTTTTATTTCCGGCTGCCATTTCCAAAACTCGGATAAATCCGCAACCTTAACGCTTTTGCGCCCCTCTTTACTGCTGACAATGCAAAACCCGCAATTTCTCGGACAACCCCGGCTTAAAAAGCCGTAGGCAATCCCGAAAAACTGCGGGTAGATAGAATAATCCGGGTAACTGTGTTCCACTTCCGGCGGCAAGTGGTTTTTCGTGTCGTAGCCCGTACCGCCGAAAATAACCTGTTCCGCGTTGGTAACGGTTATCGTGTCTTTGGAATAGGTGTCCGTAAAGACGCGGCTTTTATATACAAGGTCGTACCGCCCCTTTGCGTTCCACCATTCTACCGTATGCCCCTTTGCTTTATGATACGCGGATAGCTTCATCAAGCAGAGGTTAGGGAAATTATGACTGTCAACGTCGATTAAACCGATTTTCAAATCATAACTCACCCCCTTAATGTGCCGAAAAGACGCTCTTTGCAAGGCTTCCCGTCTTGAACAGGGTAAAGCACAAGAGGACGGTATAGCCCATGCAAGACCAGATCGCGCCGGATATATCGTCGGTGGCTGCGATTGTCTGTATCAAGACCGCATAAATGCCGACGCACACCAAAATCAAAAACGCTTGAAAACCAAGCGCAAGCAAAGATTTTAAGTAATTCTGTCCCATGCTGCCCCATTCGTGATTTACCATTGTTGCCATAGGGATAGGGGCAACGCTCGTTACAAGGTATATTTCAATCATGCGTCCATACACCACAAGCATAATGCAGATTGACAGGGCTTTCATGGTAAGCCCTACAAAGAGGGATTGAAACCATAACCCCAAAAGACCGCCCACGCTCATAGCGTCGAGTTTTGCTTCAATGTCGGTAATGACGGTGGTAACGTCTATGCTTGTATCGGATATGATAACCCCCGCGCTCTGATTGACGACGCTCTGCGTAACGTCAAAAACTCCCATGACGATGTTCCAAGTATTTGTTACCAGCAGCACCGCAACAAAGGTTTTGAAAATCCATTTGAAGAAAATCCAAGTGTCGAGATCGTGCAGATTATTTTTTTCAATTACAAGCTGGATTAGTTCATAGCACATGACAAAGGTAATGATAACACCCGCAATCGGTACAATGACGTTTTCCGAAAGGCTGCGTATCATGTTGAATATGCCCGCGTTCCACCCGGCGGGGGTCGTGCCGACTTGCGTTGCGATTTCTCCAACCTCTGTATTTACGCTGTCAAACAAGCCGGAGAGGTTCGATAATATCCCGTCTGTCAAAATGCCACGAAACCAATCTTCAATCATCTGCCATATCAAAAGTTAATCCCTCCTTTCCCGCGCCCTCCCGTTTCCGAGAGGGCGCGGCGGGTGGTATTTGTTTTAGGCATTATCCGAAAAGTTGAGAAAGCAGGGGAACAAGGGTGCCGCCGATCAGCGCGACGCCGCCCCCTGCCATAAGCTGCTTCATGCCCTGGCTTTTGGCTCCGGGATTGTCGTTGCCGTAACCCTCCATGAGGTTAATGGCACCCCAAATGCCAAGACCTGCGCCAAGCGCGATAACCAAAGTCTGCAATACACCAACTGCGCTGTTAAAGAAATCCATATAAACCTCGCTTTCTGCCGCTGTGCGGCTCAAAAATGTTATGGAAAATGAAAATGCCGCCGTTATTCCTCGGCGGCTGCGTCCTCGTCGGACAAATCTATTTCGTATATGTCGAAGGCTTCATCGGGCTTTACGATTGCCGGACGGGTAGACATATACCGTTCCACGTCAAAAGCGTTTTTCTTGTCGAAGTCGGAAAGGTATTTGTAGTTCGGGTGTTTTGTTATATCGTATTTGTCGCTTAAAAAGGGACGCACACCGCGTAGCTGCAAAATACATTTCCCACCGTCCATAACTGCTATTTCGTCCTGTGTCATCAACTCCTTTCCTAATTTTTGATAAGTAAGTCCATGAGAAACCTGCGTGCCGCGATTTTCGGAAGTATTGAAACTGTCGATTGTTTCCCGTCCCAAGTTATCCGAAATATCCTTTGCATTTTTCCCACGTCCTCCCAAAAACAAGGTGCTGTCGGCATTATCAAGTATGATTTCTGCCGCGTCCCTGTAAATGGCTTTTAGCTGGCTCTGCGATTGCAGAATGATAGAAGCGGACATTTCCCTACTGCGTATGGTCGCAATCAGCTTATCAAAGCGGGGTATCTGCCCGATGTTGGCAAATTCATCGAGTAAAAAACGGACATGAACAGGCAATTTGCCGTTGTATTCGTCGTCCGCTTTATCACAAAGTAAATTAAAAAGCTGTGATTGCAAAATAGCGATAACAAAATTAAAGGTGTCGTCGGTATCGCTCATTATGAGGAAAAGCGCGGTTTTCCGGTCGCCCAATGTGTCAAGTTCCAATTCATCATAGGACATGAGTTCCCGGAGTTCTTCAATATCGAAAGGAGCGAGCCTTGCCCCACAAGAAATAAGGATTGACTTTGCCGTTTTGCCCGCCGCCAATTTATATTTTTTATATTGCTTCACCGCGAAATGGTCGGGGCTGCGTTCTTCCAAATCGGCAAAGAGCAGATCAACGGGGCTTTGGTATTCCTCGTCGTCCTCGCGTGCTTCGCTTGCATTGATAAGTTCAAGCAGCGTTGTAAAGTTCATTTCCTCGGCGGGGGCTTCATACCAAATGTAGCCAATCAACGCGCAATATAATAACCTCTCGGCTTTCACCCAAAAATCTTCCGCGCTTTTTTCTCCCTCGCCTTTGGTATTCACGATAAGCGTATTGACAACCTTTAACACGTCCTTTTCGCTACGGATATAGACAAAGGGGTTATAGTGCATACTTTTCCGAAAGTTTATCGTGTTCAGTACCTTAATGCGGTAGCCTGCCCGTTGCAGCAGCTTTCCGCACTCGATTAGGACGGTGCCTTTCGGGTCGGTCAAGACGTAGGAAGAATGAAGCTGCATTAAATTAGGCTTTACGAAAAACCTTGTTTTTCCGCTGCCGCTGCCGCCGATCACCACGACATTTTTATTTCTCGCGTATTTCGGCTGCTTCGGGCGGCTGTTCATGGTAAGCCGTTCCGTCTGCGTCAAAATGATATTGTTCTGAAAATCCGGGTCGATGTAGGGGGCAATATCCTCATGGGTTCCCCAACGTGCGCTGCCGTATTCTGCGCCCTTGCGGTATTTGCGGGCATTTTTCCCTTTGACATAGACTATCAAGCGGATAATCACCGCACCGACAATGCCGACAAGCAAATCCAACGGGTAAACGCTCGGCAAGGCGTTTTCAAAGGCTGCGGAAAATCCTTGTGTGATATTCAGTATCTTTGCAGAAATATCCGCGCCGGGGGCAAGCCGCACCGCCTGTCCGACTTTATCAAAGAGATAGACAAAGAACACATAGGGGATATTCGGAAGTATCAGCTTTTTGTAGTTGATCTGCTTCATATCTCGCGCCCCCTGTCCATTTTCTTTACCTTGTCGCGGGCGGCGTTAAGCTGCTTCGCCTTGTCCTTTGCAGCGGCAAGGGCTTTGCGGATAGAGGGCTTTTTCTCCCGGTTCAGCTTCTTTGCGGAAAACTCTTGAAACGCTGCGGTCATAACGTCCGCGTCCCGGCCTTTGAAAAACACAAGGTAACGGGTCTGCTCGCCCTTAACCTTTTTTAGCGAAAAATCTATGTTGTATTTCTTCGCCGTACTCTCAAAGGCTTTAATATTGCTGTCGGTGATCTCGATGTTGGAAACACCCGCGTTCTGCTTCATAAGCTGCCGCATGGTCTGTTTCCCATGCGCGGGTTTGCTTTTCTGCTCCAAAAACTTTTGGATTGCTTTCTGTAACGCCTGTTCGGTAAGCCGCGCCGCGCCTTTTCCCACTTTGACGTATAGGGCAATCGTTTTTTGGGTTACTTCCTCCTGCAAGGTATCAACTCCTTTCCCGGTAAAGTGCGGCTATGCTCATTCGCCGCCGTATAAGTCGTGATTGACAAGGGCGGTATAGTAGCTGTCAATGGTACTCGGCGCGTTGAACAGCACCGCTTTTAGATACTGCTTGATGTTGCGCACTTTGGTTGTGTTCTCCCTCATGCAATCCAAAACAAACTCAATATGGCTGCTGTTCAGCTTCAAAAACTTGGATTTCACCAATTCGGCGGGGTAGTCGTCCCCGGCAATACGGATTGTCTTTCGGGCTGTGCAGACGGTTTCCAGCATAAGGTCAACAATCTCGTCCAAACGGTCTTTGTCAATTTTGCAGTTTTGAATGAGATGGTCGTATTCGATATTGTCCTTGATAATCTCCCTGTAAATCTCTACTGCGCTATTGCTTTTCGCTTCCGTTCTTTTCCTTTCCGGCGGCGTAGCCGCTTCGCCATGCGCAAAGGGCAAGGGGTTTAGGGAATGGAAAGGAATGGAATCGGTACTTGATAAATCAGTAATTGATTGTTCTTTACTTAATATATCTTTATTTAATTGCGTTGGATTTTCCAACGTAGGTTTTTCCTGCGTAGGTTTTTCCAACGTTGGATTATCCAATGTTGGATTTTCCAATGTAGGTAAATCCAATATAGGCGGCTGTCCGCCGCTGGTAGCTGCTTCCGGCTCTCGCGGCTGCGGCTGCTCGTATATGACGTAATCTGCGCCCCGCAAGCGTCCCTTTTCGTCGCGCTCCCGGCTGCGCACGATATATCCGGCTTTTTCGAGTTCCTTTACCGCTTCGCGGATTGCGTCGATCTTCTCCCGGTTGATATGGGATAAGCCCGCAAGGGTATAATCCCAATCTTCGGGCAGCGAAAGCATTTGCGACAACAAGCCCTTTGCCTTTAAGGACAATTCCTTGTTTCGCAAGTGGTGGTTGCTCATAACGGTATATCCCGTATTTCGCTCCACTCTGAAAACTGCCATATTTCCTCACTTCCTCTCTTGGTATGCGTGGACAATTAGAAAGCCGTTTTCGGCTGTTTTGGTATTGCAATATGCCCTTTGCCGTTTTCGCGTCTGCAAAGCCGCATGGCACAAGGGCTTTTGCCCGTCTATTTGTCCATGCTGGCGTGCGTTTTCCGCGTCCTTTTGCCGGGGCAATAGGGACACTCTTTGAAAACGCAAAACTCATATTTCCACCCGGGGCGGTAGAAACGGCAAGTGCCGCAATCTTCATCATCTCCGGCACAACCGGATTGATAGCGGTCAAATCCCGGCTTCTGCTGCATGAGCAATTCAAACGCCCGCTGCTTGCCCTTTGTGAAATACATTCCGGCTGCACCTCCTTTCCTGCGGGCATAAAAAAACGGCGTTACTTTCTCCCCCAAAGGGGTTAAGGTAACGCCGTTTGTGTGCGTATTCAGTTTTTAACACATTCCCTGTCTATCCGCTGTCCGCAAAACCATTGATTTTATTAGCTTTTTGCCGCTATCGCTATCACACCTCATTATATGACCGCCCCGGCTTCCAAGCCATGCTTGCGGAAATTGAAGCGGGACGGGTGGCAGTCTGTATCACCAAAGACCTATCCAGACTGGGACGAAATTCCTCGCTGACCGGGCTTTATATCAACTTCACTTTCCCGAAATACAATGTGCGGTATATTGCCATCAACGACCACTTTGACACCATCGACCCAAACAGCACAGACAGCGATATTGCCGGTATTAAAAACTGGTTTAATGAATTTTTCGCAAAAGATACAAGCCGCAAAATCCGAGCTGTGCAGAAAGCAAAGGGTGAGCGTGGCGTACCGTTGACAACCAATGTTCCGTTCGGGTATCTCAAAGACCCGGAGGACAAAACCAAGTGGATCGTGGACGAAGCGGCGGCAGTGGTAATAAAGCGTATCTTCAAGCTGTGCATGGAGGGACGGGGACCGATGCAGATCGCAAAACTCTTGCAGGAGGAAAAGGTGCTTAACCCCACCGCTTACAAGCGCAGGGCGGGCATCAAAACGCCAAGCCCCGAAACCGATGATCCCTACCATTGGAACACCAACACCGTTGTTCATATTCTGGAACGGCGGGAATACACAGGCTGTACGGTCAATTTCAAGACCTACACCAATTCCATCTGGGATAAAAAGCAGCGGGAAACGCCACTTGACAAACAGGCGGTTTTCTACAACACCCATCCGGCGATCATCGAGCAGGAAGTCTTTGACAAGGTGCAGGAGATCCGCCAACAGCGACACCGCAGAACGAAAACAGGCAAGAGCAGCCTGTTCTCCGGCATGGTTTACTGTGCTGACTGCGGAGCGAAAATGCGGTACTGCACCACCAATTACTTTGAGAAGCGGCAGGATCACTTTGTATGCGCCAACTACCGAAGCAACACTGGAAGCTGTTCGGCGCACTTTATCCGGGCGGTTGTTCTGGAAGATTTGGTCTGGATGCACATGAAAGCGGTCATCTTCTATGCGACACGGTATGAGAAGCACTTCCGGGCAGTTATGGAACACAAGCTCCTGCTGTCCAGCGAGGAAAAAATCTGTGCAAGCGTCAAGCGTCTGGAACAGGCGCAGCGGCGCATGGGAGAGCTTGACCGCCTGTTCATCCGTATCTATGAGGACAATGTGGCGGGACGCATAAACGATGAACGGTTTGCCATGATGAGCAGAAGCTACGAAACCGAGCAGGAACAGCTTAAAGTGGAAATCCAGACCTTGCAGCAGGATATTGAAGTACAGGAACGACAGATTGAAAACTTGGAGCAGTTTATTCAGAGGGTACACAAATACAAGGACTTGGACGAGCTTACCCCCTATGCTCTGCGGGAACTTGTCAAGGGAGTTTATATTGAAGCTCCCGACAAGAGCAGCGGCAAACGGCGGCAGAACATCCGCATTTCCTATGACCTTGTGGGCTTTATCCCGCTGAATGAACTGATGAAAGAGGAAACGGCATGACCGAAGCCATGCCGTTCCTACAAAAATACGATATTACTTTCTTACGACCCCCTGCCATTACGCGCGGTTGTTTTTGTTTGTCAAATTATACAAAAAAACATAATTAGCAATCATAAATTTCATAACAAAAAAAGTAATAACCTCTTGACAAAAAGGGTAAAATACTGTATAATAATTCAGGTGTCAAGGCATAGACCTTTACAGAGGTGTTGAACATGACAAAAAATCTTACTATGTCCATGCTTATGGATTTTTACGGTCAGCTTTTGACCGATAAGCAAAGAGATACCGTTGATTTGTATTATAACGAAGATCTATCGCTTTCGGAAATTGCCGAAGAGATCGGGATAAGCCGTCAGGGCGTAAGAGATTCGATAAAACGCGGTGAGCGGCTGCTTAATGAATACGAGGAAAAGCTCGGGCTTGCCGGGAGATTTCTTGAGATCCGAAGCCGAATAAGCGAAATGGACAAGATTATAGACACACTTGAAATTACGGGCAGCGCGGCGGAAAAGCTTAAACAGCTTTCGCGCGAGGTGCTTAACGAACTTTAACGAAAGGAGCCGGGATCATGGCATTTGAAAGCTTAGGCGATAAGCTGCAGGACGTGTTTAAAAAAATGCGCTCTAAGGGCAAGCTTACCGAAAAGGATATAAAAGACGCAATGCGCGAAATTAAGCTGGCTCTGCTTGAGGCGGATGTAAACTTCAAGGTTGTTAAGGAATTTGTGAATGTAATTTCAGAAAAAGCGCTGGGCGCAGAGATCATGGAATCTCTTACTCCGGCACAGCAGCTTGTTAAAATAGTTAATGAAGAGCTTACTCAAATGATAGGCGGAGAGGTTTCTCAGCTTGAATTTGAACAGAAGCCGCCGACAGTATTTATGATGTGCGGCTTGCAGGGTGCCGGAAAAACTACGGCAACAGCAAAGCTGGCGCTGAATTTATCAAAGACCATGAGAAAACGTCCTCTTATGGTTGCATGCGATATATACCGTCCGGCAGCTATAAAGCAGCTTGAGGTCTTGGGTAAGCAGATAAATATTCCTGTTTTTTCGATGGGTACGGATGTTGACCCTGTAACTATTGCGTCTGAGGCTGTTAAGTATGCTGTACAGCACGGAAACGATCCGGTTATTTTGGATACGGCGGGCCGACTGCATATAGATGAGGAGCTTATGGTAGAGCTTCAGAGAATAAAGCTCGAAACAAATCCTAAGGAAACTCTTCTCGTAGTTGACGCTATGACAGGTCAGGATGCTGTTACGGTTGCCAAGACATTTAATGTTAAGCTTAATATTTCCGGAGTTATTCTTTCAAAGCTTGACGGTGATACTCGCGGCGGTGCGGCGCTGTCGGTAAAGCAGGTTACGGGAAAGCCGATAAAATATGCTTCTGTCGGAGAAAAGCTCGGAGATCTGGAGCAGTTCCATCCGGACAGAATGGCGTCAAGAATTCTGGGAATGGGAGATGTACTCACTCTTATCGATAGAGCACAGGAAACCATTGACGAAAAAAAGGCTGTTGAGCTTGAAGCTAAAATAAGAAAGCAGCAGTTTGATTTGGAGGATTTCCTTGAGCAGCTTAAGCAGATAAAGAAAATGGGTTCATTTTCTCAGATATTAGGAATGCTTCCCGGAGTGGATAAAAAAATGCTTGATGCAGTGGACACCGAGGAAAATGCAAAAAAGATGCTGCATACCGAAGCTATAATACAGTCTATGACTCCAAAGGAAAGGCAAAATCCTAAAATAATCGGCGCAAACAGAAAAATACGTATCGCTAAAGGTTCGGGTACGCGGGTTCAGGACGTAAATCAGCTTTTGAAGCAGTTTGAGCAAATGCAGAAAATGATGAAGCAGCTCAGCGGCTCAAAGCAGTCCAAAATGCTCAAGCGTCTGAGAAAAAACAAATAATCATTTTATAAATAAGGTATTAAGTTTTATCACTTAAATATACAAAATCTTTGCAGGAGGTGAAATTAACGATGGTTAAGATCAGATTAAGAAGAATGGGTGCTAAGAAGGCTCCTTTTTACAGAGTAGTTGTTGCAGATTCAAGATACCCCAGAAATGGAAGATTTATCGAGGAAATCGGTACTTTTAATCCGCTTACAGATCCGGCTGAAATAAAAATTGACGCTGAGGCAGCAAAGAAGTGGTTAAGCAACGGTGCTCAGCCGACAGATACTGTTAAGGCTCTCTTGAAGAAGTCCAACATTATCTAATGACGGAGGTCAGAATCATGAATGAAGTTTTGGAAACAATCGCCAAGGCTCTCGTTGACAATCCTGAAGCCGTTTCGGTGACTCAGATTGATAACGAGGATGATACGATAACTCTTGAGCTTAGAGTCGCAGAAAGCGATATGGGTAAGGTTATCGGTAAGCAGGGCAGAATCGCTAAAGCGATAAGAGCCGTTGTTAAAGCTGCGGCAAGCAAAGAAAACAAAAAAGTCGCAGTTGATATTGTTTAATTGATGTGAAATAAATGTTTTCACATATGAGGTTGTCACATAAAAAAACTCATAGGGCTGCTCGATTTTAGATGCAGAACGAACAGAACTCACCCGAAGGTGTACTTTGTGTACATCGAGAGGTGAGTTCTGTTCGTAGTTTAAAGGCTTTTACAGTCTTTAAACGCTCTGCGCTAAAAGCGACAGCCCTTTTGTATTGTCAATTAGCGTCAAGCCTATACAGTACCTCTTCAAACGGCACTCCGTCCGTTACAGGTATATCCATTTCAACAGAACGCCTTATACATTCAACAATAAATTCCGCCGCCTTTGTTACCGAACGGTAAAACGGCACTTCGTTTACTGCATCCGCCGCTATTATCGCCGTGAACACGTCGCCTGTTCCCGAACGGCTCTCCCCTATCTTGCTTCTTGCTATGATTCTTGCGTTCTTCCCTTTTTCACACATTGCATTTTTAAGAAAATTACCCTCCGGAACTCCTGTTATTACTACTTTTTGCGGTCCCATCGAGCAAAGCTGCTGAGCGATTTCCAAAAGCTCCTTATCAGACGAACCTGTCTTGACATAATCTCGTCCTGTCAGAATACATGCCTCTGTAAGGTTTGGTGTAAGTATATCCGCATATTTAAGCAGGCTTTTTAAATCCGCACACATTTCCGGAGTATATATCGGGTATGGTTTTCCGTAATCTCCCATGACCGGATCAACAGTAACAATAGTATCAGGTGTTTTAAAATCCTTGATAAACTTTTCAACTATCTGTATCTGCTCATGCGAACCTAAAAAACCGGTACATATCCCTGAAAATTCAAGTCCAAGTCTTTTCCATTCATTGGTATACGGTATCATTCTATCTGTATAATCATCAAAATAATAATGCTCAAAACCGGTATGGTTAGAAAAAATAGATGTTGGTACAGGACAGCACTGAACCTTTAAATGCGATATTATAGGAAGCTCTACAGTAAGCGAGCAGCGTCCAAAGCCGGACAAATCATTTATAACGGCTATTTTTTTCTGATTATTATGCGACATCTGAATCCTCCATTACACTGCCTTGCAGCAACACATTTATCTTAGTTATTTTAACACTTTTTGAGCATGTTTTCAAGTAACTATGACTTAATTTTCATTTATCGGTGTGATTTGTATAAATTGCAGACATTTTTTATAAAATCTCTTGTACATTTTTTTGTCTGATGATATAATTATTTTATATGATTTATTTTATAAGCACTTTTTCATGAGTAATGAGAGGAGAGAAAAGAGAATGAAAAAAAATAAGCTTATAACAGCAGCGATATGTATTGCAATGTTTTCGCAGCTTTCCGTATTTGCTGAGGAACCGGCTCTTAATGCAGGTGACTCTCTTAAAATAGGTGACTATACAGAAAGCGCACAGGAAACACAAGCTCTTATAGATTCGCGTCCAAATATACAGCGCAGACTTGAAAATATGAACCGCGGACTTGTAGCTGTAAATCTGGATTCATATGTATTCATATCATGGCGCTGGCTCGGTACTGAAAGTTCACAGACTCTTTACAACCTATATAAAGACGGTGAGCTTATGAATTCTTCCCCGCTTAACGCCACAAACTATACTGATATAAATCCTACAGACGGGGCTAAATATCAGGTAGCTCCGGTCATAGACGGAGTTGAAGGCGAAAAGTGCGATGCTGTTACAGCATGGGAAAACGCATACAAGGATATTAAAATAAGCAAGCCGGATGATAATGAAGTAAATGGCGAGAAATATTCGTACAGTGCGGGTGATGCTTCAGTCGCAGACCTTGACGGTGATGGTGAATATGAGATTATTCTAAAATGGGATCCGTCGAACGCAAAGGATGCCGCCCAGACCGGCTTTACCGGCGAATGTATTATTGACGCTTACAAGCAGGACGGAACGCTCATGTGGCGCATAAATATGGGCCCGAATATTCGCGCAGGCGCTCATGACACTCAATTCATGGTATACGATTTTGACGGCGACGGAAAAGCCGAAATGGTATGCAGAACCGCAGACGGAACAATAGCGGGAGACGGAACGGTCATAGGTGATAAAGATAAAAACTGGGCTATTTTGAATGATGGAAAGAATCTTCAGGGACCGCTTTATCTTACCGCATTTAACGGTGAAGACGGCTCTGTTATAGATACTATAGATTATGACCCGCAGACCACGGGCAACGGATATGACCAAACAGACTGGGGAGACGGCTATGGAAACCGCTCTGAACGTTATCTTGCCGGAATAGGCACTCTTGACGGCGAAACAACAAGCTTTATTTTCTGCCGGGGCTATTATACAGGTTCTGAAGGTCCTTTGGGCGGACGCACCGTAATTGCCGCATATAATCTTGAGGACGGAAAAATCGTAAAAAAATGGGTTTATGACACCAAAGAGCATAATAATGAAAACATAGGTCAAGGCAATCATTCCATGTCTCTTGCGGACATTGATTATGACGGCTGCGACGAGATTATATACGGTTCGCTCACTGTCGACCACGACGGAACACCCATGTATTCCACCGGACTTGGTCACGGAGATGCGCAGCACGTTGCGGATATTGATCCGGACAGACCGGGACTTGAGGTTTTCTCCTGTCATGAGGATACAAAAGCCGAGTACAGCTATGATCTCCGTGACGCTCGTACAGGTGAAATTTTATTTGCAGAAAAGCAGCGTGGTTTTGATAACGGACGTGCAGCGGCAGCAGATATCGATCCAAATTATGCGGGAGATGAGTGCTGGTCAGCGGCAGGCGTTCTTACAGATGCAAAAGGCAACGTTATATCAACAGACTATACAATGTCCGCAAACTTCCTTAACTGGTGGGACGGAGATCTCGGACGCGAGGTCCAGGACGGTATTTATATAAGTAAATGGAATCATGACACGATGAAAACGGATACGATCTTCACCGCCTCCGGGGCTTATGCTGTGAACGGAACAAAGGCAAATCCATCAATTACAGCCGATATCATCGGAGACTGGAGGGAAGAAACAATCTATCCGCTCAATGACATGAGTGCGCTGAGAATATACACAACAACTATCCCCACCGGCTACCGCATACCAACGCTTATGTCTGACGGACAATACAGAAACCATGTTGCCCTTCAAAATACCTGCTACAATCAGCCCACTCATCTGAGCTACTATCTCGGATATGATACGGAAACTATTCCTGTTCCTCAGATGTATGTAATGCAGGACGGCGAAAAAGTCACAAATCCTGACCTTGATAAGAAAACATGGAATATAGAGGATCTATATACCGGTGAAAGCATAAAGCTTGTTACAGATTGTTCGACGGCTCTTATTGAGGGTGCGCCTGTAAGAGTCGACAATGATAATACTGATATTGTTCCTTATGTTTCAGATGAGGGAAGAACGCTTGTTCCTATACGCTTTATATCGGAAAGTCTTGGAGCCGATGTTGAATGGGAAGAAGAACAGCAACTAATTACTATAACCAAAGGCAGCGACGTTATAAAAATGAATATAGGAAATACAACATACAGCGTAAATGATAAGGAAAATACATTGGAAACTGCTCCGATTATAACAAATGACAGAACTATGGTGCCATTGAGAGCCATTTCTGAGGCGTTCGGACAAAAGGTTTATTGGAATGACGGACTTATCGTTATAAGCGATATTGACTGTACTTACACAGATGAAGAAGCCGCGGCTCAGAAAAATGAAATATTATCGGCTCCTGTTCCGTCAAAAACCGAACAAATAGCGCTTAATGCTGTCGGAGAAAAATATTATGATAATCAGCTCGACGTATTCGCTGTTGAGGCTACCGGAAATGACGGAAATCTTGAGCAGGGCGCAGTTGATCTCGATATGTCAACCCGCTGGTCAAACTATGGTCCGAGCGAGCTTATACTTGATTTAGGCTCTGTAAAGACGGTAAGCGGCGTTTCGATCGCCTGCTGGAAAGGAAATGAAAGAATTTATCCGTTCACAATTGAATACAGCGAAGACGGCAAAACATGGAATGAGGCTTTGGAGAAATCTCAGAATACCGGAGAAAGCGATGAATTTGAACAATTCATGTTTGATACAAGCGTTAAGGCCCGCTATATAAAGTATAAAGGCGACGGTGCAACCGATCCGGAAAAGAATTACTGCCATATTTCCGAAATAGCCATCTTAGGAGAATGATTTAATGTACGGGGCTGTCTTATGCGACAGCCCCACTATCATTTACAGCTTAATTCAACACATTAATTTTCTTTTTGTAAATTTTTCTCATAAATATACAAGCTATAACCGCCGAAATAAATTCTGCTATCGGGAATGTCAACCATACAAGCCATGCGTTATCCATTGACTGCATCGCAAGCAGTGAAAATCCCCAAGCTACAGGAAGCACGAATATAAGCTGTCTGCATATAGAAATTACAAATGACTCAATTCCGCCTTCAAGTGCTTGGAAAATACCTTGAAATGCAACATTAAGTCCGGCAAAAATAAAGCTTGTAGAAATTATGCGCATTGCACTGACACATAAATCCTGTGTTGTTCCGGACAATCCGAATATCTTTGAGAGCGGTGACGCACAGCATTCAAGCAATATTATTCCTATAACCATAATTATAAACGTATATATTATTCCATATTTAACTCCGTCCTTTACGCGGCTTTTAGATTTCATACCATAGTTAAAAGAAACAATTGGAGTTATTGCATCTCTAAGACCAAATGCCGCAAACAAAATGAACTGCTGTATTTTATAATATAAACCGTATGCCGTAACCATCGCCTCGTCAACACGAACCAATATAATATTAAATCCATATGTCATTACCGACATGAGAGCCTGAGCTATAATTGCCGGAAATCCTATAGCATATATTTCCCTGATAATCCTTCCGGATGGTTTTAAATATTTAATACCGGTCTTAACTGCTTTATTATATTTTATATGGAATATAAATCCTAATGCACCCGATGCAATCTGACCGATAATCGTTGCATACGCTGCTCCTTTCACACCCATTGCAGGCAATCCGAAAAGTCCATATATAAAAATCGGATCAAGTATAATATTCATAACTGCTCCTGTTATCATAGCAATAGTAGAATATATAGACAAACCCGTTGCTTGAAGTGTCTTTTCAAATATAGCAAAAAATACCGTACCCATCGACATCACACTGCATATACGCAGATAGTCCACAGCCATTTCATAAATTTCATGATTGCTTGTTTGTGTAGATATATATGTATTTACTCCGAACAAACCGAATAAAAGACATAGCGCATAAATTATCAAGCCAAGAAAAATCGCATTTCCGGACACATAATTTGCTTTTTTCTTGTTTCCCATACCAAGATTTTTTGATAACAGCGCGTTCACGCCAACTCCGGTACCAACGCTGACGGCAACCATAAGCATCTGTACCGGGAATGCAAGTGTTACCATTTCTCCGCCCTCAGACATATTTGAAACAAATGCGCTGTCCACAATGTTATACAAAGCCTGCAATACCATTGATATTATCATAGGTACTCCCAGTGACAGCATAAGAGAACCAACAGGCTTCGTTCCCATTTTAGCAAGTGATTTTTGTTCTTCCATTTTAGTATCGCCCTCCTGTATTAAATAAAAAAGCACAGGTTATGGCAGCTTCCTTAATAGTTCCAAATAAATAGGATAAGCAATAGAAAGGGGATTGTTTTAAATGAAAACAAAAAAAATCGTATCTTTATGTTTAACAGCTGCAATGACTTTAAGCATGGCGGCTGTATCAGCGGAAAACAATAATTCTGTTACAGTAAATATAAACGGCGAAGCTGTTGATTTTTCAAAATATGACAATGTAATGCCGTATATTGAAAATGATATAACTCTGATCCCAATACGTGCAATAGCGGAAGGCTTAGGATGCGAAGTAAGCTGGGACGGTGAAAACCAAACAGTTGAAATTAAGGGATTAAATGATGAAATTTTGTTGACCGTAAATTCCAGCACAGCAGTTGTAAATAATGAAAATGTTACGCTCGATGTACCGGCGCAAGTGGTTGATGACAGAACCTTTGTTCCTTTAAGATTTATTTCCAAAAATATGGGTGCAAAAGTCGAATGGAACGAAGAAGCAAATCTTATTACAATTGAAACAGAAAGGAAGGGCGGTCCTATGGGCGCAGGCAATAACGGTTTTGCAATGGGAACACAAGGAGACCGTCAGGCTAATATTGAAACAGATCCGGAGATAGTTAGTGTTATAAATGAAGGTGCAGACAAATTTGCTCAATTTACATTTGAGGATGAGGAATCTGGAATTTCTCTGGAATATAGTTTATATATTCCGGAAGACTACGATGAGAGTCAGGAGTATCCTATGCTCATGTATATCCCCGACGCATCCGGCGCAAGCAAGAGTGCAAAAGAAATTGTTGAGCAATATTACGGCGCTGATATATGGGTAACTGATGAAGAGCAGGAAAAACATAAATCATTTGTTCTTGTACCTGCATTTTCAGAAATAGTTGTAGATGATAACTGGAATACGTCCGAGGAAATAGAAACTGCCGTTAAACTTATTAATTATCTTACCGAAAATTATAGTATAGATACCAACCGCTTATACACAACAGGTCAGTCAATGGGATGCATGACGTCATTGTATCTTAATTCTAAGTACCCTGATCTGTTTGCCGCATCATTATTTGTATCCGGACAGTGGGATATATCGCAGTTAAAGCCGCTCGAAAACCAAAAATTCTTTTATATCACAGCCGGCGGTGATGAAAAAGCTTCCGGCGGACAGGATGAAGTTAAAGAGATGTTTGATGCAGACGGTATAAGCTACAGCTATGGAACATGGAGTGCTCAGGATACTGAGGATGAACAGAGCACAGCAGCCGAAGCGCTTATTGCAATGGGCTATGATGCGAATATGATACGTTTTGAAAAAGGAACTGTTTTAAAAGACGGCGAAGGTATGGAGCATAACGCATCATTTAATTATGGTTACAAAATTCCGGCTGTAAGAGATTGGCTGTTTGAGCAGTCAAAATGAATATCTGATAATCATACAATACAGTAAGGGGAATACGATTATTTTATTAAAAGCTCTTGACTCAAATGTTTTTATATGCTATAATATTCTCGTTAAATTAATATATCTTGCCGCCGGGTAAGAAAACCGAACGTTGGATTCGTATCAGTAGGCCTTTGAAGATACGAACTTCCAGCGTTTTTTATTTGGAGGTCGTTATGAAAAACAAGAGAAGATTAACAGAATTTTTAAAATATGTGTCGCTTAATATAGCCGGCATGATAGGTCTTTCATGTTACATATTAGCTGATACATTCTTTGTGTCAAAGGGGCTTGGTACATCAGGTCTTGCAGCATTAAACCTTGCAATACCGATATACAACTTTATTCACGGTACAGGACTTATGCTTGGAATGGGTGCTGCTACCAAATATTCTATCTACAGAGGCAAGGGTGATAATGCCGCCGCAGATAAAACATTTACAAATATACTTTATACAGCCGCACTCTTTGCCGCGGTATTTGTTGCAGCGGGACTTATTTTTTCAAAAAATATTACTGCTATGCTCGGTGCAGATACGGAAGTTTTTGTAATGACAAATACCTATTTAAAGGTGATATTATTGTTTGCTCCGGCATTTATGATGAATGACATACTTATATGCTTTGTCAGAAATGACGGCAATCCGCAGCTGTCCATGGCTGCAATGCTTACCGGAAGCTTGTCAAATGTTATATTGGATTATATATTTATATTCCCATGTCAAATGGGAATATTCGGTGCGGTATTTGCAACCGGACTGGCTCCTGTTATAAGCATAATGGTATTGTCGCTTCATTTCTTAAGGCATAATAACAAATTCGGATTTAAGAAGACGACGGTTAACATAAAAGAAACACTTTCATCACTATCCCTTGGATTCCCATCTCTTATTACCGAATTTTCCTCAGGCATAGTAATAATCGTGTTTAACGCTATTATTTTGAAAATCATGGGCAACACAGGAGTAGCAGCATACGGTATAATCGCTAATATTTCACTTGTTGCAATAGCTATATATACAGGTATCGCTCAAGGAGTACAGCCGCTTATAAGCCGAGAATACGGAAACAATAATATGTCAAACGCAAAGTATTTATTAAATTACGCTTTATGTGCTGTTGTGATACTTTCTGCCGCTATTTATTCCGCTGTATTCTTTGGTGCTGATCCGATTGCCTCCATATTTAACAGTGAGGGCAACACATTGCTTCAAAGTACGGCAGTATATGGAATGAAGCTATATTTTATCGGATGTGTGTTTGCAGGATTCAATATTATAGTATCAGCATTCTTCACTTCTACGGAAACACCTGTTCCGGCTCATGTGATTTCCTGTATGCGCGGATGGCTTGTAATAATTCCTCTTGCATTTGCAATGTCTGCAATGCTCGGAATAACAGGCGTATGGCTCGCATTCCCGTCTACTGAACTTATATGTACTGCTGTAGGGGCTGTTATACTGATAAAAATATATAAAAAGACCCAATCACATTAAAATGCGGCGCTGTTCATATATTGACAAAAATAAATATTAAGCGTATAATATATATATCTAAATATATCGGAGGTCAAACAATGCGTCAATGTATGGATGCGGACAATCTGCACCGCAGATTAAAAAAAATTATAGGTCAAGTACAGGCTATTGACAGAATGATAGATGAAGATATACCCTGCGAGGATATTCTTTCCCAGATAAATGCGGCTAAATCCGCATTGCATAAGGCCGGTCAGGTTGTCCTCGAGGGACATATCAAGCATTGTGTACGTGACGGAATAGAGCACGGAGATGCTGATAAAACGATTGAAAAATTTACAAAGGCTGTGGAACGGTTCGCAAATATGTAATAATAGAAGCTGTTAAAACATTAAAATTGTTTTAGCAGCTTTTTATTTACCGCTTGACAAAATATATTTACAATAGTATAATATACATATACCCCTATAGGTATAAGTCAGGAGGTTTTTTTATGAATAAATTTTTTAATAAGGTCGAAGAATTTTTAGATCTTGGAGGAATAAAAAAGGATATAGCTCTTCTTATAATATCGGCAGTTTCTCTTATATTCAGTATGTTTGATTTCATACATCTGCCGTTTAACGCTGCATGGATCGCTATAATTTTATGCGGCATTCCAATTATCATAGAAGCAATAATCGGCTTAATAAGCAAGTTTGATATTAAAGCTGATGTGCTTGTATCACTTGCTCTGATTGCATCAATATGTATAGGAGAGCATTTTGCTGCGGGTGAGATAGCGTTTATTATGCAGCTCGGAGCTTTACTCGAAGATTTAACTGTTGCAAAAGCCAGAGCGGGCATTGAAAAGCTGGTACATCTTACTCCCCAAACCGCAAGAATTATCCTAAATAAAACTGAAAAAATAATACCATCAGAGGATGTCAAAATCGGAGATATAATTCGTGTCCTTCCCGGCGAAGTCATTCCTGTAGACGGTGTGATCATATCCGGTCAAACATCTGTAAATCAGGCTGTTATGACAGGAGAATCTCTTCCGGTGGATAAAACTGAGGGCGACAATGTTTCAAGCGGTACAGTAAATCAGTTCGGCGCTTTTGAAATGCGCGCCGAAAAAGTAGGCAGCGACAGTTCTATTCAGCGGATGATAAAGCTGGTACAGTCAGCAGATGCAGGTAAAGCAAAAATCGTCAGGCTTGCCGACAGATGGGCAACCTGGATAGTTGTAATAGCACTCACTGCGGCTGCCTTAACTTGGCTGATAAGCGGCGAAATAATAAGAGCTGTTACAATTTTAGTTGTGTTCTGTCCTTGTGCTCTGGTATTAGCCACTCCCACCGCCATAATGGCAGCAATCGGGAATGCAACAAAGCATGGTTTTCTCGTTCGAGAAGGCGATGCCTTAGAACGGCTTGCCTATGCTTCTAAAATCGCATTTGATAAAACAGGTACATTAACATATGGAACGCCCGAAGTAAGCGCAATACAAACCTTCGGCACATATTCTGAAGAAGATGTGTTCGCGTTTGCCGCCGCTGCAGAACAATATTCTGAGCATCCTCTCGGAAAGGCTATCGTTAAAAGCTTTAAACAGAAGTACAATGACTATAAACTTGATTCGGAACATTTTGAAATGATACCCGGAAGAGGCGTATCATCAAATGTAAAAGGGCATAAAGTAATTGCGGGAAATAAAACACTACTTTCAGAAAATAATATTGATTTAACTAATGATATTCTTAACCACTCAGAAAAATATATATCCAAAGGCTCTACAGTTATTTATATTGCCGTTGATTCGATATTAGCAGGATTTATAGTCCTTTCCGATACACTGCGCGCTGAAAGCCTTAAAATGATAAAAAGTATTATGAAGCTTGGTGCTGAGCCTGTTCTGCTTACCGGAGATAACAAAAACACCGCAGAAAATATTGCAAAGCAAGTAGGGATAAATGAAGTACATTCAAACTGTTTGCCGGAAGACAAATTAAATTGGATCGATTATTATCAAAAGAAAAATCAGGCAGTTTGTATGATAGGCGATGGTATTAATGATGCTCCGGCTTTAAAAAAAGCAAACGTTGGAATAGCAATGGGCAAAATAGGAAGCGATATAGCTGTAGATGCCGCAGATATTGCCTTAGTAGATGATGAAATAAAAGAATTACCGCATTTACTGGCTTTGTCAAAGAGAATGATGATAACTATTAAATGCAATCTGACATTTTCAATGTCCCTTAATTTTATTGCCATACTCCTTGCTGTATCAGGTATTTTAAATCCTGTTGTCGGAGCTTTGGTGCATAATGCGGGTTCTTTCTTGGTCATTATAAATTCAGCATTACTGCTAAAATGGAGACGAAAAAAATAATCGTTATAAACTTTTTTAAAAGGATTGACATTAAAGAAGAAAAGTGATAAAATAATAAATGAGTTAGTTCAAATTAACTATCATATTTAATTTCTAAGTATAGTTAGAATTACATAACTAAATTAACATTAAGTAAGGAGTTTTAAATATGGGAACAGCCGTTATTATTTTAATTTTATTGATCATAGCAATAATTGCTGTCAAAAGCTATGCTAAAAAAATCGCTTCCGGCTGCTGCGGAGCCGGAGGTTATAAAGAGAAAAAGGTACGCGTTAATGACAAGGATATGTCTCATTATCCGTATACCGCCTCTATCACAATCAGCGGCATGACCTGCAAGCACTGCAAGGAACGCGTGGAAAACGCTTTAAATTCTGAAGACGGCGTATGGGCGGAGGTTGATTTAAAAAATAATACCGCACTTGTACACATGAAAAACAAACTGCCCGAAATGACATTAAGAAGCGATGTTATTAAAGCCGGTTACTCCGTAACCTCTTTTTCCATGCAGTAAATACTAAAATAAGGAGAAAATGATGCTTGAAGTATTAAACGGGATTTTGATTCCCTTTATCGGCACAGTTTTAGGATCTTCATGTGTGCTTTTCATGCGCAGAGCCATGAATCCAATGCTTCAGAGAGCTTTAACCGGATTTGCTGCCGGGGTTATGGTCGCTGCGTCTGTATGGAGCCTTTTGATACCATCAATGGATTACTCGGAATCAATGGGGCGTATGGCATTTATTCCGGCTGCAGTAGGTTTTTTAGGAGGCATCGCCTTTCTGCTTATATTGGATCATGTAATTCCGCATCTTCATATGAACAGCTCTCAGGCAGAAGGACCGAAAAGCCATCTAAAAAAAACTACTATGCTTTTAATGGCAGTAACCCTGCATAACATTCCTGAGGGTATGGCGGTGGGAGTTGTCTATGCCGGATACTTATCGGGAAATATACAGATAAACGCTATGGCTGCCGCCGCTCTTTCCATAGGAATAGCCATCCAAAATTTCCCTGAAGGAGCGATAATTTCAATGCCGCTTCGCTCTGAGGGAGTGAGCCGCGGAAAAGCTTTTTTATACGGCGCATTGTCGGGAATAGTTGAACCGATAGGAGCATTTCTTACAATAATCGCCGCTCCTTTTATCGTGCCTGTCCTTCCCTATTTTCTGAGCTTCGCGGCCGGCGCTATGATTTACGTTGTAATAGAAGAGCTTATACCGGAAATGTCTCAAGGGGAACATTCAAATATAGGAACTATCATGTTTGCGGCAGGATTCACCATAATGATGATACTCGATGTTGCGTTAGGATAAAAAAAATACATCTGCACTGCTTATTCTTTATTTTGTGCAGATGTATTTTTACAATAGCTTATCCTAAAATAGCCTTTGCCTTTAAAATAGCTATCGCTGTTTTCGCGTCATAGATTTTATTATTCATAACCATATCAAAAAGCTCATCAAGCGTATAGGTTTTTACATTCAAAAACTCATCAGGATCAAGATGCTGTCCCACAAATTCAAGCTCTGTTGCCAGATATAAATGCAGTACCTCCTCGCAGTAGCCCGGAGTCGCGTAATAATCACCGAGAAACTGTATCTTTCCCGCTTTATATCCTGTTTCCTCAATAAGCTCACGCTTTCCGCACTCAAGAGGATCCTCACCCTTTTCAAGCTTTCCCGCCGGGATCTCAAGCATTTTGCTCTTGGCTGCAATTCTGAACTGCTCTACCATAAGTACCTCGCCGTTATCCTTTACTGCAAGCAAACCTACTCCGCCGCCGTGAGAAATAAGCTCTCTTTTTGCAGTTTTTCCGTTCGGCAAAACTACATCATCAACGCGCACATGAATTATTTTTCCGTCATAAATCGGGGTCGTTCCGATTGTTTTTTCTTCAAAATCCATTTATACAGCCTTCCTCTCTAAAGCTCAAGCGTAACAGTTCGTCCTGATTTTTGATATTCGCGGTATTTTATCCCTACCATATCAAACATTTTCTTTGATGCAAGCGTCTGGTCGCTGTCGGAATATTTATCGGACATATACACAATCTCTTTTATGCCGCTCTGAATTATAGCCTTTGCGCATTCGTTACATGGGAAAAGTGTTACATAAAGCTTTGCGCCTTTCATTGAACCTATTGGGCAATTTAATATAGCGTTAAGCTCCGCATGGCACACATACATATATTTTGTTTCAAGCGGCGCACCATTTCTTTCCCATGGCATAAAATCATCATCGCAGCCTATCGGCATACCGTTATAGCCCAGTGACAATATTTTATTGTCACCGGTAACTATGCAGGCTCCTACCTGTGTATTGTTATCCTTTGAACGGCATGCGCTCAGAAGGGCTATGCCCATAAAATACTCATCCCAGCTTATATAATCTGTTCTTTTCATATCAATCGTACTTCTTTATACCAATATCATGGCGGAAGAACGAATCCTTAAAGCTTATTTGATCAACGCCCTCATATGCTCTCTTTATAGCAGCGTCCAAATCCGGCGCTACAGCTGTCACCCCGAGAACACGTCCGCCGTTGGTAAGCATTTTTCCGTCCTCTGCCTTTGTTCCGGCATGGAATACCGTTATATCATCCATTTCTGCTACCTTGTCAAGACCGCTTATCTCATAGCCTTTCTTATATGAAACCGGATAACCTCCCGATGCTATAACAACACATACAGCCGCGTTATCCTCCCATTCGATATCTATCTCGTCAAGACGTTCATCTATAACAGCCTCCATAATTTCAACAAGGTCTGTCTTTAATCTCGGAAGAACTACCTGTGTTTCCGGATCTCCGAAACGGCAGTTATATTCTATAACCTTCACTCCGTCCTTTGTCATCATAAGACCAAAATAAAGAACTCCCTTAAAGGTCCTTCCCTCGGCATTCATAGCCTTGATTGTAGGCAGGAATATATTATTCATGCACTCCTGAGCCTTTGCTTCATCATAGAGACGGCTCGGCGAGAAAGTTCCCATACCGCCGGTGTTGAGTCCCTCATCATTATCAAATGCTCTCTTGTGGTCCTGTGCGCTTACCATTGGCTTTACAGTCTTTCCGTCCGTAAAGGCAAGCACCGAGACCTCCGGTCCTGTCAAAAATTCTTCTATAACAACACGACTGCCGCTCTTGCCGAATTTTCCTCCGTCAATCATATCATGAACAGCCTGCTTTGCTTCCTCAAGATTCTGCGCTATTATAACGCCCTTTCCCAATGCAAGTCCATCGGCCTTAATAACAGCCGGAAAGCTTCCCTTTTCAAGATATGCTATGGCTTCATCACTGTCAGTGAATACCTCATATCCTGCGGTCGGAATATTGTATTTTTTCATAAGCTCCTTTGAAAAAGCCTTGCTTCCCTCAATAATAGCAGCATTTGCACGAGGTCCGAAAGCTCGTATCCCCGCTGCTTCCATAGCGTCGACCATTCCGTCAACCAACGGATCATCAGGCGCTACCATTACCAAATCGATTTCCTTTTCCTTTGCAAAGGCAACCATCTTTTCCTTATCCATTACGTTTATATCAACGCATTCCGCCAGCTCGGAAATACCGCCGTTTCCCGGCGCACAGTATATCTTTTCAGCCTTGGGCGACTGAGCAATTTTCCATACTATGGCATGCTCGCGTCCGCCTGAGCCGATCACTAATATTTTCATCTTATATTACTCCTAATCTCAATTAATGATGGAACAGTCTTATTCCTGTAAAGCACATTGCAATTTCGTACTTGTTGCAGGTTTCAATTACATTATCATCTCTTACTGAACCGCCCGGCTGAGCTATGCAGCATACGCCCGATTTATGCGCTCTTTCTATATTATCGCCAAACGGGAAGAATGCATCCGAACCAAGAGCCACATTTGTATTTTTAGCGATCCACTCTTTTTTCTCCTGCGCAGTGAGAACCTCCGGCTTTACCTTGAATACCTTCTGCCATTCCCCGTCACGAAGAACATCGTCATGCTCATCTGAAATATACACATCAATCGCATTGTCACGATCCGCTCTTTTTATTCCGTCAACAAACTGAAGTCCCAATACCTTCGGGCACTGTCTGAGCCACCATGTATCCGCCTTATTTCCCGCAAGACGAGTACAGTGTATTCTTGACTGCTGACCTGCACCTATTCCTATCGCCTGTCCGTCCTTAACATAACATACGCTGTTTGACTGTGTGTATTTTAGAGTGATAAGCGCTATCATAAGATCGATCTTTTCCTGCTCGCTTATCTCCTTGTTCTCGGTAACTACATTTGAAAGAAGCTCTGTATTTATATCAAGCTCGTTTCTTCCCTGCTCAAATGACACTCCGTAAACCTGCTTTGTTTCAATCGGAGCCGGCTTATATTCGGGATCTATTTTAAGTATACAGTAATTTCCCTTTTTCTTTGCTTTGAGTATCTCAAGCGCCTCATCCGAATACGACGGAGCAATAATACCATCTGAAACCTCTTTCTTTATAAGCAAAGCAGTAGCCTTATCGCACTCGTCAGAAAGCGAAATAAAATCGCCGAATGATGACATTCTGTCCGCACCTCTGGCTCTGGCATAAGCGCTTGCAAGAGGAGTCAGCTCGACATCATCCACAAAATAAATCTTCTTTAAAGTATCCGAGAGCGGAAGTCCTACCGCCGCACCTGCCGGAGAAACATGCTTAAACGATGTTGCCGCCGGAAGTCCGGTAGCTTTCTTTAATTCTTTTACCAGCTGATAGCCGTTTAAAGCATCAAGAAGATTTATATATCCCGGCTTTCCGCATAAAACCTCAATAGGAAGTTCGCTTCCGTCAGCCATATACACACGAGACGGCTTCTGATTCGGATTGCAACCGTATTTTAACTGCATTTCATTCATTTTTTTGCCCTTTCTGTCCGCTTATTCAATATTCACTTCATCAAACATTTTTGTTTATAATCTTACTTTTTACCTCGCCGTTTTCCAGATTAATAAATCTTACAAACAGCGATACCTTATTATCCTCGTTAAGAGATTCCCATAGTCCGTTCGCAAACTCATCCAAATCACTCGGAATTTCAATAAGCTTCGGCTCTCCCTCGAATGACGGAAGCGGATCTCCATCGCTCATATAGGTATGGATAAAGCGTCCCTCTCCCGCATGAGGATGATTATACGAATATGTGTATCTCAGGCAAGAAGACGGATCCCCGTTGTCGCTCTTTAAAATAGACATAGCAAAATTAAAGCCGCCGTCATCGGTAGTCTTTATAATACCGGAAATTCTCGGCGTATAATTCGGCGCATCATCCTCGAATTCACGTGTTCTCAATGACTGCTCAAATGTAAGCTGCTGATTCATCAGCTCATATATAGTATCTGTCTGGTCGCCATTTGTAACTATGGTCTTGTTGCCGAGAACTCTTACCGGAGCATATATAATCAAATGAGGATCCTCAAGCTTGGACGGATCAAACGCCTGTGTGCGTATGCCGTCGCCGTCCTCTACAAAGATTCTGTTTCTACTGTTGGAGCTTCTGCCCATAATGAAATATGCTGCAACAGCATTTTTACCGTCAGCGCTTCTGCCTATGATTATACCTCTGCCCGGATAGGCATTCGATGATAATTCCTGATATATATCTGTTTTTTTCATTTTCGATTTCCTTTCCGAAAGCATTCTGCTTTCAAAACCGTTCTACACCTCACCGGCGCAGACCTTTTCAACTGCCTGGGGAAGAATAATCCATTCCGCCTGCTCCATAACGCGTCTTTGCAGGATTTCCGGAGTATCTCCGTCCTGAACCTCAACCGCCTTTTGCATTAATATTTTTCCGCCGTCTACAATTTCGTTTACAAGATGTACCGTTGCGCCGGTCACCTTAACTCCATAGCTGAGCGCCGCCTCGTGAACCTTCAGTCCATACATTCCTTTACCGCAGAATGACGGTATAAGCGATGGATGTATATTTATTATCCTTCCGCTGTATTCCTTTAAAAGCTCGCCTCCAAATATGGCCATAAAGCCTGCAAGCACTATAATATCTACCTGCATCTCTTTCATATAATGGCAAATCTGCCTGCTGAACTCATCAATATCACCGCCGCAGTCGGCATTTTTGCGTATTACCTTTGTCGGTATATCCGCTTTTTTCGCACGTTCAAGACCGTAAGCGCCCGCGCTGTTTGAGCATACACATACGATTTTTCCGCTCTTTATAACAGTTCCCTGCTTATCGATAAGCGCCTGTAAATTTGTGCCGCCTCCGGAAATTAAAACTCCTATACGCTTCATTATACGATCTCCACGCCCTTTTCGCCTTCAGCAAGCTCGCCTATAATATATGCCTTTTCGCCTGCTTCTTCAAGGCACTTAACAGCCGCATCAGCTTTGTCCGCATCAACTGCTACTATCATTCCTATACCCATATTAAATGTATTATACATATCCATTTCGGGAATATTTCCCTTTTCCTGAAGCACGTCAAATATCGGAAGAATATCCCATGTGCCCTTGTGTATAACAGCCTTTAATCCGTCAGGAAGCATTCTCGGAACATTCTCTATAAATCCTCCGCCCGTAATATGCGAAACTGTATTTATTCCAACCTCATCAATAAGCTTTAAAAGCGGCTTTACATAAATTCTTGTCGGAGTCAAAAGCGCCTCTCCTACCTTCATGCCAAGCTTATCGGAATATTCATTAAGATTATCCTTAGCGCTTTCTCCGTTAAGGTCAAAAAGCTTTCTAACAAGCGAATAGCCGTTTGAATGAATACCGCTTGACGCTATTCCTATAAGCTTATTTCCTGCCTTTGCGCGGTCGCCGTCTGTGATTTTACTCTTTTCAACTATTCCAACGCTGAATCCCGCAAGATCGTACTCATCCTCGGGGTAGAAGCCCGGCATTTCCGCCGTTTCGCCGCCGACTAACGCGCAGCCCGCCTTAACGCAGCCGTCCGCAACTCCCTTTACAATACTTGCAATTTTTTCGGGAACATTTTTTCCCACTGCAAGATAGTCAAGGAAGAATATCGGCTTTGCGCCGGAGCATGCAACGTCGTTCACGCACATCGCAACGCAATCCTGACCTATCGTATCATGCTTGTCCATAAGAAACGCGATTTTAAGCTTTGTTCCCACTCCGTCTGTACCGGAAACAAGAACCGGATTCTCATAGCCTTTTCCAATCTCAAACAGACCGCCGAAACCGCCTATCCCGCCGAGAACACCCTCTATAGCCGTTCTCTTTACATCGTCCTTTATAAGTCTTACTGACTCATAGCCGGCTTCAACATCAACACCGGCTGCCTTATAAGCATCTGTTGCCATAATTTTTCTCCTTTTATCATTATCCGTTTAACAAAAAATCAAGCACATTCATACCGGTGGAAGTCTGCGCCCTATATAGTTCTGTATAGCCGCAGCTTTTGCAGGATATTGTAATAAACTTTTTATTCTGAATATCAAACAGCTTTGCAAAATTTCCTCCAGTGGCCTGAAACTGGTCTGATTCGTATTCCCTGCCTCCGCATTTCGGGCATACGTATTGCTTTGTTTCCATTATGAAACCTCCTTAAAGAGCAGCTGCTTTTTCCTTTATAGCCGCGTCTTTCTTAGCAACACCCTCAGCCATCGAAGCTCTTGATTCCTTAAGCATATCTTTTAAATAATCATATTTAAGTGAAAGCATTTGTGCAGCAAGTATCCCGGCATTTGTACCGTTATTAAGTCCAACTGTAGCAACCGGTATTCCCGGCGGCATCTGTACTGTTGCCAAAAGCGCATCCATGCCGTTAAATGTCGATTCGATCGGTATACCTATAACCGGAAGCGTAGTGTTTGCAGCCACGACTCCGCCCAGATGAGCAGCCATTCCGGCAGCGCATATTATAACCTCTATGCCGTTGCTCTCGGCATTTTTTGCATATTCCATAGCCTTATCCGGAGTTCTGTGTGCGGATATTACATTAACCTCCACATCTATTTTAAACTCCTTAAGCTTTGTAATACAGCCTTTAACCTTATCAAAATCAGAATCCGAGCCCATAATAAGAGCCGCTTTTGGATTAGCCATAATAATCAAGTCCTTTCTCATCGTCAAATTACGGGACATTTTCCCATATTCAATTATAATAAAAAACAGCATAAATGTCAATAAGCAATTGGCAAGTAAGCTTTAATTTTTCAAAACTCCGCCTATATATGCTTTTGAAATCATGCTGTCTTATCACTAAATATAAATTATTTTTTATTATTTTTCCGTATCCGGAATCTCTTATTGGAAACTCCCAGCACCACATACGATATAAGTGCTGCAAGAAAAATCCCTCCAAGCACATCACTCGGAAAATGTACATACAGATACAGCCTCGAAAATGCTATAAGCGACGCTAAAACAACTGCCGCATATCTGAATCTGTTTCCGGAAAACAGAAGGACAAACGCTGCAATAAACGAAGAAAGCGTATGCCCCGACGGGAAAGAATAGTCTGACGGCACATTTATCAATATCGGAACAGAGGTATCAATCCAACACGGGCGAGGCCTTGCTGCAAGAGGCTTTATTATGATATTGCATATTATGAATCCTGCCAATAATGCGGCTAATACGGTTATTCCCGTTTTTCTGTACTTTTTATTTATACACATTATTAAAGACGTCAATATCCATATCATGCCGCCGTTTCCTAATGCCGTTACTCTGGGTATAAGAAAATCCAGAAAAGGACATCTTAAATTCTGTATCAAATCCAATATATAAAAATCCAATGATTCAAGCAATTTTATTCACACTCATCTGCATCTGTTTTTAGCTTTTATTCCTTTACAGCCTTGCATCTTATTCTTACATAATCTGCATACCATATTCCATTTCGATAAAGCTCGCTTTTTGCATACGATACTGCCTGTTTTATGAGAATATCCTTCTTTTCTCCAGATATATTTTCAAAAGGCGTTTTTACGAACATATCTATCCAGCCATAAAGTCCGTCTTCTTTGCTGAGTTCTGTCATCCTATCGAAGAGAACCGCATACACAACTTTAAATCCTGCTTTCTCCATCAAAAACGTATATTCACCTATTGTAGGAAAATAAAAAGGCATTTTATACTCCAATCCATGTTCAGCAAACACTTTTTCAAGAGATTTATGTATGATATAGTTATTTCCGTATCCGCCGAACTCAAATACAAACTGTCCTCCAGGCTTTAAAGAATCAAATACACATTTAAGCATATCCTGCTGCTTGTCCTTGTCTATCCAATGAAACACCGCATTAGAAAATACAGCATCTACAGGGCTTTCCAATACATAATTTACCGCATCGCCTTCAATAAATCTAATATCCGGATATTTCTCTCTCGCCTTTTCAATCAAATCATGCGAGGAATCCATGCCAAATACATTTGCACCCATTTCATTAAGACGGCTTGTCAGAGCTCCATTACCACAGCCCAGATCCAAAACGGTCATACCGTCCCTTATATCTATAAGCTCCAACACTCCTTCGCCATACTGATGTACAAAAGAAAAATTCTTTGTATATTTTTCTGCATCCCAATTTATATTCATTATGAACCTCCGTATTAATATGCAAATTTTAATAATATCATTAATCGTATTATTAACCGCATTCATAAAGTCTTAACATGGTTGCTATAGCCTGTTCAACCGTATATGTCCCCTTTGGTGAGAAATCATAATCATTTATTCCCTTCATGATCCCCATTTCATACATACTCTTAACAGCATTTACAGCCCAGTCGGAAATTTCATTTTCATCATTATAATAAACTGCATCCCTATGCTGTATTATTGTTTTATTTCCCAGAAATTCTGCCATACGATAAAGTATTGCGGCTGCTTCCTCTCTCGTGATACTTTTGTCGGGAGCAAAACTTCCGTCATCCATTCCTTGAATAATACCCGCTGCCGCAAGAAAGTTTACCTCATTGTAGCCGCAGTCCGGAAAAGATACCGAAACATATTTATTTCTCAAGCCTTTTTCATCAATACCCAAAGCATTGTGAAAAGGTTGTCTTTGAGGCATAATATCTGAATTTTCAAAATCTATCGAAATAGTATGGGTTTCTGAGCTCCTGTTTCATCTAATGAAACATCGAATCCATAATTAGATAAATCCTCGACAAATACATATACAAAACGATTAGGAAGCTGGGCTCCTGGAATTGGATTATTGTTTATAAAAACCATATCATCCCTAACTACGGTCGTTCCAACACATTCCCGTTCTGCATATGCCAACGAATACATTGACAGACTAATAAATATACTTATCAACACTGCAATAAATTTTTTCACATATATCTCCTCCATTTAATTATTTGCTGTAATTCATGATTGCTATTATTTTTTACTAAAAACACTTGAAAAAGACATTTATATGTGATATAATAATATCGTTATGGGGGCATAGCTCAGCTGGGAGAGCGCTTGCTTCGCATGTAAGAGGTCGGGGGTTCGATTCCCCCTGTCTCCATAGAAATAAATCGGAATACAGAATAGAAGAAACGATAATCTTTTATTCTGTATTTTTTATTATTTAAGAAAACATATCATTTCCAAATTTATTTTTTAACATATCAAGTGTTTTTTCTAATTTTTCAGACTTTTCCTGCTTTTCTGTATTATCTTCTTCAAAAAGACTCAGCTGATGCATAATTTTATCCTCAGGAACAAGCCCGTTTCCTGTCACCGTAATCATCCTGACCGGACTTCTTTTATTCCAAACTCTCCTTAGCAGTGCCGATGCATACTCAGATATTTCCCGTGCCGTATATGTAGGATATCTGCACTTGATTTGTCTTGAAATAGTCCTAAACTTCGGATCTTTGATATGAAGCTGTACTGTCGTACATTTTAATCCATGCGCTCTAAGTCTTCTTGCCACGTCTTCAGAAAGCATACGTATCTCATGATCAAGCTCTTCATACCCGGAGATATCCTTCGCAAAAGTCTTTCCCTTCCCTACAGATTTTATCTCATCTTTATCATATATCGACTTCACCGGAGCATCGTCAAGCCCATTCGCATATAAATGTAATGTTTCTCCCAGCTTGCCGAGACGCTTTTTTAACAGCTCTCTGTCATACGATGCAATATCACCTATAGTGTAGATCCCCATCTCATTCAAGTCCTTCAAAGTAGATTTGCCTACATAAAGCATGTTCTGAGCCGGCATTGGAAAAATATATTTTTTCCAATCAGCCGCCGAAAATACCGTTGTTGCATCAGGCTTTTTATAGTCACTCCCAAGCTTCGCAAACACCTTGCAAAATGAAACTCCAACTGAAATCGTTATACCTATTTCTTCCTTTACCACTCTTCTAAGCTCATCGGCTATGGTTTTCCCGTCCCCAAAAAGCCGCCTGCTGCCTGTAACGTCCAACCATGCTTCATCCAGACTAAACGGCTCTACAAGGTCCGTATAACGCTTATATATTTCAAATATCTTCTTTGAATATTGGCGGTAAATATCATGATGAGGAGAAACTATAACAAGCGACGGACATTTTTTCTTCGCCTGCCATATTGTTTCGGCTGTTTTTATATTATATTTTTTTGCTATCTCATTCTTCGCCAGAATAATCCCATGCCTGTCGCGCTCATTCCCTCCCACAGCCATCGCAACATTTCTCAGCTTAGGGTTCAATACACATTCAACAGAGGCATAAAATCCATTACAGTCACAGTGAAGTATCTCTCTCTCCTGCATTTTCCACCTCCGGCTTTTTACGTGAACGGCGTTTTCGCACATTATTTTTTGAAACACGATTTTTATACGAACGTTTTGCTTTACTTCCTTTAGTACTTACCTTTCTTTTTGTATTTTTCTCACTGTCTTTGCGGCCTTTCGTGTCCCCCTGATCCGGTTCAGCGTTGTCTTGGACTTCCGCTTTATCCTCCTGTGCCGCTTTTAATAAAAGCACCTCCGTTGCTTCAGAGCTTACTTCGTTTTCAACCGCAATATCTTTGGATTCTGTATTTTCAATAACATCTGAATCCTCCGTACTATGTTCCTCGTCTTCTCCGTTTGTATACGCTCTGCCGCTTGAGTATAATCTCCCATGTCTTCTGAAATTTTCGGGATCACTTTCAGCTTCCAGCAAAGCCTTCTTTAATTCAATTCCTCCGGCATATCCAGTAAGAGAACCATTCGTTCCTACAACTCTATGGCACGGAACTAATATTACAATAGGGTTTTTATTACATGCCATTCCAACAGCCCTGCTTGCCTTTGGTTTCCCTATCTTTTCGGCTATCTCTTTATATGTCCGTGTTTCTCCGTACGGAATATTCTTTAGCTCATTCCATACTTTCTTCTGAAAATCCGTTCCCTTCAAATGTATGGGGACACTAAACTCACGCCGTTCGCCTTTAAAATATTCCTTTATTTCATTCACTGCCGCTGATGTGATATTATTATGATGATATTTTACAAATTTATTGGTAAAAGAAACTGAAAGCACCGCTTCAGAATCTGCGGTTATAACAACACGTCCAAAGTTTGTTTTTATAGCCTGCGTAAAAATTTCATCAAGCTCCTGTTCCTCGGTTTCTTCCTTCTTCGGCGCTTTTACAGCATAATTTCTATAAAAACGCATTTTAAGCTTGTCCAATTCCTTCTTTTCCGGCTCAATCTTTAGCGCTTTCAATTTTTCAGATATATTCTCCGTTAATTTTGCGGCACATTTTCTTGCCGGAACAATAGAGGCATTATCTCCGTCGATTTCTAACATAGAATTATTCACTAAAAATCTAAGATAATATACCAGCTCAGGTATTGCTTCTATATTTTCACTGAACCATTCATGCCATACTCTAAACCTGTCTTTGGAAAACTCACTGTCCAATCCTGCCAAAATTTCGTAAAGGTCAAAAAAGCTTTTTTCTTTCGGCTTATCGGAAAATACAACTCGTTTCCCGTCCCTCGAATCTACTATATCTACGTTTTCATCATCAAGAAGCATCATTAAAAACTCATCTTCCGAAATTCCTGTCCCCTTAAGCTCAGGAGCAGTACACATAAGGCTTGCAAGAGATATGAATTCGTCTGCCTTAATACCGCTTCTCCTCATATAACGGCTTACAAGAAAATCATCCTTTATCATCTGCACAAGTTTTTTGACCGCTTTTCTATAATCATTACAGCTTATAAAAGCAAATCTTTTTCTGCACAGCTCATCTATATCGCATAAAACATATTTACCGCTAAAATCTATCCAATCATCACAAAGCATTACTATACTTTTATTTGTCGTTATTCCGTATGAAGCTATAACCACCTTTTTACCCATATTTTTCAGCTCTTCACATAAAAGTCCGAAATCGCCGTCGCCGGTAGCTATTACAACTGTGTCTATATTATGGGCAATAGTATATGCGGTTATATCCACATTCATTTTAAAATCTACAATATTAGACTTATTCGCATTCATCTTTGGGTCTACTCCGCATATTTCTATGCCTGTAGAATCAAGAAAATTTTTATATTTTATATATGCGCTGTGAGTAAGACTGATATATGCTTTTTGGGCAACTATTTCATCTACAAGCGGACACTTTTTTATTTCGTCTACAGACTTTAAAAATTCACCGTAATTTTTTGGCGCTGTGAAAACAGAAATATTTTCAAGGTCGTAGAATATTGCAGTAGACATCATTTTCCTCCGTTCTTCTCCATGCTTTGCTCTTATATAACTATTATATATCAAAACTACAGGTTAGTCAATTAAAATCCTTAACTTTTGCTGTAATATCTGTTACATCTGTTTTTCCGTCCGTTTTATATTTTGGACTGCATATCTCAGCATAAAATAAATACTCCGAATCTTAATCAAAAGACTCGGAGCTTTTATTGATTTTTTATTCGCAAAATGTAAAACAGTCAAATTCGCAGACTCCAACAGTATCAAAGCTGAAATATACGCTGTGCTTTCCCATTATTACTTGTTCAAGCTTAATTTCTATCCATTTATAATCTGTTTTCTCCTCAACTTTAATATTACCGCATGGCTCTGATTCAGGATCGTCTATCATCATTTTTATATTTACATCAGCATCATTTTTTATACGCATACAAAGTGACGATACCGGATTTTCGGAGAAATTTATGTACTTAAATCCTATAACTGTTTTATTTTTAATATTCACGACCGGCGAAGAAAAATTATTTTTATCATATACCGGTCTTATGTATGCCCTGCCGTCTCCCTCTTCGGTATCTATATAGCATGTATAGCCTGCCGATATTATTTCACTCGCGTTTATACCGTTAATCTGTGCTCCCTGAGACGTCATTTCTGCTTCTTCACATTTATACGGCTCATTATTATTGTCATAAAATATTTTACCGAGATAAATATTTCCCTTTTGGTCCATCGCCGCATCGATCGGCTCTAACATCGCCTGACGGGCAAATTCATTTGTGCCGGTACCGCGGTGATAAAATACATACCACTTACCGTCTATTTCTGCTATGCTTCCATGATTATTGCATTTATGGTACGCACGCTTTTTTGTACCGTCCGTATTTTCAATTATTTGCCCTGTATTACTTATTATCGTTCCGCCGTGAATCCAGCCCGAAAGCGGATCATCACTGTAGGCATAATCCAGATAAGCGTTCACACTTGGCTGTTTTGCCTTTGATATGTCTCCCGCCATATCTCTTTTGCTGTAGATAAAAACATATTTGCCGAATACCTTTCGTATAGACGCCGCCTCGAAATAACTAAACTCGTCATCGATATTATCGGTATCCCATAGGTTATCTCTAAAACCACAATGCGGGATCATATTTGTTTTTAGTGTCCCTTCCTTAATTGTTGCCATATCATCATTTATTTCGGCGGCAAAGCATTTCTTAAACCCCCAATAAGCATAGCATCTTCCATCATCGTCAACAAGTACGCCTATATCAAATCCAAAATCAGTTTTGCGCGGATTTAAAAACGGTCCCACAGGTGAATCACTTTCGGCAACATAAATCTCTCTTCCCTCGTTCATTGCAATATACATATAATATTTATCGCCCTTTTTAACTACATCGGGCGCATAGAGAATATTATCCGCACAAAACGCTACCCCGTCACAGCGCCAGTTTGTCAGATCAGTCACCGGCGCCGACCATACAACATAATCATTCCCGCAATATACGCTGCGCATTGTATCGTGCGAGCCGTATACATAAACACGCTTTTCTCCGTTATATTCAAAAACACGCGGTTCTCCGTCCGGTACATGCTCCCATAACGGCATATACGGATTTGCTCCTGTTACATATTGTTTCATTCTGTTAATACTCCTCCTGCCGCAGATAACTGCCATAAATTATACTAAGTATAACATAAAAATAAATAACTTTCAACACCCAAACAAAATATCAGTAGCTTTACCAACAAATCAAATGTATACCTTTTTTTCTCACCATTCTACATTTTCTATTGCTATTTGCTTTGAGCTATGATATAATAGATATATCTTTTTAAAAGAAGGAATGATAAAATGGTTGCAATTATAGACTATGGCGCCGGGAATCTTCACAGCGTCAAAAATGCGCTCGACTATCTCGGTGCTTCATGCGAAATAACGGGCGATGCCGATAAAATTTCTTCGGCGGACAGGGTCATACTTCCGGGTGTGGGCGCATTCGGAGACTGCATGAAAAGCCTTGAGAATGCCGGTCTTGTCGATACAGTTATAGCTGCTGCCAAAAGCGGAAAACCGTTTTTAGGCATCTGCTTGGGACTTCAGCTGATGTTTGAAGAAAGCGAGGAAGCTCCCGGAATACGCGGTCTTGGTATATTCAAAGGAAAGGTTGTAAAAATTCCCGATGCACCTCAGCTTAAAATTCCACATATGGGATGGAATAACGCAGAAACTGTAAAGGAATCAAAAATTCTTTCCGGAAGTCCATATGTATATTTTGTTCACTCTTATTATATTGAACCTGATGACAAAAATATCATAAGCGCATATACCGAATACGGAAAAAAGATCGCTGTCGCCGTAGAGGACGGAAATGTATTCGCCACTCAATTCCACCCCGAAAAAAGCGGTCAGGCGGGACTTGAGATTCTAAAACGCTTTATTGCTCTCGGAGGTGAAAATAATGTACGCTAAAAGAATAATTCCGTGTCTTGATGTAAATAACGGACGAGTTGTAAAGGGCGTTAATTTCGTAAATCTCATTGACGCCGGAGATCCTGTCGAATGTGCAAAGGTATATGATAAAGCCGGAGCTGACGAGCTTGTATTTTTAGATATAACCGCTTCCTCCGATAACAGAGATACCGTTGTCGATATGGTTAAGGCTGTTGCAAAGCAGGTATTTATACCTTTTACCGTAGGAGGAGGCATAAGAAGCGTTGAAGATTTCAGAAAGATACTTAACGCCGGTGCAGACAAGGTTTCGGTAAACAGTGCAGCCGTAAAAAATCCCAGCCTTATAAAAGAGGCAGCCGAAAAATTCGGACGCCAATGCGTTGTTGTTGCAATTGACGCAAAGCGTCATGAAAAAGGAGGCTGGGATGTATATCTTAACGGCGGGCGGGTAAATACCGGAATTGACGCTCTTAAATGGGCAAAACAAGCCGAAGAGCTCGGCGCGGGAGAAATACTTCTTACAAGCATGGATTGTGACGGTACTAAGGCCGGATATGATATAGAGTTGACGCGCGCCGTAAGCGAAAGCGTCGGCATACCGGTTATAGCCTCGGGCGGCGCCGGAACAATGGAGCATTTCCTTAGCGCATTCCGTGAAGGTAAAGCAGATGCCGTTTTAGCGGCAAGTTTGTTTCACTTCAAAGAAATAGAAATAAAGGATTTAAAGCAGTATCTGAGAGATAACGGCGAATCCGTAAGATTGTAATTTTATTATAGGAGAAATTATGGCTAAAAAATTAAAAAAAGGACTTAATGAAAAGAAAAGCAGTATTATTGTAACAGGACCGTTTTCAATTGATAATGCAAAAATGTATATAGCTGCCACACTTATTATGTTTCATATTATACCCCTGCTGTTTGTTTTTTGGGGAGAGGTAGGCAGACAACTCCTTCTCACAACCTTTATGTTTATGCTAAATCCACTGTTTATATTCTGCGTTAATATGTTTCATGCTGTAAGAATGGGCTTCTCGTGGAAATTTGTGCTGATAGTCGCTTTTCTTGCGGCACTCTCTATTTTTATGTATTACGAGGTTGCAGAGGGAATGATAGCTCAAACTGTAGCGCTGTGCTTCATAGTATATTTTATATTTGCTATGGTATCAGAAGCTCTCGGCGGATTTTTGAAAAGACTCTTGGGAGGATACTAATGGACAAGCTTGTCACAGGGAAAACTACCACGTCGCAGGCTCTTTACCGCGAACTTTACAGAGTGTTCTATAAAGAAAATTGGAAAGTGCTTAGAATCGTACTTACAATTCTCAGCATCCCATGTTTTATTGCCGGACTGTATACCTATGAATTTGAATACGGAACAATCTACACAGTAATTCCTATTGCTATGGGACTCGTTTTTATAATTTATCCCCGCAACGCATACAGGCGTCCGGCAAAACAAATGAAGGGCATTACCCAGACTATGACCTTTGAATTTTATGAGGATGAGCTGCGTGAAAAAAGCAGTGGTGAATCTCAAACATTTAAATATAAGGATATTCATATGATCGTGGAAACTCCTAAATATTTCTTTATATTTAATACCAGACGAACCGCAAGTGCGCTTGAAAAAAGCGGTATCAAAACCGGTGATGTGCAGACACTAAAAAATTTACTTAAAAATAAATGCAAAAAATATATTTACCGAAAAAACTAAATTATAAATTTCGGTTAACTGTAAATAATAAAGGCTTCCCTTAAATGAATCGTATACTTACAATTCATTTAAGGAAGCCTTTTTTAGATCGCCTATCGTTATTTTTTACCAAACGAACTTGGCCGGGTTTTACTTAGTCGTTAATCGATTCCCATTTCCAATCGCGTACTTCCGGAAGATCCTGACCGTACTCAGCGATATACTGCTTATGCTCAACGAGCTTATCGCACATAAGCTGATTGAGATATGCGCCCTTATTTCCGAGCTGCGGAAGATTTTCTACAGCCGCCTTGACAAGATGGAATCTGTCGATATGGTTTTGAACACGCATATCGAACGGAGTGGTGATCGTACCCTCTTCCATGTATCCAAATACATGAAGATTTCTGTTGTGTCTGTTATATGTAAGCTCATGTATAAGCTTTCTGTAGCCGTGGAATGCAAAGATCACCGGCTTGTCCTTTGTGAATATCGAGTCGTACTCAACGTCGCTAAGACCATGCGGATGCTCCGACTGCGGCTGGAGCTTCATAAGGTCAACAACATTTACAACACGAATCTTAAGCTCAGGCATATTCTTATGAAGAATCGTTGCTGCTGCAAGTGTTTCAAGCGTCGGCGTGTCACCGCAGCACGCAAGAACTATATCAGGCTCGCAGCCCTTGTCGTTCGAAGCCCATTCCCATATGCCTATACCCTGTGTGCAGTGCTTTACAGCCTGCTCCATAGTGAGCCACTGTGGACGCGGATGCTTTGATGTGACAAGAACATTTACATAGTTCTTGCTTCTTATACAGTGGTCGAAGCATGAAAGCAAGCAGTTTGCATCCGGCGGAAGATAAATTCTTGCCACGTCTGCCTTCTTATTTGATATATGGTCAAGGAATCCCGGATCCTGATGCGTAAATCCATTGTGATCCTGCTGCCATACATTCGATGAAAGAATCAGGTTAAGCGAAGCAATCTTCTGTCTCCACGGAAGCTCTGAAGTGACCTTGAGCCATTTTGCATGCTGTGCGGCCATTGAATCGATAATTCTTATAAATGCCTCATAGCTTGCAAAGAAGCCGTGACGTCCTGTAAGAATATATCCCTCAAGCCATCCCTCACACATATGCTCTGAAAGCATTGAATCCATTACTCGTCCATCTGTAGCGAGGAACTCGTCATTATCATACTTTTCCGCATTCCAATCACGGTTTGTCTCTTCAAATACTTTTCCAAGTCTGTTGGACATCGTTTCGTCCGGTCCGAATATACGGAAGTTTCTGCTCTCCTTGTTGAGCTTGAATATATCGCGCACAAAACCGCCAAGCTCAATCATATCCTGACCCTCTACAGAGCCCGGGAACGGAACATCAAATGCGTACTTTCTGAAATCAGGCATACGCAGATCTCTGAGCAAAAGTCCGCCGTTCGCATGAGGATTAGCTCCCATTCTGTGATCACCCTTAGGTGCAAGCTCTGCAATCTCCGGAACAAGCTTACCGTTCTCATCAAAAAGTTCTTCAGGTCTATAGCTGAGCATCCATTCCTTAAGCTGTTCAAGATGCTCCGGCTTAGACATATCCATCGGAACCTGATGTGCCCTGAAGGTACCCTCTATCTGATTTCCGTCAACTACCTTCGGACCTGTCCAGCCTTTCGGAGTATGCAAAACTATCATCGGCCATACAGGACGTGATGTATCATTATTTTCACGGGCATTCTTCTGTATCTCTTTTATCTTCTCTATAACTGTATCCATCGTCTGCGCCATGAGCTTGTGCATTGTCATCGGGTCATCACCCTCAACAAAATACGGCTCCCATCCGCAGCCCTTGAAAAACGCTTCTATCTCCTCATGAGATATACGCGAGAAAATTGTCGGGTTGGAAATCTTATATCCGTTAAGATGAAGTATCGGAAGAACCGCTCCGTCTGTTACCGGATTAAGGAATTTATTTGAATGCCATGCTGTGGCAAGCGGACCTGTTTCTGCCTCACCGTCTCCGACAACGCATGCGGCTATAAGCTCCGGATTGTCAAATACAGCACCGAACGAATGTGCCAATGAATATCCAAGCTCTCCGCCCTCATTTATTGATCCCGGTGTTTCCGGTGCAACATGGCTCGAAATACCGCCCGGGAATGAGAACTGCTTGAAGAGCTTTTTCATTCCCTCTATATCCTGACTCACATTAGGATATACTTCCGAATATGTACCCTCCATATATGTATTAGCAACCATAAAATTACCGCCGTGACCCGGACCGGAAATATAGATCATATCAAGATCATAGCGCTTGATTGCTCTGTTAAGATGTGTATAAACAAAATTTTGTCCCGGAACTGTACCCCAGTGACCTACGATTTTGCTCTTTACCTGATCTCTTGTAAGCGGCTCTCTTAAAAGCGGATTATCCAAAAGATAAAGCTGTCCTGCTGCAAGATAGTTTGCCGCTCTCCACCATGCGTCCATTTTTGTAAGCATTTCCTCGCAAAGCGGCTGCTTCTCCAAGCATGTTTCTGTACTCATTAATCAATCCTCCTAAACTGTCATGCAAAATCAATAAATTATTCTATGCTTGTTATTGACAAAATATTATCAATAACAAGCATACTCTATTATACTCTTAAGTTAAATCTTTGTCAACTTTTTTTTGACAAAATATATTGTATTTTTACTCATTTTTACTTCGATTTTTTACTATCAGCATCAATATTTGAAATATATCAACATAATTAACATAAAATAGGAGTGTATCAAAGCTCGCTAAGCTTTAACAAACTCCATATAAAATCCTATGAATAACGATTCTTATATATCCAGATTTGAGACATATTTTGCATGAGCCTCTATAAACTCTCTTCTTGGCTCGACCTTATCACCCATAAGAATAGTAAAAATCTCATCGGCTTCAACAGCATCCGCCAACTCTACCCTAAGAATCGTCCTCTTTTCGGGATCCATCGTAGTTTCCTTAAGCTCCGCCGGATCCATCTCTCCGAGACCCTTATATCTCTGAACCTTAGCTCCCGGTCCAAGCTCCTGAATATACTTGTCACGCTCATCCTCTGTAAATGCAAATCGTTCAACCAAATTTTTATTTTTACCCTTAAATACCTTAAACAAAGGCGGCTGCGCAATATAAATATTGCCGTTATCTATAAGCGGACGCATATATCTAAAGAAAAATGTCAGAAGCAGAGTTCTTATATGCGCTCCGTCAACATCGGCGTCTGCCATTATAATAATTTTCCCGTATTTTAAATTGCTCAAATCCATATCCGGTCCTATTCCCGCTCCCAAGGCCTGTATTATAGGAAGCAGCTTTTCATTGGAATAGACCTTATCTATACGGGATTTTTCTACATTCAGCATTTTTCCCCAAAGCGGAAGAATCGCCTGAAAACGTCTGTTACGCCCCTGTTTTGCACTTCCGCCGGCGCTGTCGCCCTCAACTATAAACAGCTCAGCATAATCAGCTCCTTCATCGGTACATCTTGCAAGCTTACCTAAAAGCGAGGAATTGTATGCCTGATTGTTCTTTCTTGTCGCCTCTCTGGCTTTCTTTGCCGCCTCTCTGGCTCTCGACGCCGTAAGAGTTTTGTCTATGATAGTTCTTGCAACCTTTGGATTCTCCTCAAGAAACGCGCCCAGCTTATCGGTAAGCGCATTCTCAACAAGTGATCTTGCTCCGGAATTACCAAGCTTAGTTTTAGTTTGTCCCTCGAACTGAGCTTCCATTACCTTTACGCTTATGACCGCCGTAAGACCTTCTCTGGTATCCTCACCGGTAAGGCTCGGATCTTTTTCCTTCAAAAGATTATATCTTCTTGCATAATCATTAAGCACTCGTGTAAGTCCGGACTTAAATCCCGTTTCATGCATACCGCCGTCCATAGTATGGATATTATTTGCAAATGAAAGCAAAGTCTCAGTATACGAGGTAGTATACTGCATTGCAACCTCTACCTCCATATCATTACGCTGTGCTTCAAAATATATGATCTCATCATGCATCGGTTCCTTGGTGCGGTTGAGATATTTTACAAACTCCTTTATTCCGCCCTCTGCATGAAGCGTTACCGGTTTCTTTTCCGGATCTCTTTTATCTGTAAATATTATCTTTACGCCTTTGTTTAAAAAAGCCTGCTCTCTTAATCTTTTAAGAAGAGTGTCATAATCAAACTCAAGCACCTCAAAAATCTCCGGATCAGGCTTAAATGTTATTTTTGTTCCGGTTTTTTCAGTATCTCCTATCACCTTAAGCTTGCATGTCGGCTTTCCTCTTTCATATCTCTGATAATATACATGCTCTCCATCCGATACTTCTACCTCAAGATGCTCCGACAGAGCATTTACCACAGACGAGCCAACGCCATGCAGACCTCCGGATACCTTATATCCTCCTCCGCCGAACTTACCTCCGGCATGAAGTATCGTCAAAACGACCTCGACAGTCGGTATACCCTGCTGCGGATGTATTCCGACCGGTATTCCTCTTCCGTTGTCAGTTACTGTTACACTGTTGTCCTCGTTAACATCAACCTTTATTTCCGTACAGTAGCCTGCAAGCGCCTCATCGATGGAATTATCCACTATTTCATACACAAGATGATGCAGACCTGCGGCAGAGGTAGAGCCTATATACATGCCCGGACGCTTGCGGACCGCCTCCAGTCCCTCCAATACCTGTATCTGACTTTCATCATATTTAGTATCGACTCTTTCAAACTCGTTCATATATTAACTCTCCTTTTCCTAACGACATCCTTACCTTCTTTGCCCTTCCGGACAATACCTTTGAAGACAGCGACGAGAGATATACTCTGCTCCGATTCTTATACGACGTAACCACATATGAAACCGGCAGCTCTTCCGTCGCATTGATAATCTGTCCCCTCTCCTGCGCCATTGGAAGAAATTCTCTTCCCCTCACAGAAACCGTTGTATTATCTAAATCAAAAATCCCTATTATATCTTTGGTATTTATAACCAGATTATTTCCCGAATGTATATACATTATTGCATTACCTTTCCGTTTTTTATGTGAAACAGCTTTGTAGCGTCAGAACTTTCAATTATATCCGTATCCGTACAAGTAATAAGCACCTGCTTATTCTTTATCCTTCCCGCAAGATAAAGACGGCGGTTTATATCCAGCTCACTCATTATGTCATCAAGCAGAAGCACCGGATATTCCCCTTTTATATGCTCTGTATAATCCGCCTGCGCTATCTTCATGCTCAGCGCCGCCGTTCTCTGCTGTCCCTGCGATGCGAAAAGCCTTGCCTCACGCCCATTTACATTGATATTTATATCATCGCGCTGAATACCGAAAAGTGAGGATGCAAATTCTATTTCCCTTTTCTGATGCTCCTCAAGGTATTCAAAAAAGCTTTCTTCGCTCATGTCCTGATTCTTTATACTCGGCGCATATTCCAAAACAAGCTTTTCTGTGCTTATTTCCTCCTGTATCCCTCCGGCAAATTTGTTCAAAAGCTCAATAAAGGATTTGCGGTATTCCATGATCTTAGCGCCTTTTTCGGCAAGCGTACCGTTCCATACGGAAAGCACCTCATCATGATATTTGCCGGCGGATCTAAGCTGCTTTAAAAGACTGTTTTTCTGCATAAGCGCCTTATTGTAATCGGTAAGGCACACGAAATAATTCGGATAAAGCTGGCTCACAGACGAATCGATAAAGCGTCTGCGACAGGACGGAGATCCCTTCACCAGCTCCAGATCCTCCGGCGAAAACATCACAACATTCAAATAGCTCATAAGCTTTGACAGCTTTTTTATATGCACCCCATTAACGCTTACGGCTTTCTTTCCGCCTTTTCTTAATTGCATCTTCGCTTTATAATCCCTCTCCGAATCAGAAAAAGCGATCGACAGTCTTGCAAAATCACTCCCGAATTTTATAAGCTCCCTATCTGATTTTGCCCTGTGGCTTTTTCCTCCCGCAAACATATACACCGCCTCAAGAATATTCGTTTTTCCCTGAGCATTATCACCGTATATCACATTTGTACCTGAAGAAAACTCAAACCGTTCATAATCATAATTGCGGAAATTATTCAGCTCAAGAGCGGAAACATACATTACTCCGCTCCCACCGTTATCTCAACGGTCTCATCCTCGAACTTTACCATAACTTTATCTCCGGCGTAGACCTTCTTTCCTCTCATATAGCATACTCCGCCGTTATAATAAACTATTCCTTCCGCAACCATAGCCTTAGCATCCGCTCCGGATTCAGCCATTCCGGAAAACTTAAGAAGCTGATCAAGCTTTATAAAATCGGTATTTATATTTATATCAAGAGTCTGCATTATTATTTCCTTTCATTTGGTTACTGACGCCGCATGTCAATTGGCCATTCTCGTCACGCTCTTTATTCCCCGTACCTGCTTGAATTTCTTTTTAAGCAGCTCTAAATCCGAAGTATTTCTCAGCTCTACTCCTATTTGTATAACTGCCATTCCCTTTTTGGTAACATATGCGTTAACGGATTTAAAAGGCACCTTAAGCGTCGCTAAAATATTTGTTATCTCCATAAGCACGCCGTCACGGTCCGTTCCTTCTATCTGCAGCTTAGCCTCATAAGAAGTAGCCTTATCTACATCCCATTCAACATCAATGAATCTTTCCCTGTCCTCCGGCGGAAGATTCTCCGGCTGCACATTCGGACAATCTGCGCGATGTACGCTTACTCCTCGACCTTTGGTTATAAATCCCACTATAGGATCGCCTGCAACAGGAGTACAGCAGTGAGCAAGTCTTACAAGACAATTGTCGATCCCTTTTACTATTATTCCTTTTTCAGAGGTTCTCTTCTTCGGCTCGGCTGGTTGAACTATCTCAGTGCCCTCGTCAAAAGCCGATTCCAAACGTTTGCGTTCCTCTTCCTTCTCCTGCTCTGCAACCCAATTGTTTCTAAGCCGCATTACAACCTTCTGAGCCGTTATACCTCCGTAGCCCACTGCGGCAAACAAGTCATCAAGAGTATTAAAGCCATATTTTTTTGTAATAAGATTCATCCATTCCGGTCTGAACAGCTGAGCCCTTGTATTTCCGATACGTCTCAGTTCTCTTTCTATAAGCTCATTTCCATGCTCAATATTTTCCTCACGTTTTTCGCGCTTGAACCACTGATTTATCTTATTTTTCGCATTTGATGTACGGCAAAGCTTTATCCAGTCACGGCTCGGGCCATGCGTATTAGCCGTAAGAATTTCAACGATCTCTCCGTTTTTCAGCACATAGCTGTTAGGAACGATTTTACCGTTTACTTTTGCTCCGCTCATTTTGCATCCAACCGCTGAATGAATGGCGAAAGCAAAATCTATTACTGTACTTCCGGCAGGCAGCGATATTACTTTGCCTTGAGGAGTAAATACAAACACCTCATCCGAAAACAGGTCAAATTTAAGCGTATTAAAGAAATCATCGGTATCAAGAATGCTTGACTGCGTATCAAGGAGCTGCCTTACCCAACTTAACGTTGAGTCCATGTCGCTTGCCCCGCTCTTTCCTTCCTTGTACTTCCAGTGAGCAGCTATACCTTCCTCCGCCACTCTGTGCATTTCCCATGTCCTTATCTGTATTTCAAACGGTGTTCCGTTGGGACCGATAACCGTAGTATGAAGCGACTGGTACATATTGGGCTTTGGCATAGCTATGTAGTCCTTAAATCTCATCGGCACCGGCGTATACAAATCATGCACCATTCCAAGCACCGCATAGCAGTCCGACACCGAATCCACAATGACTCTTACCGCAAAAAGATCATAAAGCTCTTCCATAGTCTTATTCTGAGTATACATTTTCCTGAATATACTGTAAAAATGCTTTGCTCTTCCTGTTACCTCGCCCTTGATATTAAGCTCCTCAAGCTTTTTGCGCAAAACCTCTATTATATCCGTTATATATTTCTCTCGTTCTTCTTTTTTCTGGTTTATACTTGTTCTTATTTCTTCATACGCCACAGGGTCGAGATATTTCAAAGCCAGATCCTCAAGCTCGATTTTTATTTTAGACATACCGAGTCTATGTGCGAGCGGAGCATAAACATCAAGAGTTTCCTTGGAAATCAAAAGCTGCTTTTTTCTTGGCATAAAATTCAGAGTTCTCATATTATGAAGCCGGTCTATGAGCTTTATTATAACAACTCTTATATCCTTTGCCATTGCAAGAAACATCTTTCTCAGGTTTTCCACCTGCTGTTCCTCACGCGTATTATACTTTATCTTTCTGAGCTTTGTAACTCCGTCGACCAGCTCCGCAACGCTTTTTCCGAAAAGCGCTTCTATATCCTCATAATGATACTGCGTATCCTCCACAACATCATGCAAAAGACATGCTGCAATAGCCGTTGCATCGAGAGAAAGCTGAGAAGCTATATATGCAACCTGCACCGGATGCTCGATATACGGAGCACCGCTCTTCCTGAACTGGTTTTTATGCGACCACTTAGCCAATCTGTACGCAACATATATCATATCCGTATTAGCTGACGGACTATAGCTGTGTACCCTTTGAATTATATTTTCAACTATTTTATCTGTATCCGCTGTATCGATCTGAGCGATCTGGGACGGCTCAAGTATACTATTTTCGTTTTTCATAATTATCCCGCTCCTTTCCGCGTGATACAGCCTGATACAAAGCCGTATGCCCCGCTATATTTTTATATCTTTTATCATCAACTGAACGCTTTCGTTTCCTTGATAACGGTTTATATCCATATGAAACGCCACATTAGCCGTTGCCCCGGGCTGAGCTTTTTCTATAAGCTGACCCATACCGAAGCCTATCGCACGAAATGCGGCATTATCCTTAGCTAACCTCAATCTCAAATGCTTTCCTTCATTGCCTACTGCCGCTGATTCGACTATTTTAACTCCCGATATTGAAAACACCGGTTTTTCATTATCCATTCCAAAAGGCTCAAGCCTTTCAAGCATTTTTGCAGCTTTAAGATTTATACTCGCCGAGCTCAACGGACAATCTATATCAAGCTTCGGAATAAGAATATCTCCACTCATATGCTTATCAGCATATTTATTTATTGCCTCCGAAAATTTGTCTATATCTGCCGTATTTACATTAAGCCCAGCCGCAATGCTGTGACCGCCGAAGCCGGTCAGATATTCCTCGCAGGCGCTGAGCGCTTCAAATAAATTGAAATCCCTTATGCTTCGTCCGCTTCCTTTGCCGTTTCCCCGTCCATCATCTGATATCAATATGCACGGTCTGTAATATTTTTCGTTTATTCTTGACGCCACAATTCCTATTACGCCCTGATGCCAGCCCTCCTTATGGAGAACTATGACCTTTTTCTTTTCAAAATTAGGATCGCGCGCTATCATATCCACAGCCTCGTCGTAAATTTCCTGCTCTGTTTCCTGACGCTGCTTATTTGCTTCATTTAAAGTCTTTGCCAGCTCCATAGCCTTCTGATAATCATCTGTCAGCAAAAGCTCTACTCCGACAGACGCATTCGCCAGTCTTCCCGCCGCATTAAGCCGCGGAGCTATTGAAAACCCGACCGTTGAAGCCTTAACAGGATGATTTGCACCCGATATCTCAAGCAGCGCCCTTAACCCCGGGCGTTCCGGATTCTGCAATAGCTTTAATCCTCTGTCAACAAAAACTCTGTTCTCATTTTTAAGCGGCACCACATCCGCTATTGTTCCTACCGCAACAAGATCTATATATCTCTTAAAGCATTCATTTGTGCTCTTTCCCATTGCCATAGTTACCGCCAAAACAAGCTTAAATGCCACTCCCGCTCCGCAGAGTCCGTCAAACGGATACTCATCATCCTCACGTTTTGGATCTATAACCGCCACGGCATCCTCCGGTATACGCTCCTTACAGGTATGATGATCCGTTATGATCACATCCATTCCCTGAAGCTTTGCAAATGAGGTTTCACCCAATGCCGTTATACCGCAGTCAACGCTTATCAAAAGCTTTATGCCTTGTTTTATCATCTTATTTACAGCACGTATATTTATACCGTAGCCCTCGCTGCTTCTTTCGGGAATATAATATGAAACGTCTGCCCCCTGAGATTTCAAAAAATCATACATTATTGAAACAGAAGTTATACCGTCAACATCATAATCTCCGTAAACCATCACCGGCTCTCCGTTTTGCAGCGCCTGTATTATTCTTTCAACCGCCTTATCCATATCCTTCATTTCCATAGGATTTATAACATCCTGCATGGATTTAGAAAAAAAAGACGGGATATCTTCCTCCTCAACGGAACGGTTAAGTAATATAGCCGCGATTACAGAAGGTATGGAATATTTTTTTGCAACTTCACGTATTTTCTCCGGCTTATGTTCTTTATTTTTATATTGCCACTTTTTCTCTATCATTTCATTTACAGCCCTATAATAATTAAATATATCTCTTTATATTATACCATTTTTTATACAAAAAGTAAAGCCAATTTAATAAATTTCAGTAATATATACAAAAATATTCTTTAATAATTTTTAGAAAAACAAACGTCCGCACCGAGTCTTACACCATTGACATATCAGCATATTTCTGTTGCCTTAAAAACAGTGACTGCGGCACCATAAAAACACATAGGACTGCCTGTTTTCTGCACAGACCGTTTTAAAGCTTTACGCATTGAAAACATCTGCATCAAAAATTGGCAGTCCCTCATTATTTCATACTATTCTGTTTTTCCTTATTGCGTTTTATTACCTTTAATCTGGAATGTTCCTCCCTGTCCTTTTCCTCTAAAGCGGAGGATATTTCCTTCGCTATTTCCGTATATCTCGGAATCGTTATATTCTGCAGGGCATTCGCGCGCTTTTGTGTCTTTTTTATGCTCATAGCCAAACGGTACACGCTGTTTTCGACCTCGGCAAGCTCAAGCGTAAGCTCCTTCACCCGTCTGAATTTTATCACCGCCTCGTCAAGAGCAGATGCAGTATGGAAAAACGAATATGCCGGACGCAGCTCCTCCGCCGCACTGTCCTCATCCTTCATAATATTCACAACCGGCAGCTCCACTCCCATAACTCCGCGCAAATGTATATTTATTCTGTCCTCCACAGTTATGGAATGCGCCATATACTCAACGCTGCTTATTCCCATGTCGATATTCGCCCATTCAAGCGCAAGATACGCCTCAGCGAAAACCTTCTCTATATTTTCCTCGATATGCTTTGCTTTTTCTATAAGCGCCATCATTTCCCTTATAAGGATATTACGCTTTTTATCAAGCATTTCATATCCCTGTTTCGACAGACGCAAGGTATTTTGCGCCATCATTAAATTACCTTTAGTCGGTGCAAGAGGCTGAGCCATATGCTATTCCTCCCCGCCATAGTATTTGTCGAGAATTTCGTCCGGAATCCTGTCAAGCTCTGATTTTGGCAGCAGCCGCAAAAGCTCCCAGCCTATATCGAGCGTCTGCTCAATGGTGCGGTTTTCTTCCTTTCCCTGAGACAAAAACCTCGCGTCGAATTCTTTTCCAAAATTTATATACATCTTATCCGTTTCCGAAAGTTCATCCTCGCCTATTACCGAAGCAAGACTCTTGGCTTCCTCAACCTTTGAGCAGGCAGCAAAAAGCTGGTTTGACAAAGCCGGATGATCCTCGCGTGTGAAACCTTCACCTATACCGTCCTTCATAAGTCTTGAAAGTGAAGGCAGAACAGACACCGGCGGATATACTCCCAAAAGCGATAACGGACGGCTCAAAACTATCTGTCCTTCTGTTATATAGCCTGTCAAATCCGGAATTGGATGGGTTATATCATCGTTCGGCATAGTAAGTATCGGCACCTGAGTAACAGAGCCTTTTGCATCCTTTATTATGCCGGCACGCTCGTAAAGCGACGCAAGATCCGAATAAAGATAGCCCGGATATCCCTTTCTTGACGGTATTTCTCCCTTTGATGATGATACCTCTCTCAATGCCTCGCAGTACGATGTCATATCCGTCATTATTACAAGCACGTGCATATCATGCTTAAATGCCAGATATTCTGCTGTAGTCAGAGCACATCTCGGAGTTATGGTCCTCTCAACGACCGGATCGTTGGAAAGGTTTAAAAACATTACGACCTTGTTTATAACACCCGAACGTTCAAATGATTTCCTGAAATGATCCGCAACGTCATGCTTTACTCCCATAGCAGCAAAAACTATTGCGAAATTATCCTTTTCCCCCTCCTCTGTAATCTTAGCCTGTGTAGCTATCTGTATTGCCAGCTCATCATGCGGCATACCGTCGCCCGAAAAAATAGGAAGCTTTTGTCCGCGTATCAGCGTTGAAAGACAGTCTATAGAAGAAATTCCCGTTTGTATGAAGTTGTTCGGATAAACTCTCGATACCGGATTTATTGCGGAGCCATTGACGTCTCTCATCTCATCCGCTATATAATCACCCAAGCCGTCTATCGGTCTTCCCGCTCCGTCAAGTGTTCTTCCAAGCATTTCAATTGAAAGCGGTATTCTCATAGGCTCACCGCTGAATTTTGTTTTCGTATTAGTAAGAGAAAGTCCCGAAGTTCCCTCAAAAACCTGTATAACAGCCCTGTCACCCAAGATTTCCGTAACTCTGCCGAACCGCTTTTCTCCGCTGTCCAGCGTCATCGTCACTATCTCATCATATGACGCTCCCCTTACTCCGTCAATTATCGCAAGAGGTCCCTGTATATCCTGTAATCCCATATATTCTATTGCCATAATATACCGCCTCTCTATTCCGTTTTATACTGACTCATAATTTCATCAAATATTTTATCCACCTTTTTGGACATCTCCTTAAACCCTGAAAGATCATCATTAGGAATAGTATATTTGACCTTTATAATATCATTTGTTATGTCCGTCTTCAGAACAGCGCTCACAACGCCTCCCGCCTCTGTAAGTTCTCTCATTCGGGTATCAAGCTGCAAAATCAGATCCATCATAAGATTCTGCTTCTCCATGGGCACAAAGGTGTCTTCCTTATGAAAAGCGTTCTGCTGTAAAAATCCGAGTCTTATAACCCTCGCTACCTCCAAGGTAGCCTTTTGCGTATCGGGAAGTACATCCGAGCCTATAAGCTTTACTATCTCCATAAGGCTTGCTTCCTCCTGCAAAATCGCGATCATTCTCTTACGTTTTGCTATGAAGTTTTCCGCCACATTATCCGCATACCAATCCTCGAGATCCGGCACATATTCCGAATAGCTGTTGAGCCAGTTTATCGCCGGATAATGCCTTGCATAGGCAAGTGATTTATCAAGCGCAAAAAAGCAGCGTGTAAAACGCTTTGTATTCTGAGTTACAGGCTCCGAAAAATCTCCTCCCTGAGGCGATACCGCTCCTATAAGCGTTACCGAGCCCTCCTGCCCGTTAAGAGCCGTTACATATCCCGCGCGCTCATAAAAAGAAGAAAGCCTTGACGCCAGATATGCCGGGAATCCTTCCTCTGCCGGCATTTCTTCAAGCCGTCCCGATATTTCGCGCAGCGCCTCAGCCCATCTTGAGGTCGAATCCGCCATCAGTGCCACATGATATCCCATATCTCTAAAATATTCCGCCATAGTAACGCCGGTATATATCGACGCCTCTCTTGCCGCAACCGGCATATTAGAGGTATTCGCTATGAGAATAGTTCTGTCAAGCAGTGGTTTTCCGGATTTCGGGTCAATAAGCTCCGAAAATTCCTCAAGTACCTGCGTCATTTCATTTCCGCGCTCTCCGCAGCCTATATAAACTATAATATCCGCATCGCACCATTTCGCTATTTGATGCTGTGTCATAGTTTTTCCCGTTCCAAAGCCTCCGGGTATTGCCGCCGCTCCGCCCTTTGCAAGCGGATACATCGAATCAAAAATACGCTGTCCTGTTATCAAAGGCTTACTTATAATCTGTCTTTCCCCATACGGTCTTTCATGCTTTATCGGCCATTCCTGACGCAAACGAAGCTCCACATCTCCATTGCTTGTTTCAACAACGGCTATAGTGTCATTTATAGTATAATCTCCGTTGGGAACAACTGATTTCACTTTTCCATTTACGCCGGGCGGCACAAGCGATTTATGCACAATCAGAGAGGTTTCCCTCGTTGTGGCTATTATATCTCCGGCGTGGACCTCCTGTCCCTGTGAAAGCTTTATTTCCGTATGCCACTTTTTCTTTTCGTCAAGACTTGTCACCTCGACTCCGCGGGCAATAAACGCTCCGGATTTCTCCCTTACAGCCATAAGCGGACGTTCTATTCCGTCATATATATTACCTATCATGCCCGGAGCCAGCGTTATAGAAAGCGGGCTTCCTGAGCCTTTTACCGGTTCATTCAATGTCAGTCCCGCAGTATCCTCATATACCTGCACTACGGTATCATCATCATGCACTCCGATAACCTCTCCTACAAGGCGCTCATTACCCACATATACCATTTCCTGCATCTTAAATGAAGACGCCCCCTTTACCTTTACTACAGGTCCGTTTATGCCGTATATATATCCGCTTGCACAAGCCATTTTTTCACCTTCCTATAATTTCGTGCTCTTTAATAAGTCATCCTATATTAAGACCGCTCTTCTGCAAGAAACGGCTTTCTTCATCCTCAAGCAGAGCCTTAAAAGAATAGTCCACGCATATGTTTTTATCCATATTAAAAATAAGAACTCCTCCGTCTTTAACTGTTTCAGAAGCTTCAATTTCAATATGCGGAACTGCCTTTTTAATACGCTCTCCGTAATCACTTGCATCCTTAACACCCAGCTCCGCTTTTATTCTTCCTTCTCCTACCTCGAGAACCGCTTTTTTAACACGCTCTTCAAGCCATTTACCGTATTTATCGCTTTTTATAAAATCATCGAGCTTTTTTCGCACCTCGTTCATGATTTCCTCAACCATGCCTTCTCTTTTTATTAAAAGCTGTTTTTTAAGCTCTGTTTCGGTTTTAAGTATTCTTTCATTATTTTCTTTTTTTATATTTTCGGTCTTCCGCTTCATTTCCGATTCGGCATCAGCCTCTATTTCCCTGCGGAGCTTTTCAAGTCTTTCCGCCTTTTCCTTATCCATCTCCTGCATAAGCGCGTCACGCTTTCTGCCTGCCTCGCCTATGACCATATTAGTAAAATCAGCAATTTTTTCAGCAAGACTATCCATTTATTATCACTCCCCAAATTTAAAGTTTTAAGCCGATAGACTCCTGAACAAGCCTGTTTATTGAGCCTGCTATATCACGGCTGCCGTGCCGGTCCGGAATTTCTATTATAAGCGGAGTATGAAGCGTTATTTTCATCATGTCAAGCTCTTCTTTTATAACAGACGCCGACTTCTCGGTAAAAATCAGTACCCCTATATCCGGCTTAGACATCGCTTTTTTCGTCTCCGACATCACCTCATCATGCGTATGAGCCACAACTCCTTCCACTCCGGCAAGCCTCATACCGGCAAGAGTATCCACATTATCGCTTATAAGATACATTTTCATAGCTGCCGCATCCTTTCATAAAACGGACTGTTTTATCATCCGCCTATAATCATTATCGATATTACAAGTCCGTAAAGAGCGATACCTTCCGCAAGAGCAACGAAAATAAGAGTTTTACCCATAATTTTCTCGTTTTCACTCATAGCTCCGATAGCTGCTGCAGCAGCCGATGCTACCGCAATACCGCCGCCTATACCGGAAAGTCCGGTAGACAGCGCAGCGCCGATATACTTAAGTCCCTCTCCTACAGACATTGCATTCTCCGATGCCGTTGCCGCAAATGCCGGAGCGGCAGAGCCCAGCGCATAAATCGTTCCTACCGCCATAACAGAGAAAAATGATACAGCATTCATAAGGAGACACATCTTTCCTTTTTTCTCATTTGTTACACGGTAAATAATATAAGGCACCAAAACACTTGCCAAAGCAAGAACAACCAATATTTTCATGATCATTTTAATACACTTTCCTTTCAAATTTATTTAACTTCAGACTCATCTCTTACCGATACAAACGGTCTGCCGTTGCCGGTGAAATAACGTGAAAACATTTCATAATATTCAAGACGCAAAACCTGAATACCAACTATAAGCGCCTCCATCACAGTGACCAAAATATTTCCAAGTATACTTACTATTATGACCTTTACAGCTCCGCCCTGAGCAAGCGCCGCAACAGCCATCATCATTCCGGCATGAACTATAGCAAATGCTCCGATACGGAGAAAAGATATAGTATTCGAGAAGAAGCTCAGCAAAACCTCAAACAGCTCAAAAAAGCTCTGAACATAGAACATTCCATCTTTAGGCAGCCAATTCTTTTTACCTTCAACAAGCGCCGAGAGAGGTTCGTTTAGATACATCGCTATAACTCCCGCAGCTATGAGCACAACGCAAAACGGAACCGGTATTCTTCCGAACGGTATATTCAGATGTATAGTAAACATCGAAACCACAATCCCTCCGAAAAATTTCAGAACCAGAAGCATAAGCCCCACATAAAACGCTATCCCCGCTACTCCGTTATGCCCGAACCAAAATTCTCCTCGCTGCCGCCTTCGTACACAATTTTTCAGATTCAAAAGCATGCCGAAAATTATTACTACAGCTCCCATTACAACAGTTCCTATCAGCAGCTTCTGTATATTATCCATGGGAGTAAGCACTCCGTGAATAATTTCTTCATTTCCGAATACACTGCCGTAAATTATTCCCCATATCATCCCCGAAAATCCGACTATGGTCATTATCTGCCAAAGCTTTGATTTTTTCAGCTTATACAAAATAAATCCTACTATAGAAAGCACTGCGCTCTGCCCCAGATCTCCGAACATCATCCCGAAAAACAAAATATACGTTATTGCCAGAAGCGGCGTCGGGTCTATTTCATTATATCCCGGAAGTCCGTACATCTCCACAAACAGCTCAAACGGGCGAAAAACAAAATTATTCTTAAGCTTTGTCGGCGGTGTTACAAAATCAGGCACCTTGTCCGGATCCTCCTGATAGAACAGCACCTCCTGCTTATCTCTGCTTATGTCCTTTTCAAGACGGCTTGCCTCGTCCGACGGCATCCAGCCTACAATATAAAAAAAGTCCTTGGAATGAGCCGCTTTTTTCCGCACATCTGCATACATCTGACGCTGACGCGCTATATTATATATTCTCATGACCTCTTGAGTAGAATCCGACAAACGCTTTCTCGATATTTCACCCATTTTATCGAGCTTCTTGAATTCCTGATCCATTTTCTCCATAAGCTGCCGCTGCATTTCCTTTGGAGATCCCTTTACGTTTTTAGGAATATCGATAGGCTGAAAATACATTGAAGCAAATATTTCTTCTACCTCATCTGTTTTTTCTTTAGGCGTAAAATAAAGTCCCCATACCTCTTTTTCATTTTCCGAAGTCTTTACAAAAATAACATCCAAACCTCCAAGATAGGTATTAAGTGTCTTATATGCTCCTTTAGGCATTCGTCCGAAACGATAATCTATAAATTCCATCGACTCAAGCCTTGATATATCGGCGTCAATACCAAGCATGTCCTCAAGCCGCTCCATGTCTTCATTCATTTTCTTTATATTTGCGGATATTTCATCGCTCGCTTTCTTTTCCTCCGCAACTCTTTCCAATATAGAGCTGAGAAAATTCTGCATATCATCATGGCTCATACGCGCGTCATCATGAACATCCTCCTTTTTCGGCTCTATCTGCATCAGCTTAAGAATACTTAATGCCGTTTTTACAATCGGATCATACTGCGAGCCTGCCTTAAACGGCATCAAATCCCGCTTATTCGTAAGCACATTCAGTGTGCTTTCTATATCTATATCGCGTTTGCAAATATATTTCGCTACAATTTCCTCAAACGACTCAAGTCTTCCGGCTATTGTAACGGATTTCATTTTACAGATCACGTTTATATACCCCCTATCTTTATATGCTTTTTTATATTGTCGGGATTTATTCCGTATCTTATTCCCTCTATTATTATAGTTATATTTGAAATTTCCAGCTCCTTTATATTTATATACGCATACACCGCCGCCATGGTCAATGGATGCGCGCTCATTATAGAACGTGCTTTTTTATGAGCTATATAATTATAATTTTCTTCTATAAATATCCCCTCGCCATGACTGTCGAACAAATCTCCGTATATTGTATTCGCCTTGACATATTCATCAAGAGCTTTAGGATCGTCAGACTGTACCATTCTTGATATATCCTCCGAGCTTAGCCTGTATCGTATAGGAAGAATATATGTGTATATACGTTCATTTGAAAAATCCCAGAATTTTTTTCCTCTGTATATCCACATGATATTCATCATATCTATATCCGTTCCAAGCCATGAGGCAAAAGCGTCTTTATCCTCTCTCTCCAGTGAATTCTTAGCTTTCCATAGCGTTTCTATATAAAAACGGTCCAGCCTCATTCCGGATGAAAATAAATCAAGATTGAGCTTTTCTCCGGTTTCCAGAATCTCCTTATACGGAGTATTCTCACAGGCCGCAATGACCTCGCTCATAGAACGCGCCGCCGCCAAAGCATCAAGCTTTATCCTTGTATGCTTTTTAATCTCCAGCTCTGTCGCATCATCTCCGAACCACTGCGGTATCTCCTCATGATTTACAATATACCGCATTGCCCGCTGTAAAACTTTTATTTCCCACTGCATATTCCAAAGCCCCAAAAAGCTCCTTTGCTTTTGGTTCATAAAGGTATATAATCTGGAATATTCATCAAAGAGCCTCGTCATAAGCTTTGTTTCAAGAACTCCCCTATGTGCAGTTTCTTCATTATAGCCTTCCAACGCCTTGGCATAAACTGTATTTTGTTTGAGATATCCGCAAATTTCCGGAACTGTTCGTCTTGAGAGAAGTTCGTTATAATCATCTGCATCAAGGCAGCTGCCGTACATCGCCTTGAGCTTTGCCGATACGGCGCAATACTGTGCACCCATATACTCTCACTTCCTTTTATACTCCGGTAACAGAGCTGAATATATCATCGATCCACTCGTTTTTATGAGTGCTGAATTTCTCTTCAAGCGCGGCGGCTGCCTTTTCATGTGCAGCTTGTATCTGCGAAAGCTTGTTTTCGGCCCGCTCATCCTCCTGAGCCTTTATCCGGGCGCGTTTTTCTTCAAGCTGTTTTTTCAGCTCTGTTTTGAGCTTTTCTACCTCCTCGTCTATGGAACTGTCCATATGGCTTTGTTTTTCTCTTGCCTCGGCTATGACCGCCTGTGCCATATCCTCTATTTTTAATACTTTATCTATTATATCGTCCATATATAGCACCTCAATTCTAAACTTTATTTTACTATATTTGATGAGAAATGTCAAGAATATTATTTCTCCAATTGTATATCTTAAACAAATCTTAGCCGCTTTTTATAATATTATTATCTTTTGAATATTTTATAATTTCTTATTGCGTGCAGGATAAATTTGTGATAAAATAAATGTAATATAAAATCTTAGAACGGAGGAATTAAATCATGAAAGCAATAACTAAACTTACCGTTGCGGCAGCATTATTTTCTGTATTTCAATGTGCGGCGTATGCGCAGTCTGTACCGGAAATCGCGGCTGATACTCACGGCGGCTGGACAGCTCAGGTAGATGTAGCGGAGAGCGGATATTATGACATAACAGCCGAATGTAAAAATGACTCTGTAGAAGCAAGCTGCTATCTTTACGGAGAATCGAATGACGCTACACGCGCCGCAACAGTAATTCCGAAAACTGTATATTACAGCAACGGAAATGAGTCATATGCGTCAGAGGACGGATATGTGACAGTTTCGGTACGCGGAGTATATGTGGAGGACGGAAAGCTCGACATAGGACTTTATACAGACGGAGCTTCGGATGTGTATACGAAAAATGTAAATGTCACAAAAGCAGACGGTCCTTATGAATTTTTAAACGGAGGGGATATTACAGAATATTCCTACATAAAATCTCTGGGAGGAAAATATTATGACCTGTCGGGGAATGAGGTCGACGCCATAGACTATCTTGCGCAAAGCGGAATGAATGCGGCAAGAATACGTCTTTCCAATAATCCCGGAAAAGGCAGGGGCGACGGCACATATTATCTTCCCGAAGGTTTTCAGGACGAAGAAGATTGTCTTTTGCTCGCAAGAAAAGCAAAAGAGAACGGAATGAAGATCGTCTTTACATTTAATTACTCAGATTATTGGTCGAACGGCGAACGTCAGATCATACCTTCGGACTGGGTAGCACAAATAAAGGATGAGCTTGGCTATGACGTAAAGGATCCGGCATTTTTAAACAGCATGAGCGCTGAACAAAAAACACAGATCCAGAACAAGCTTTCTGAAATAATCTACGATTATACATATGATTATATGACCCGCCTTAAGGAACAGGGCACGCTCCCCGAATATGTGTCACTCGGCAATGAAATAAACGGAGGTATTCTTTTCCCATTCGGAAATACATTCGACGCTAATATGAATAAGGATCGTTTTGAGCTGGTATATGATAATAATATCGATGAAGCGAACGATATAAAATGCTATGAGGATTGGGCAGGACTTACTAAAATGCTCAATGCCGGTTACGATGCCGTGAAAGCAGTTTCGCCCGATTCACAGGTTATAATCCATATCGCCAACGGCTCAAAGGACAGCGTATTTACATGGTTCTTTGACAAATACAAAAATGCCGGCGGTAAATTTGACGTTATCGGCGCGTCATATTATCCCTTCTGGTCATGGAATAAAATTGACGTATGCAAGACCTTCTGCGACAATATCTCCGCAAGATATGATAAGGATATAATGATAATGGAAACAGGCTTTAATTTCAGTCCTACAAAGAAGGACGGCTCAAATGGTCAGCTTACTCCTACAACCGACGATTGGATATATAAAGACATTTATCCCGATACTCAGTCCGGTCACAAGGCGTATATGGCTGATCTTGTGAACAGCATGAAGCAGACGCGCTGTCTCGGTATTCTCTACTGGGATCCGATAATGATACATGTTGAAGATCCCGAAAATCCTAACAAAAGCCTCTCAGGCTGGGCTTACAGAGAATCTGACGATAAGCCTGACGGAAATGTGGTTGAAAATACGACCTTGTTTGATTTTGACGGACGTGCAATAAAAACTCTTGAATTTTATCAGGATACAAAAAACAGCGTTAAAATCGATAAGACTCTTAATGTAGGCAATATATCTATGACACGCGGCGAAAACGGTATTACAGCAAAAGTAAGCATTACAAATAATACCGACGCCGCAAGCTCTGTAACGGCATTTATATCATGCTATTCCGAAGACGGCAGACTCACCGGAGTTGTTCAGAAAAGCGAGAATATAGAGCCGCAGGAGTCAAAGAATATAGAGCTTTCCGCTGATATGACAGACAAAACAAAAATGTATTTATGGAACAATGAAAATCTTATGCCGCTTATCCCGGCACAGGAGGAGGCACAATAAATGATTCATGACGATATTAAGGAGATTATGATTCCCGAAGATGAGATTCATAAGATAGTAAAATCACTCGGTGAACAAATAAACCGCGATTACGAAGGAAAGGAAATTCTTTTTGTTGTGATCTTAAAAGGAAGTCTTGTGTTTGCGGCTGATCTGATGAGGGAGATCCATGTTCCTCTTAAGCTCGATTTTATGCAGGCGTCAAGCTATGGCAGCGGCACCAAATCAAGCGGATTTATAAATATAAAAAAGGATCTGGATAATGATGCTGCCGGAAAAGATATTCTTATAGTTGAGGATATTGTTGACAGCGGGAATACGCTTGCAAATCTAAAGAAAATGCTTCTTGAAAGAAGGCCGGCAAGCGTAAAAATCTGTACTCTGCTTTCAAAACCTTCCCGGCGCGAGATGGACGTAGAGGTTGAATATATAGGAAGGGACATCCCGGATGAATTTGTAGTGGGCTATGGTCTTGATTTTAACGAACGCTACAGACATCTTCCTTATGTCGGCATATTAAAGCCTAAGGTATATGCTAAATTATGAAGGTTTTGCTTGCGGCAGTAAATGCCAAATACATACATACCTCTCTTTCGGTAAGAACACTGTATCATTATGTAAATTCCGCAGAGGTCAGCTTTGCGGAATTTACAATTAATGAGCGTGAATATGATGTGTTGTCAGAGATTTATAGAGCAAGACCTGATGCCGTACTTTTTTCATGCTATATATGGAATATAGAATTTATTCTTAAGGTTGCGGATATGCTGAAAAAGGCGCTGCCTTCAGTGACTGTCGTGTTCGGCGGTCCAGAGGTCAGCTTTGACAGTATATATTATATGAAAAAGTACCCATTTATTGACGCTGTTTTCTATGGAGAAGGCGAAGAAACCGTGCGTGAATTTTTGGAACGCGGACTTGATATAGACGGAGCTGTGATACGTAAAAACGGTAATATTATACAAAATCCGCCCCGAAAGGAAATATGCGATTTAAATTCCATACCATTCCCATACAGTGACGAGGAGATAGAAGCCATAAAGGACAAGCTTATATATTACGAAAGCAGCCGGGGCTGTCCGTTCCGCTGCTCCTATTGCCTTTCCTCAACAACTCACAACGTCAGGTTTCGAGATATTGAAAAGGTAAAGCACGAGCTTATGTCTTTTATAAAACACAAGGTAAGAATAGTGAAATTTGTTGACCGTACATTTAATGCCGACAGGAAGCGCGCCGCACACCTGCTACGCTTTATTGCCGAAAATGCAGCGGAAACTACTTTTCATTTTGAGATCGCTGCTGATTTGATAAATGATGAAATTACAGAAATTCTCAACAGCGCTCCAAAAGGACTGTTCCAGCTTGAGATCGGCGTGCAGTCCACCAATCCGCGCACTATTTCGGCAATAGACAGAAAGACTGATTTTGACGCTATATGCCGTGCAGTAAAGGCATTGAAAACAGTCAATTCTGTTCATATTCATCTTGATCTTATTGCCGGACTTCCGTATGAGAATCTATCATCATTCAAACACTCGTTTGACGATGTATTTGCACTTAGACCTCATGTTTTACAGCTTGGATTCTTAAAACTGCTTCGCGGTACAAAGATCCGTTTAGAGGAAAATAGATTTAATTACCGCTACAGTTCCGCCCCGCCGTATGAAGTTTTATCAAATGATTTTATGGGCTTTGATGATATTCTTCTTTTAAAAGGTGTTGAGGAAGTATTTGAAAAATTTTATAACAGCGGCGTATTTTCTTCAGCTATGGAATATTTGCTTTCGCTCTATTCCTCGCCGTTCAGGCTCTTCGATGATATTAGGATATATTTTGAAAATTCAGGCATTTCTCTCGTGTCACAATCGAGAAATCACCTTTATGAGCTTATGTGCGGCTTTCGGGATGACGCGCTTTTATGCGACTATCTTAAATTTGATTATTTATCGAACAGCAAAAATGCATCTACTCCGCCATGGTCAAATATTCCGTTTGATACCGCATTTTTAAAGCTGCGATATGAAATATTGACTGAGGATTTTATAAGTCAGTATCTTCCTGAATTTATTGGTACGCCTGTCAGGGAGATTATTAAGCATATTCATTTTGAGCGTTTTCTTTATGATGTTCTCGGCAGCGGAGATCGTGAGGATAATGTTATAATTTTTGATTATATGCACAAACGGCAAGTCAAATTATTGGGATACTGAATATAAAAGACGTTCTGATTCTCTTCGGGACGTCTTTGTTATTGCGCTTTTATTGATTTTTTACAAGAATAAAAATGATAAACCTGTGCTATTGATAAATAAACCTACATTATAATATAATTTTAATTTCAATATTATTTTAATTTCCTATTGAAAAATACCCATATTTATTATATAATATACTTTAAAGAAAAATCAGGGAGGTTTCGGTATGGACGACCGTGTTTCAATTGTAAAATGCGAAAGATATTCCGATTCACGAAAAGCGGTAGACAAAGCCCTTTCATATCTTGGCGGTATGAAAAGCTTTGTACATCCCGGAGATAAGGTGCTTATAAAGCCTAATTACGTAATGAAAAGAAATCCCGACGAAGCAGCCACAACTCATCCCGCCTTGCTTCATGCAGTAATATGCGCGGTTGAAGAATGCGGCGGAAAAGTAATTATAGCCGAAAGCCCGGGAGGAGCCTATAATCAGGCAATTCTAAAAGGAATTTATTCCGTATGTGGAGCAAATGAGGCAATTGAGGGAACAAATGCGTCTCTCAATTTTGACTGCGGCTTTCGCGAGATCCATTATAACCAGGGACATACTTTAAAAGCTTTCACTATAATCGATCCGGTGCTTGACGCTGACGTTATAATTTCGCTGCCAAAGCTGAAAACACATGCCATGACGTCCTATACCGGAGCGGTAAAAAATCTTTTCGGAGTTATTCCCGGAACGCATAAGGCAGAAATGCACTTCAGGCTCAAGGACAGACAGCCCTTCTGCTCAATGCTTGTGGATCTATACGAATGCGTCCGTCCGACACTTTCCATTATGGATGGAGTATGGGGCATGGAAGGAAACGGTCCAACCTCCGGACACAATCGACATATAGGAATTATTATGGCTTCCGCCAATGGTCACGCGCTTGACATGGCTGCCTGCAAAATAATCGGATATGAACCGAATGAGGTTGAAACAGTTGCCGAAGCCGTAAGACGCGGGCTAATACCGGACAAACCGGATAAGCTTGAAATTTTAGGGGAGGATATAAACAAACTTGTGATAAAGGATTTTGCAAAGCCTGAAAGTCATTTTAATTTGCTTAAGCTTTTATCGCTGCCGCCGGTTCTGAATGCCGCGGTCGAAAATATGCTTGCATCGCGCCCAAAACCGCTTTACAATAAATGTATCGGCTGCGGCGAATGCATGAGATGCTGCCCTCCCAAAGCGATAAATATGAAGGATCATAAGCCGGTTATCGATAAACGAAAGTGCATCCGTTGCTTCTGCTGTCAAGAGCTTTGCCCCAAGCATGCAATGGTAATTCACCGTCCGGCATTTAACAGACTTATGCTTAAAATACTAAAATAACAGAGGTAAAATTTATGTTTAATATAGTACTTGTAGAACCGAGAATACCTGCCAACACGGGAAATATAGCACGTACCTGCGCCGTTACCGGTTCTCAGCTTCATTTGGTTTATCCGCTGGGCTTTAAAATAACCGATAAGCAATTAAAGCACGCCGGTTTGGATTATTGGCATCTTCTCAATGTGAAGGAGCACGACAGCCTTGAAGATTTCTTCAAAAATACGGAAGGCGGCAGATATTTCTATGCTACATCTAAAGCCGCTCAGTCCCATGTTGACGTCGAATTTAAAGATAACGACTATATTCTCTTCGGGCGCGAGGACGCCGGACTTCCGGAAGAGCTTTTGCATAAGCATCCGGAACGCTGTATAAGAATCCCTATGATACCGGATGCAAGGTGTCTGAATCTATCTAATTCAGTTGCTGTTATCATATATGAAGCTCTAAGGCAGCAAGGATTTGAAAACCTGAAAAAGCTCGGTCAGCTTGAACATTTTAAATGGTAAGCATTTATATATTAGTCCACTGTTTTAATAATAAAAGGAGATAAAGATGGCAGATATAAAAATAGTTGTTGATACCGGCTCAGACATACCGGCAGATGTCGCTCAAAAATACGATATAGGCATGATTCGTTTTCTCACACTTTTCGGAGAGGATACCTATGTTCAGGGCATTGATATAACAAATGACGAATTTTTCAAAAAGCTTGAAGAATTTGACGGATTTCCAACCACATCTCAGACTCCATATGCTGATATGTATGATTTTTTGAAAAAAGAAGCCTTAGAGCATGAATGTGTAATATATTTCGCGCTTTCATCTGCTGCCAGCGGTCAGTTCCAAACTGCGACTCTTGTTTCACAAGAAATAATGGAGGAGTATCCCGATACAGATATACGAGTTGTTGACAGCCGCAAATTCTCTTTATATATCGCCAATGCCGCAGTACATGCCGTTGAGATGGTTCGTGCCGGAAAAAGCGCTGACGAAATTGTAGATGAGTGCTCGCATTATATGCTTAAATGGAAATGCTTCCTGCTTGTGGATACACTTAAATATCTTGAAAAAGGCGGACGTCTTTCAAAAGCAGCGGCATTTGTAGGTTCACTTCTTGATATAAAGCCTATTTTAGGCATTGAAGGAGGACTTGTTGTAAGCGCCGACAAAATAAGAGGCAAGAAAAAGCTTGTTGACAAGCTCATTGCAAAGGTTGAAGAAGACAGCGACTTTGCAGCATGCGATATAAAAGAGTTCCTTGTGGTTCAATCCGACGATGCAAAGGGCAAAGAAATTTGTGAAAAGCTGCGCAGCGCTTACGGAGAGGACTGCATAAAAATGTACTCGGAATTCGGTCCTCTTATAGGAACTCATACCGGAAAGGGTGCATACGCAATTTTGTGCCGTGTTAACACGGAAATATTATAATAACGGGGCTACGCCCCTTATAAAACAGCAAATTCAAACAAAAGGAGTTTTTTATTATGAAGTATATTGTTATACTGGGCGACGGAATGGCAGATTATCCCGTCGATTATTTTAACGGAAAGACCATTCTTGAGGTGGCGGACAAACCGACTATAGACGATATGTGCCGCCGTGGTGAGCTTGGCATGGTCAAAACAGTTCAGGAAGGAATGAAGCCCGGTTCTGATGTGGCAAATCTTTCGGTAATGGGCTACGATACAAAAAAGTGCTACAGCGGACGCTCACCGCTTGAGGCTGCTTCAATAGGAGTTGAAATGAAGGATAACGACGTCACCTTCAGAACAAACCTTGTTACTTTAAGTGATGAAGAAAATTATGAGGACAAAACAATGCTCGACTACAGCGCAGGCGAAATTACAACCGAAGAATCAGTCGAGCTTATGAAAGCCGTTGCAGAGGCTCTCGATACCGACTGCATAAAATTCTATCCCGGAATCAGCTACCGTCATCTTTGCGTCTGGACAGGCGGCTCAACAAATGTAGAACTCACTCCGCCGCACGATATCTCCGACAAAAAAATCGGCGATTATCTTCCCAAAGGCGATGGTGCGGACAAGTTCCTTGAGATGATGAAAAAATCGGAAGATATCCTCAAAAACCATCCCGTAAATAAGGCAAGAATCGCAGCCGGCAAAAATCCTGCCACTTCGATATGGCCTTGGGGAGAAGGAACAAAGCCGCAGCTTGATAATTTTGAAGAGAAATATGGTCTTAAAGGCTCGGTAATCAGCGCTGTTGACCTTATAAAGGGAATCGCGAAATGCGCAGGAATGAATTCCATTGACGTTGAGGGCGCAACCGGCAACTGTGAGACAAACTGGGACGGTAAGGCTCAGGCGGCGCTTGACGCGCTTCTCTCCGGCAGCGACTTTGTATATGTGCACATGGAGGCTCCGGATGAAATGGGTCATCAGGGCAAACCGGATAAGAAAAAGCTTGCTGTTGAAACAATTGATAAGCGTGTTGTTAAATTCCTCAAAGATGAGCTTGAAAAGAGAGGAATTGACTACAGAATGCTTATTCTCCCGGATCACCCCACACCTATATGCAAAAAGACGCATGTAAGCGATCCTGTTCCGTATATAATATACGATTCCACCAAAACCGATGCCGGAAGCGGTCTTGACTACACCGAAGAAAACGGTAAAAAGACCGGTATATATATCGATCCTGGTTATACGCTCATGGAGAGATTTTTAAATAAGTAAGGTGATTGTCTATGAAAAACAGGACTAAGCTGCTTATTATAGGTATATGCGCCGCCGCTCTGGCAGTTGGCATATATTTTGCGGCTCCGTTTTTACTTAGGATAATCGGATATATAATAAGCCTGTTCGCGCCGTTTATTCTCGGCTATATTTTTTCATGGCTTATTAATCCGCTTGCCAATGTACTTCAGAAAAAGCTTAAAATCCCGCGCGGATTTTCAGCTGTTCTCGTAATGATACTTACAATAGGAATTGTCGGCGGAGCGCTTGTGGGGGTCGTATGGAAGCTCGTTGATGAAGTCAGAAATCTTTACAGCAGCTTTCCTGAAATGTATGTAACATGGCAGGCAAGCTGGCACAACTTTTCCAACAACCTTTCACACATATATAACGCCCTGCCGTCTGAGATACAGATTTCTTTAGACAGCTTTACACAGAACATCGGCAACAGAGTTTCCGCTTTTATAAGCTCCCACTCAACTCCGGTGGTCGACAGTGCGTCAAGCTTTGCAAAAGCAGTGCCGGGCGCTTTGATCGCTGTTGTGGTATTTTTGCTTTCTGTATACTTTATGGTTGTTGACCATAAGAGTGTATCGGCTGTTATACACAAAATATGCGGTCCGCGTCTTTCCGAAAAGCTCAATATGGTGCGAAAGGAATGCGGAAAATATCTCGGAGGGTATTTAAAGGCTCAGGGTATTCTGATGATAATAGTGTTTATAGTTATTGCGATCGGAATGTCGATACTCAGAGCACAATATACGCTTATTGTAGCATTTTTGACAGCGTTTCTTGACGCTCTTCCGTTTTTCGGCAGCGGCATAACACTTTGGCCGCTGGCCGCTATATATTTCATAAGCGGAAATACAAAGCTTGGCGTGGGCATGATAATAATTTATATTGTCATCGTGCTTGTAAGGCGTTTTGTCGAGCCTAAGCTCGTGAGCGACAAGCTCGGCTTGCATCCGATACTTACTCTTATGTCAATGTATATCGGATATAAGCTCTGGAGCCTTCTCGGAATGATTTTCGGTCCTATCATACTTATACTTTTTATAGGACTTTATCGGGCCGGAATATTTAACGGATTGATAAACAATATTAAACGTCTGATATCTTTTATAAAGCGTCAGATAAGAGAATTAAGAGATTATATACTTAAAATAATAGAAAATAGATAAAACTAAAAATTTGGAGGTCAATATGGACAAAGAAAAATTTTATATAACAACGGCTATAGCCTATACCTCAAAAAAGCCGCATATAGGCAATACTTATGAAATCATTCTTACAGACGCTATAGCCCGTTTCAACAGATTTATCGGCAAGGACGTTTTCTTCCTTACAGGAACGGACGAGCATGGTCAGAAGATCCAGGAAATCGCCGAAGAGATGGGAATAACTCCCCAGGAGCATGTCGATAAGATCGCCGGAGAGATCCGTGATATAGCCGATATGCTCAATATCAGCTATGATAAATTCATCCGTACAACGGACGATTATCATGTAAAGGCTGTACAGCAGATATTTAAAAAGCTATATGACCAGGGAGATATATATAAAAGCGAATATGAGGGCTGGTACTGCACCCCGTGCGAATCCTTCTGGACCAAAACACAGCTCAAGGAAGGCAATCTTTGTCCTGACTGCGGCAGACCTGTCAACAAAACAAAGGAAGAGGCGTATTTCTTTAAAATGTCCAAATATCAGGACAGATTGATGAAATATATTGAGGAGCACCCCGAATTTATACAGCCGGAATCAAGAAAGAATGAGATGGTTAACAATTTCTTGAAGCCGGGACTTCAGGATCTATGTGTTTCAAGAACCTCCTTCAGCTGGGGAATACCGGTTGAATTTGACCCGGGACATGTCATATATGTATGGATAGACGCGCTTTCAAACTATATAACAGCTCTCGGATACACTCCCGAAGAGAAGGGCGAGCTTTACAAGAAGTACTGGCCTGCGGACGTTCACGTAATCGGAAAGGACATTCTCCGCTTCCACACGATTTATTGGCCCATTATGCTTATGGCCCTCGGAGAACCGCTTCCGAAGCAGGTATTCGGTCATCCTTGGATGCTCTTTGGAGAAGAAAAGATGAGCAAATCAAGAGGCAATGTTATTTACGCTGAAGATTTGGTACGTCATTTCGGAGTTGACGCAGTAAGATATTACTCACTTCATGAAATGCCGTTTGCCCAGGACGGAACTATCACATATGATATATTTATAAGCCGCTTTAACAGCGACCTTGCGAACAAGCTCGGAAATCTTGTAAACAGAACGGTTGCAATGATAAACAAATATTTTGACGGCGTTGTTTCCGACGGCAGTGTAGCCGGAGAATTTGATGAGGACTTAAAATCTGTTGCTACAGGCGCAATCAATAAAATGGAAGCTAAGATGAAGGGACTTCATGTGGCAGACAGCATTGATGAAATATGGGCGGTTGTTGACCGTGCAAATAAATACATTGATGAAACCACACCGTGGATTCTTGCGAAGAACGAGGAGGATAAGCCAAGACTTGGAACCGTTCTTTACAACCTTGCCGAAACAATAAGGATAATCGCCGCACTGCTCTCTTCATATATGCCTGAAACCGCTCAGAAAATAGCCGCTCAGATCAATGCCGACAATATTGATTATGAGAGCACTAAAACGTTCGGATTATTGAAGCCGGGCACAAAAGTGGGAGAAGCTGTTCCGTTGTTTGCAAGAATAGACGCCGATAAAAAGCTTGAGGAGCTTGCGGCTGAGCACGAGGCAAAGACTGAAAAGAAAATTGAAATTGCACCATATAAGGATTATATCGAATTCGACGAATGGGAGAAACTTGATATACGTGTAGGAAAGGTGCTTGAATGCGAGCCGGTCAAAAAATCGAAGAAGCTTCTGCGCTTTACTCTTGAGGTAGGCAGCGAAAAGCGTCAGATCCTTTCAGGCATTTCACAGTTCCATAAGCCAGAGGAGCTTATCGGCAAAAATGTCATCTTTATAGCCAATCTCAAGCCCAGAAAGATGATGGGACTGGAATCATGCGGAATGATTCTTTCTGCCGAATATAATGACTCGCTCACCGTTCTTACCACATTAAACGATGTACAGAGCGGAGCTGAAATTGTCTGACAGAAATTTTTAGGAAGGGAGTCTGAAAATGAACCGTCTTGAAGCAGGAAAAATTATAAACACTCACGGTCTCCGCGGTGAGGTCAAGGTCAGCACATGGACAAATTATCCGGAAGATTTCGAGGATATATCCTTTGTATATGTAAAAAGAAAAACAGGAGAAGAACGACTTGATATAAAGGGTATAAAATATCAAAAGAACAATCTCATAGTAAAATTCCAGCAGATAAATTCCATTGATGAGGCTCAGACATACAAAAACCTCGTTTTATATGTTGACCGCGACCAGCTTCCTCCTCTCCCCGACGGAGTATATTATATCGTTGACCTGATAGGGCTTAAGGTATATGATGATAATAATGAATTTGTCGGTGAAATCGCCGATGTCTTTGATACCGGTGCAAATAAGGTATATGATGTAAAACGCGAAGGAAAGAAAAATCTTCTTCTTCCTGTTATTGACGAAGTTGTCAAAAAGGTCGATCTCGAAAACGGACGTGTGGACGTGCATATACTGGAGGGACTGGATGACTGATGATTAGATTTGACGTTCTGACGCTTTTCCCGGAAATGCTTGAGGCAGTTCTCGGTAGCAGTATAATCGGTCGGGCACGAGATAAGGGACTGCTTGAGCTTAATTTTATAAATATACGTGATTTCACTGCAAACAAACACAGAAAGGTCGATGATACACCCTACAGCGGCGGCGGCGGAATGCTGATGCAGCCTCAGCCCATATATGACGCATATATGTCTGTTGCCGGCGGTCTGTCATACAAGCCGCTTACTATATATATGTCGCCGCAGGGCAAAATTTTTGACCAAAAATGCGCAGTTTCGCTTGCAGAGCACGAGCATATCGTGCTCTTATGCGGACATTACGAAGGCGTTGACCAAAGGGTTTTGGATGAAATAGTTGATATGGAGCTTTCTATAGGCGATTTTGTTCTTACCGGCGGAGAAATCCCGGCTATGGCTGTTATAGACACAGTAGCTCGGCTTGTGCCGGGGGTTTTATCATCAGAATCCTCATATGAAAATGAATCACATTTTAACGGTCTGCTTGAATATCCGCAGTATACAAAGCCTCAGGAATGGCACGGACGCGCAATTCCTGAGGTACTTATATCGGGACATCATGCCAATATAGAAAAATGGAAGCATGAGCAGTCGCTTTTAAACACACTGAAAAAACGTCCTGATTTGCTCGAAAAAGCCGACCTTTCGCCCGAGGACAAAAAATTTATAGAAAACAAGAAAAAATTGTTCCAAAATGATTAAAAAATACTTGTAATGCGTTTCTGAATGTAGTATAATAATTATACAGTAGTATATTCAGTGAAAGGACAATCTGTTATGAAAAGCTTTGATATTCGCACAAAAATATATTTCGGCGCCGATTCTCTCGATAGACTCGCTGAAATTCCATATAAAAAAGCACTTATTATAACTGATCCGTTTGTTCAAAAAAGCGGTTTGTTACTTATGCTTACATCAAGACTTCAGGAGGGATTTACAGAATATGAGGTCTTTTCCGATGTGATTCCCGATCCTCCGCTTGAAAAGATAGCTCACGGAGTAAAGGTCTTACTTGAATATGACCCGGATGTTGTTATCGCCGTAGGCGGCGGCAGCGCAATAGACTCGGCAAAATCGATACGTGAATTTGCCTCGCGTTCAACCAAAAAGCATATAGCTCTTATAGCTGTACCTACTACCTCAGGCACAGGCTCTGAGGTTACGAGCTTCGCAGTTGTAACCGACCCCGATAAGGATATAAAATATCCTCTTGTTTCGGACAGTATGCTGCCTGATGAGGCGATACTTGACGCTGCTCTCGTAAAAAGCGTTCCGGCAAACGTAACAGCCGACACCGGTATGGACGTGCTGACACATGCTATTGAGGCATATGTCAGCATAAACAATAACGAGTTCAGTGCAGCTCTTGCCGAAAAGGCAATAGAGATATGCTCAGGATTTCTTTTGCGCTCTTACCTTGATAACAACGATACTCATGCAAGGCAGAAAATGCACGTAGCGTCATGTCTTGCGGGACTTGCCTTTAACAGCGCCTCACTTGGCCTTAACCACGGCATTGCTCATGCTATAGGCGCTAAATTCCATATTCCGCATGGACGGGCAAATGCAATGGTTCTTCCCCATGTTATAGAATTTAACTCCGGAATTTCCAAGCATTCAAAGAGTAAAAAGGAATATCCGAAATGCGTTGAGAAGTACTGCAATGTTGCAAAGCTTCTCGGAGTAAACAACTTTAATGAAATAACCACTATCCGTGCTTTGGTAGGCTGGATTCAGTTCATGCTTAAAGAAATGAATATTCCGCTTTCAATATCACAGTGCGGCATAGATAGAAATACATATATGAATGCTGTTGAAAGTATGGCTGAAAAAGCGATCGCCGACGGCTGTACCGCAACAAATCCGCGTGTTCCTTCAAAAGCTGAAGTATGCTTGATTTTAGAGCATTTGTATGATTAAAAAAAGTTGTCGTATTAAGAATCTCATAGGGCTGCTCGATTTTAGATGCAGAACGGACAAAACGCCCCCGACGGTGTATGTATATACTCCGAGTGGTGCGTTTTGTTCGTAGCTAAATGGCTTCGCAAAGCTATTTAGCGATCTGCGCTAAAAGCGACAGTCCTTTTTATCTTCTTTTCTTCATTTCCCTGTATACATCATCCCATGTCATGTCATTATCCACAAGCATCACTGTGAGGTGATAAATCAAATCTGCCGTTTCATAGGCTATCTCATTTTTATCGCGGTTCTTACCTGCTATAACTACCTCAGCAGCCTCTTCTCCTACCTTTTTAAGGATCTTATCTTCTCCCTTTTCAAACAGATAGTTTGTGTAGCTGCCGCTCTCGGGATTCTTTTTTCTGTCTATCACAACTGCCTGATCAACGGACATAACATCTGAGAGATCCTCTTCTTCATCCACCTCATAAAGTCTTCCGTCACTATATTTTCTGTAGAAGCATGAGCGTGCGCCCGTATGACATGCAGGACCTGACGGATCTACCATCACCAGCAGGCAATCCTGATCACAGTCAACTTTTATTTCATGCACATACATAAGATTTCCGGATGTTTCTCCCTTTACCCAGAGCTGCTGACGTGAACGCGACCAGAATGTTGCCCTTCCCGTCTTTATAGTAAGCTCAAGTGACTCCTTATTCATATATGCAACCATAAGAACCTCTTTAGTATCTTTATTCTGCACTACTGCGGGAATAAGTCCCTTATCATCAAAGCACAAAGAATTGATTAATTCATCCATTGCAATTATTTCCTTTCAAAACAAGCATATCTGCTCTTTATTTTAATTTTAACAAGCTCCAGTTTTTAATTAAGTAATCCACTCCGGACAAAACTGTAAAAAGCACCGAAATCCATATAAGCGCCGCGCTTATTATAACAGACACTCCCTGCGGTATCACAGATATATTCATAATTATAATAGTAACTATTATAGCTATCATCTGTGTAACGGTTTTCAGCTTACCAAAAAACGACGCCGCTATAACCTCGCCTTCGCCGACTGCCGCCAGTCTTATTCCGGCAACAGCAAACTCTCTTATAAGTATTATCATAACAGCCCAGACGTCTATTATCCCCTGCTGCATGAAAATCAAAAATGCCGATGTTGTGAGCATCTTATCAGCAAGCGGATCGGCAAATTTTCCGAATGTAGTTATCTGATTGCATCGGCGTGCGATCTGTCCGTCGAGCATATCCGTCAGCGATGCTATTATAAACACAGCCAAAGCCGTCCAATGACTCCATGCCGCGTCTATTAAAAGCAGCGCCATAAACACAGGCACAAGCACCACTCTAAGAAGCGTAAGCTTATTCGCTAAATTCATACACTTCCTCCTTCCCATACGGCGCGTCCGGTAAGGTCATATTCATCCGCATCAAGAATCTCGACCTTTATCAAATCTCCGGGCTCTACCTCGTTTTCCGTTCCAAAATAGACCTTTCCGTCAACATCTATGCTGTCTCCGCGGCTTCTTCCGTAAAACAGAAAACTTTCTTCATCATATCCCTCAACTATAACCTCAAGAACCTTGCCGATCTTATCCTTGTTAAGCTCCAAAGAGATCCCCTGCTGCAAGGTCATGAGCTTATCCAATCTTTCCTGCTTGACCTCCTCGGCAATTTGTCCGTCAAATTCAGCTGCCGGAGTCCCCTCCTCCTGAGAATATGCAAACACTCCCATTCTGTCAAAACGAATTTCCTTTACAAAATCATACAGCTCATTGAACTGCTCTTCGGTTTCGCCCGGGAAGCCCGCTATTATTGAAGTTCTTATTGTACAATCCGGCATTTTTTCACGTATTTTTCTTATTTTTTCAGTGATTTCCATTCGGTTGGTACGCCTTGCCATCCGTCTCAGTATCTCATTATTTATATGCTGTATCGGCATGTCTACATATGAACATATCTTATCATATTTCGCCATAGTGTCTATAAGCTTATCTGTGACAGCTTCCGGATAAAAATAATGTACCCTTATCCATTTCACTCCGTCTATTTTGACAAGCTCTTCAAGTAATTTGTCCAGTGACTGTTCTCCGTAAAGATCAACTCCGTAACGAGAAGTATCCTGTGCGATAAGTATAAGCTCACGTACTCCATTTTCGGCAAGCTGTTTCGCTTCATCAACTATATCCTCTATTTTTCTGCTGCGGTATTTTCCGCGTATCATGGGTATAGCGCAATAGGTGCAATTATTCGAGCAGCCTTCCGCTACCTTCAAATATGCCACATAATGCGGAGTGGATAATATCCTCGGCAATCCCTCGCATGGATTTCTGTCCGGTTCTCCGCATATCACAGGCTTTTCCCCATCGAATGCCGCCTTTATAACATCGGCTATCCTGTCATAATCTCCCGTGCCGACGATTGCGTCAACCTCCGGAATTTCCTTCTCTATATCATGGCTGTAGCGTTCCGCCAGACAGCCCGACGCGATAAGAAGCCTGCATCTGCCTTCCTTATACTGCGCCATTTCAAGCAAAGCATTTATTGATTCCTGCTTTGCCGACTCTATAAAGCCGCAGGTGTTTACTATAATTACATCCGCCTCCTGCGGGTCATACACAATAGAGCAGCCCTCCGAATTAAGTATTCCGAGCATAGTTTCGGCATCGGTCTGATTCTTCGCACAGCCGAGCGAAACAAGTCCTATATTACAATTCATCAGATTCTCCTTTTATTATATCTATGCAAGTCTTTATATCTCCTATATCGTATCCTCGGTAAATGAAATATCTTATACATCGGTCAATGCTTTTTCTCTCGAAATCACCGTTCAGCTTACGCCTTACCATCGGCAAAAGCACATCCTGCACATCGTCAAAGTCAAGCTCCTCAAGAGCCTGCGCTATATATTCCGAGGGAATACCCTTTGAGTAAAGTTCCTGAGAAATGCGGCGTTTTCCGAATTTTTTTAAATTCTTTAAATCCCTCGCTTTTCTCAAGGCATAGTCTCTGTCATTTACAAAACCGTAATGCCTGCAAAATTCAAGAATTTTTTCTATATCCTCTCCGTCCGCTCCGGCATACTTAAGCTTATCTTTGAGCTCCTTTTCGGAATGAGAGCGGAACTCAAGCAAACGAAGAGCTTTTTCTTTAGCCTTATCAAAGCTCAATTTATTTTGTTCCATATTAATTTATCTTAAAATAGCCGAATACTTTTGAAAAGTCAATTCCGGCTATAACCTTTTCTTTATATCTTTCGGAAAGCTGTTCATAGCCGCTTCTTGTCTGCTCGCAGCTTACTCCGCATGATATGGAAAGATACGTTTCTATCAAAGCGGAAAGATGGTCACAGCCTCTTATTATCTGCCCGTCAACGGGATTAAAATGGTCATCATTATAAAGTCCGTTTATAATATCCGAGTCCACCTTTTCAATCTGACCGTTTTTAATTATTTTTGAGGAAAATTCATCCTGCATGTAATACTTCAATTCATCATGCCATGACGGCGGCAAAAGCGGATATATTACCTTTTCCATCTGCTCCTCTTCAATTCCGCGTATTATATCCTCAAGTCCCTCTACAGAACGCTTGACAGGCGAAACTATATCCCGCGTCAAAGCCTCCGGAACATCATGAAACAGTCCGGCAAAAAAATTGTTTACTTTTCTCTTTCCGCACGGATTGTCAAGCTCCAGCGTCATAAAGTAAGATAATATCGCCACAACAAGCATATGTCCCATAACAAAAGTATCCGGCACCCTTACCGCCTTTGACCATCTTTTTTGATAGCGCAGCTTTCCTATCAGCGATAAGAACTCCTTTAAATACGGACTTCCGGAAAAATACCCATATCCCGAAAAAGTATCGCATGCGGCAAGACCTTGAGTAACTTCATTTTTCACCTGCTCGATACCAAACGTAGATGGGTTCATCGGATATATTATCTGAAATTCCCAGTCCGTAGCATAATAATGCGCCGCTTTAAGTATCTTTTTTTCAAGCTCACTGTAATCCGGCTCAGCATAATAGCGCTTCATTCTATCAAAGAATCCGCCGCCTATAAGGTTCATATCCTCCTCAAGACTTGTTAAAACATAATTGTCTATCTGTACGCCCTTTTCCTCAACAAGTTTATGGTATATCGGAGGCTTTATATCGGTAAGAACAATACGGTGAAAAAATTCAAAAATTCCGCCCTCCGTAAGCTTCACCCAATCAACAGCGTCACCCTCACATTTTGCAAGCACATACGCATAAAACATTTTATGCGCCTGTTTATCCAGCTCGGTAAAGCCGGTCCACGGTCTTATGTGGTCATTCCACCGTTGTATGGACGTTGCCTCATAAATCAGCGAAAGAAGTGACTTGTTTACCATATATTCCGCCTCCTTTTAAATAAAGCCAAAATCAATCCCGCACAGAACAATAACGATCAGTCAAAACGATTATTCCTTTATAATATGATATCCGTGCTTTTCAAGCGCCTTTACAACCCTATGTCCATGCTCCTTGCCTCCGACTTCACACGCAATATGGATTATAACCTCATTTGGGTCAAGGTCTGCGCTCAGGCGGTCATACTGAACCATTACTATATTCGCGCCCGTTACGGAAAGTATATGCGAAAGCTGCTCAAGACCGCCCGGAGTATCAAGCAATGTAGTCTTAAATTTAAACTTACGGTCACGGGTAACCAATCCAAGCTCTATTATTCTTTGTATAAACGACACATCTATATTTCCGCCTGACATTACGCAGGCAACCTTCTTACCCTTTATATCAAGCTTTCCGCTCAACACTGCAGCAAGGGGTGTTGCTCCGGCCGGTTCAACTACCTGCTTTGTTCTTTCTATAAGCATCAAGATAGCCGAAGAAATCTCAGCGTCCGAAACCGTAACCATTTTATCTACATATTTATTTATAATTTCTATAGTATTTGTTCCCGGAGTTTTTACAGCTATACCGTCTGCAATTGTTCTTACTGTCGGAGTAGACACAAGCTCCTTCTTTTCAAATGATTCGTAAATAGCGGGAGCGCCCTCCGCCTGAACTCCAACGACCTCTATTCTCGGATTTATCTGCTTTATACATGCCGCAACACCGGCAAGCAGTCCACCGCCTCCGGCAGGAGTAATAACCATATCTACCATCGGCAGATCCTCAAGTATTTCTATACCTATCGTTCCCTGACCCGCCATTACCTCCAAATCATCAAACGGATGAATGAATGTAGCTCCTTCTTTCTCTACTATTTCAAGAGCCTTGGCATATGCGTCATCATAGCAGTCGCCGTAAAGAACAACCTTTGCTCCGTATCCTTCCGTAGCGTTAGCCTTTGCTATAGGAGTTGATTTAGGCATTACAATCGTAGCCGGGATTCCGTGAACTCTTGAGGCATATGCTGTGCCCTGTGCATGATTACCCGCCGATGATGCAACCGCCGCCTTTATTTCTCCTCTCTCGCATAAAGCCGCAATCTTATTTGATGCACCGCGTATTTTAAACGAACCGGTTTTTTGCTGATTCTCGTATTTAAGGTAAATCTCAGCTCCGGTCATTTCCGAAAAAGTAGTAGATTTTTCAAGTTTGGTTTTATGAATTGTATCCTTAAGCCTTTCCTTAGCTTTTGATATCTCTTCCAAAGGTAAATCCATATTATTCAAATCCTTTCAATTCTTTTTATCCTTGTTATAATTATAACCCATATACATTTATTTTGCAAGGGTTTATTGCACAAATTATTTAACTTTTACAGTTATATACACCCTTTATCCCGCTTTTTTAGTATGCGCACAATGATATTACAGCCATTGATAGATACATTTTAGTATATTTCTCTTTAATTTAGCGAAAAACCTTTTAATTTAATATAAATTTAATTTTTTTTGTGAGAAATCCACAACAACATATATAATTTTTTGTGAGGTATAAATATAACTTTTGGTTAAAATATGTAGACAAAATCGCATGTTTATGATATAATTACTAATGGGATTTTAGATTTTGAAAGGATTTTTAAGATGGGAAAAGTCATCATAGTTGCCTCCGGAAAGGGCGGAACAGGAAAAACCACGCTTACCGCTAATCTGGGAGCTGCATTATCGCTTCGCCAAAAGAGCGTTGTGGTGGTGGATATGGATATGGGGCTTAGAAATCTTGATGTTGCCTTGGGGCTTGAAAGCAACATTGTCTATGATGTTGCCGACATTATAGAGAACACATGCACGCTTGATGATGCAATTATAAAAGATTCGCGCTTTGAGAGTCTGTTCTTTATTCCCTCGCCTCAAACAAGAGATGCCGCATCTATTGCGATTGAGAACGAAGAGGAGACATGGAAAAAATTCTGGGAAAGGTTGTCCGACAGATTTGACTTTTGTCTTATTGACGCTCCTGCCGGAATAGAAGGCGGCTTTAAATATGCTCTTTACGGCGCGCACAGCGCTATAATCATAACTCTTGCGGAAACGGCAGCGCTCCGCGATGCTGATAGAGTTATATCGGTTCTTGAAGATAAGGATATTGAAGATATACGTCTGGTTATAAACAGAATAAGACCTGATATGATTGAAAAGGGCATAATGATGGACGTTGACCGTTGTATCGATATGCTTGAAATCCCTATACTGGGAATTATAAGTGATGATATAGAGTTAATTTCAAGCACTCTTAAAGGCGAACTTGCAGTTATGAACGGCAAGTCCAAAGCCGGAGAGGCATTTAAAAATATTGCCGGCCGTATATTAGGTGAGAACATTCCTGTAATGAATCTGGAAGATACCGATAAAAAGAATTTATGGGAGAGGATAAAGCGTTTGTTTGGGAAAAGAAAGGAGTAATACAGAAATGAATATCGCTTTAATAGCACATGATAAGAAAAAAGAACTGATGATTCAGTTTTGCATCGCATATAAGGGTATACTTGAACGTCATGCGCTGTATGCCACAGGCACAACCGGCAAGCTTGTTCATGAAAATACTGGACTTCACGTATACAGGTTTCTATCTGGAGCTCAAGGCGGCGATCAGCAAATCGGAGCAAGAATTGCTTATAACGAAATAGATTTGGTTTTATTTTTCCGCGATCCGCTAAATACCGAAAGCTATGAACCTGATGTTTTTTCTTTACTCAGGCTTTGTGATATGCACAATATTCCGATTGCAACTAATTCCGCCACTGCCGAAGTTCTTATACACGGGCTTGAACGCGGCGACCTTGATTGGCGCGATATTGTGAATCCTAAGTAAATATAAAAGCTGCCGATCTCTTCCGGCAGCTTTATTTTTCTATTCCCCATGAATAAGCTCCATAAGCCTGTTTATAAATCTCGTATATTTTCCCACTGATTTTTCTTTGAATTCAACACCCATCGAGGAAAGCTCATCCATAAGCTCCTTTGGCATTTCACCCGTATATTCGATCTCTATCTCATAATCACATCTGTCGAGATATTCGCTTTTATCAAGACATATCTCAACATTATCGTTCCACATAAGACTGCACCTGAGCGTGTCAAGACTTCCGGCTTTCGTAAGCACTCCGGTCTTTATTCCTGTAAACCTTAGTCCGTCTTCAGGTGAAAACTCCTCCGGTGCACAGTCAACCGGGAACTCCGTTTCCTCGCATATCTGCAAAGCCTCTCCCGGGTTTTTATGCGCCTTTACCTGAACGGCAAAGCGTCCGTCCTTTTCTCTTACACGCACTACTATATGCCGTCTTCCAAGCTCTCCGGCCTCGTCAATATAATAGCTGTTCACCTGATGCTTTATCCAATCCCAGTTATAGCTTGCTTTTATTTTGTCATATACTTCCTCTGTTATAATACTCTTATATTCTGTTTCAAGCATCCTCAAAAATCACCTTTCCATGTTCATAGTCAAAGCCCTTTATAATAGCAAGCGATTCGAGATGTATTCCCTTTGAACGGATAATGCTGCCTCCCTTTTGGAAGCCTTTTTCTATACATATACCAATTCCCTCAACGGTTGCTCCGGCGCTCTGCACTATGTCTATAAGCCCCGCAAGCGCACAGCCGTTGGCAAGAAAATCGTCTATTATGAGAATATGATCCTCCGGACTTATGTACTTCTTAGAAACGATCACATCGTAATGTCTTTTATGCGTAAACGATTCTATCTTAGTATGATATACCTCACCGTCAATATTTATGCTCTGTGATTTTTTTGCAAAAACAACCGGGACATTGAAATGCTGCGCAACAATACAGGCAATGCCTATTCCCGAAGCCTCTATTGTCAATATTTTATTTATATTGTGACCTGCGAAAAGACGCTTAAATTCCTTTCCCATTTCATTGAACAAATTTATATCCATCTGATGATTAAGAAAGCTGTCAACCTTCAAAACATTGCCTTCCTTAATTATGCCGTCTTGCTGTATTCTTTCCTTGAGAAGCTCCATAGCTATTTTCCTTCCTATGATATATTTAACTATTATTATAGCATAATACGACATTTTTTACAATAGAAATTCAGCAAAAAACTCCCTTTATTAAACAAATTGATTTCTTTCCGGCTTATATTTATATCCTATCACTTCAAGCTTTTCTGTAATCTGCTTCTTATCAAGCTCCATATCCTCACATAAAGCATCAAGACTCGGATAATGATCTCTAAGCTTTGTATTGATGTAGCTCAAAAGTATTGCCGGGTCATTCGGTATATTCATATCGCACCTCCGTTTTTGTCATTTTTATTATAATACCACAAAATACTATAAATATCAATATTTTTTGAACTTTTTATTAACTTGCGGTATTTTAAGGTTGATTTAAGTTTTCGCATTTATAATTCAAATAGAAACAAAATAAAACGTACATTTATTTCAAGGTATTCTTATGAAAGGACGGTATTAACATGAAAAAGCAAATAATAACCGCATTGATCGCGGCTGCTTTGTTTTCGGTAAGCGTAACCTATACCTTTACCGGCTTTGCAGACAATACCTATGATGATATAAAAGTAATTTATGACGGTACGGAGCTTGAATTTGAGGTTCCGCCTCAAATCATAAACGACAGCACAATGGTGCCGATGAGAGCTGTTTTTGAAAAATTCGGTGCAAGCGTAAAATGGGACGGCGATACTCAAACTATTACCGCCAAAAGAAAATCAAAAACAATAACAATGACAATAGGCTCTTCTCAGGCATATAAAAATGACGAAGCATTCGAAATGAGCGCTTCTCCTGTCATCATTTCCGGTACAACCCTTGTCCCCTTAAGAGCAGTATCTGAGCTGCTCGGTCTTGACGTCAGCTGGGACGAAGACAGCCGCACCGTTACAATCACAACCCCCGATGATTCATCAGATGATACATGGAAGGAGAATACAGGTACGATAAACCTTGATACCATGAGCGTTGACGGCGACGGAGTAAGCGTTGACGGCAATACAATAACAATAAGCAAGGGCGGAGATTTTACCGTTACAGGTACGCTTGCTGACGGACAGATCGCTGTAAATACCCTTGACGAAAATGGTGATAAGGATAAGGTAAAGCTTCGTCTTTCGGGAGCTTCGATAACAAATTCCTCAGGTCCGGCGATTTCTGTAACTGCCGCTGATGAGCTCTTCATCACACTTACGGACGGCACAGAAAATTCGCTTACCGACAGCGAAACATATTCTGACGAAAGCATTGACGGCTGTATATATTCCAAGGACGATATTGAGATAAAGGGCAGCGGCTCTTTGAACATAAACGCCAACCATGGTCACGGCATAAAATCAAACGACAGCCTTGAAATCGGCAATGGAACAATAAATATAAACGCTGAAAACGATGGACTTCATGCCAATGAAACGATCCTCATTTCCGGAGGGACTCTTGATATTGATGCGGTCGGCGACGGAATACAAGCTGAAGAAATACTAAATATAACCGGAGGTGATATCAACGTAAAAACAACAGGATATGTAGAACCCTCAAATACAAATACTATGCGAGGCATGCGCTTTGAACCTTCACCTTCTCCCGCCGCATCTGACAATGCAGCTGAAATTGAGGACACCGCTGACACAGCTTCGTCCAAAGGTATAAAGGCAGATTGGATGATGACGATAAGCGGAGGAAATATAAATATAGATTCAACCGACCACTCCGTACACTGCGCCGATGAAATTAATTTTAACGGCGGAACAGTTACTGTTTCCTCATCATCGGGCAAGGGTATTTCCGGTCATGGCGCAGTAAATCTTAATGGAACAGATATTACAGTTACAAATGCTACAGAAGGTATCGAGAGCAAATCCATTCTTACAATAAATGACGGAAATATCGATATCACCTGCTCCGATGACGGTCTCAACGCCGGAGGTACAAACGGAATGGATACCGGCATGGGCGGCGGCATGAGCGGCGGCATGAGCAGACCCAGTGGAGATATGGCCCCTCCCGATAATTCGGATATGTCCGCACCGTCAGATACGGATACTGTGGCACCTCCCGACAGAAACGGCGGCATGGGCGGCAAAGGCATGGACGGCGGAAGACGTAATCAGCCTTCCGTCACTCCATCGGCCGCACCGACAGAATAAATCAGCCTAAAACTATCTTTTTCATAAAAAATCTTCTAAATACGGCATGGACAGCATATAATCCTTATCCATGCCGTATTTTATATCATATCTCCTATGTACCCTGAAATGATTCCAAATACCGCTGAAAAAAGAATTATTACGACCGGATGTATTTTCTTTGCATCCAAAAACAACATGATTCCAAAAATAAGCAAGGATGATGCCGTACCAAAGCTTTTGATGCTTTCCAAATTAACGCCTGATGTAAAAAATACCGATTTGCCTACAGAAACAATCGCCGCTCCTATCATACCTATTACTGCCGGTTTTAATCCATCCATGCAGCCAATGACATACTTATTTTTGCTGAAGCTTGCAAAAAATTTTGCGATTATAAGTATAATAATAAACGACGGCAAAATAACTCCAAATGTCGCGCACAAAGCACCTAAAAAGCCGCCCATCTGAGCGCCTATATACGTGGATATATTCACCGCGAAAGGTCCGGGCGTGCTTTCGCTTACGGCAATAAAATTGACCAGCTGTTCAAGCTGCATCCATCCCTTGCTGACTACCTCTTCTTCTATCAAGGGAAGCATGGCATATCCGCCGCCGAACGTAAACGCACCTATCTTAAAAAATGCCCAAAACAGCTCGAACAATATCATTTTTCATTCTCCTTCCTTGATGCAAGCACTGCGCTTAAAATCCCCAAAACCGCGCATACAGCGATTATTATCAATGCATTTATATCGAAAACCACTGAGCAAATAAATGCTCCTGCCATAAGCACATACGCAAGCTTTCCTTTCGGACATTCCTTATACATCGTTATAAGCGCCTTTATAAGCAGTGCCAGAACGCCCGCTCTTATGCCATTAAATGCGTATTTTACCGTTTTTATGCTTTCAAACTGTTCCAAAACAAATGATATTATGTATATTATAATAAAGGATGGCAGCGCTACTCCAAGCGTTGAAAACACCGCTCCCCAAAAACCGCCTATCTTATACCCTACAAACGTTGCGGAATTTATCGCTATAGGTCCCGGCGTGCTTTCGGCAATCGCTACAATATCAAGTATATCCTTGTCGGTTATCCATTTGTTTTTTACCACTGTTTCACGGTTTATAAGCGGTATCATAGCATAACCGCCGCCAAAGGTAAATGCACCTATCTTGAAAAAAGTCAAAAACAGATGCAGATAAAGCTTTAATTTACTGTTCATCTCTAAATCACTCCCTCTGTTTTAATTATAGCATATACAAATATCTATAACAAGCTGTGTCACAAATTTGTAATAAAAAAGCCGTGCAAAAGCACGGTTTTTTTATCATATTACCAATCTGTGATCTCTATTTGAGCAAGGCTGACTGTGTTACCGTCATTTGACTGCGTAAGACCTGCATTATTTATAGCATAATTCTCAGCCGCCTGACTATTTGTCGGATTGCTGTCAGTTAATAATATTGTACGGTCAAAAACCTTAACCTTCATTGAAGGCATGATGAATTCTTTTTTCATTACTCTCATTCCTCCCCTATATTACTGTAGCTCTGCCGTTACCGAGCCGATCTTGCTTAAGTCGTCTATTGTAACAATAAGACCTATTTTGACCTCTACTTTTCCGGAAACCTTCGGAAGATTTGCTTCAGCAGTCTTTGCTGCTTTGCTGCTGTCAGCCGGTGTTATTGTCCAAACAACTTTTGTTACAGTTTCATCGTTTGATGTGTAGCTGCCTGTGTACAATCTTGCCGGAGATGAATTTGTATCAGCTGTATAGTCTGAATATTCTGCCGCAACAGTAACATCAGGGATTTCCGGTGTCGGCGGTGTAACATCGCCTGTCTTGCATATGAGTATATAATCCACGCATGCGCCGCTTGTTCCGGTCACAGTCTTTTCAACTTCTATAGCAGTTTCACTGTCAATTGTAAACTCTTCTGATAGTGCTTTTTCATGTGAACCTGTTGTTTTTGCAGCCAAAACTTCTGCTGTGCCCGCTGTAAATGTATAGGTGGACTGATTTGCCTCTTCTCTTCCGCCGCCCCATACGCCTGCTTCCAATGTATATTTACCCGGCTGCAAGGTCGTAACTTCTGTCTTTTCTGTCACATCTCCGCCTTTGCCCATCGAGCATCTTATTCCATCGTTAGAAACCGCTTTGTATCCGAAAACATCCTCGCCTTCTGCATAATATACTGCTGTAGTACCCTCCTGCAGTGCATATTCGATTTTTGAATTATATGTATCATCGCCTACATCAAATGAATAATTATACTGACTGCTGATTGCGTCTTTCAAATAAAGCTTTCCGTCATCTGTCTTTATATATCTCGGATACGGAACAATTATATTTTCATCCTCAACAACATCTGATGCTGTATACAATGTCTTTAATTCAGTATCGCCCGAAACAGCTTTTACCAAAACGTTATATTTATTCGCTTCACGGCAGGTTACTGTTACAACCGTTGAATTATCACCGGCAATAGTCTTGCCTTCTAAGTCATTTGATACGCAATAGTACTTTGTTCCATTATCTGCAACAAAAGCATCCATATTTACTACAGGAGCATCTCCTACATATCCGCCGCCCGAAACTGATTTAACAGTATCTGAACCGCATACATAATTTACAGTATAATAAGCTGTTGGTTTTGTCACCTCTACAGGCTCGATCACAAAATTATCAAGATACATGCCGCCCTGAGCAGTATTATTCCAGCTTACAGCCGTCATGTATATATCTGACAATGCCGCCCCGGCGTCTACACTCAGCGTCGCATTATCTACCAATTTATTACTTTTAGAATCTGTTATCGTTAAATTACCCACGCCGTTGCTGGTTAAAGTAAGCTCTACATTATATGTACCGTCAAATGTTGTTCCGGATACAGTAGAAAAAGTATTCTTTGTTGCCTCTCCCAAAGTTCCCTCAGCATTTGTACTGCCAGTAGCAGAGCCGTCTACAACTTCAAAACCGCAAGCTCCGCCGGCATAATACTTCAATATATTTGAACCTGTTGATGAATTTGCTCTGGTATGCTCTAAGTCAAGTCCTAAAATTACATTTTTATTTGCATTTATCAGCTCCAAAGCAACATTCTGAGCTGTATGCAAACACGTAGGACGCCAATCAAAGCTTATTTTATAATTTGACGAAGTTGTTGCTGTCTGTATATCCTCATTGAAAATACCATATGACGCATGAGATACTGTACTGTTGTTTTTTCCTCCACTGGTTGTCCAGTTTAGACTTCCGTCAACTAAAGACATTTCGCCGCCGCGTCCAATTTGAGCATAAGAATATCCTGTCGGTTTCTTTGAAGCAGCTGTCCAAGTAACCGCATTATCCAAATTTTCCGAACTAAAATCATTTGAATAAATCGGATCTGCCGCATTTGCCGTTACTGCCAATCCCGCGAATGCGGTCACTGACAATGTCAATGCTGCCGCAGCACTGACAATTTTTTTAAACTTCATAAAAAAATCCCTCCCTAATGAATTTTTTATATCCTGCAAAAAAAGCATAATATAATACCTATATATAAAATTATATCATTTAAAGGTAAAATTTTCAAGAACAATGCTCTAACTTTTATTCTGTATAACTAACAAAATTTTTGGAGTATATTTGTACAATATGTACAAATATACCCCCATGTATACGGGGGTATAAAATAGGAAAACTTCTATTTACATATTTTCCATAGCCTTTATATTCTCAATAACCTTGTCGAGCATATCCTTATACTTAACGCCCTTTGCTTTTTCTTCGTCAACTACCTTCTTAGGCGCTTTTGAGACAAAGCCCTGATTATTGAGCTTGCCCTCGACTCTCTTAATTTCGCCCTCAAGACGTTTCTTCTCGGCATTAAGTCTTGCAAGCTCCTTATCCTTGTCAACAAGCTCGCTCATAGGCAAATAAATCTCAGCTCCGGGAACAATAACATTAACTGCGTTAGCGTCGACGCCGTCCTTATCCTCCCTTACTTCGACCTCACTTGCTGAAGCAAGCTTTATGAAGAAGGCTTCGCCTTTATTAAAGACGTCAGGTCTATCAGTAACTATAATAGTTTTCGCTTTCTTTGACGGAGGAACATTCATCTCGGCACGGCGGTTTCTTACCGCGCTTATAGCATCCATAATGAGCGTCATCGCCGCCTCATCCTCTTCAAAATTCAAAGCCTCATCATATTCCGGCCATTTTGAAATAACGATGCTTTCGCCGTCATGCGGCAGATGAAGCCATATCTCCTCCGTTATGAAAGGCATAAACGGGTGCAGAAGCTGCATGGTGTGCGAAAGCACATATGTCAGCACATACTGAGCAGTTTTTCCCGTAGGATTTTCCTTGTCAAACAATCTCGGCTTTACAAGCTCTATATACCAGTCGCAGAAATTCTCCCAAATAAAATCGTAAAGATTTGAGAGAGCAATTCCCAATTCAAACTTATCGAGATTTTCAGTAACTATGCGGACTGTCTTATTAAATTTAGACAGTATCCACTTATCTTCCGTTTGAAGCTCTTCTACAGGCGGAAGCTTGTTTTCTGTTATATCAAGATTCATCATTGTGAATCTTGATGCGTTCCATATCTTATTCGCAAAGTTTCTTCCAGCCTCTACACGCTCGATATAGAAACGCATATCATTTCCCGGTGCATTTCCGGTAGCAAGATTAAACCTGAGCGCATCTGCTCCGTACTCTTTTATAATTTCAAGCGGATCAATACCGTTTCCTAAGGATTTACTCATCTTTCTTCCCTGAGAATCTCTTACAAGTCCATGTATAAACACATGTTCAAACGGAGCCTTGCCCGTATGCTCAAGAGCGGAGAATATCATTCTTGCTACCCAGAAGAATATTATATCGTATCCTGTTATAAGCACGCTTGTAGGATAGAAATATTCAAGCTCCTTCGTATTCTCAGGCCATCCCAAGGTCGAGAACGGCCATAGAGCCGATGAGAACCATGTGTCAAGCACATCCTCGTCCTGCTTGACTTCCCCGCCGCAATGCGGACATACTGTTATATCATCCTTTGACACAATAGTTTCACCGCATTTCTGGCAGTAGAATGCCGGTATCCTATGCCCCCACCAAAGCTGACGTGAGATACACCAGTCAAATACATTCTCCATCCAGTTCATGTATATTTTCGAGAACCTCTCGGGAACAAACTTTGTATCGCCGTTTTTGACCGCCTCGATAGCCGGCTCGGCAAGCGGCTTCATCTTAACAAACCACTGCTTTGAAATTATCGGTTCTACCGTAGTTCCGCAGCGGTAGCACTGACCTACATTATGGCTATGATCCTCAATCTTTACCAAAAGCCCCTGCTCCTCAAGATCCCTAACCATAGCCTTACGGCATTCATAGCGGTCCATGCCTTCGTATTTTCCGGCATATGAATTCATAGTAGCGTCGTCATTCATAACCTTGATCTGTTCAAGATCGTGACGCTTTCCGACCTCAAAGTCATTCGGATCATGCGCAGGCGTAATTTTAACGCAGCCCGTACCGAATTCCTTATCTACATATTCATCGGCTATAACCGGGATTTCTCTGCCTACAAGCGGGAGAATAAGCGTTTTTCCTATTATATCCTTATATCTTTCATCCTCGGGATTTACAGCCACAGCCGTATCTCCGAAAAGAGTTTCCGGACGTGTTGTGGCAATAACAACATAATCATCGCTGTCCTTTACCTGATATTTTATATGCCAGAAATGTCCGGCCTGCTCTGTATGCTCAACTTCTGCATCGGAAAGAGCCGTGGTACAGTGCGGACACCAGTTTATAATTTTTGAGCCTTGATAAATAAGTCCCTTATTATAAAGATTAACGAACACCTCACGAACTGCCTTTGAACAGCCCTCATCCATTGTAAAGCGTTCTCTGTCCCAATCGCATGAGGAGCCTATCTTCTTAAGCTGATTTATAATTCTGTTTCCAAATTTATTTTTCCAATCCCATACTCTTTCAAGGAATTTTTCTCTGCCGAGGTCATAGCGTGTCAGTCCATTCTCGTTTACGCGCATATCTTCCTCAACTTTGATCTGAGTAGCTATTCCCGCATGGTCTGTACCCGGGATCCACAAAGCCTCATAGCCCTGCATTCTCTTATAGCGTATCAGAATATCCTGAAGCGTTTCGTCCAGCGCATGTCCCATATGAAGCTGACCTGTTACATTAGGAGGCGGTATAACTATAGTAAACGGTTTTTTATCCGGATTCACCTCTGCATGAAAATATCCCTTTTCAACCCATGTGTTGTAAAGCCTGTCCTCAAATTCGGACGGGTCATAATTTTTTGCAATATTTTTTGCGTCTTCCATCTATATAACTCTCCTTAACGCGCAAAGGCAAACACCGTTATAAAAGCGATAACGGCAAGCGCCAATGCTGTATATTTTACTTTTAGCTGCATATCGAGCGAAGGCTCGTCTGTTTTAAAAAAGGTTTTGAGTACCCATTTGACTCGAAAGGTCAGCAGCAATGCAATAACGCCGATAACAACGGCAATAATTTTTACAGCCATTCTCATTGCCCTCCTATACATCTTATTATTATCGCATTTTTGGAGGTATTTGTCAAGTACTTAACGGATATTTTATGTAAAAATATAATATTATCCTGATTTTTTATAATACCATTACCAACGTTCCCGCCGTAATCAAAATCGAACCTATTAAGGATTTAACATTAAAGCTTTCGTGTAAAAATACAAATGCAAGAATTAATGTTATGACTACACTCAGCTTATCCACCGAAACCACCTTAGATGCTTCTCCCATTTGCAGCGCTTTGTAATAGCAAAGCCAAGACGCGCCCGTCGCCAATCCGGATAATATAAGAAACAGCCAGCTTTTCCTGCCAATCGAGAAAATCCCGTTTTGTTCGTTTGTCAAAAACACCATTCCCCATGCCATTGCCAATACCACGACCGTCCGCACAGCCGTAGCAAGATTTGAATTGACGCCGTCAATACCGATTTTAGCTAATATTGATGTGAGCGCCGCAAAAACCGCAGAAAGCAATGCAAATATAAACCACATAAATTACACCCCGATATCTTAATTTACCAACTGATTCTATTATATCACTTAAATAAAAAAAGCTCCTCCGTTGAAATATGGAGGAGCTTTAATGTTTTATTTATCAATACATTCCGCCCATTGAAGGATCCATAGCAGGAGCCGATGCCGGAGGTTCCGGCTTATCAGCCACAACGCTTTCTGTTGTAAGTACCATTGAAGCAACTGATGCAGCATTCTGCAATGCACTTCTTGTAACCTTAACCGGATCAACTATACCCATTGCTATCATGTCACCGTACTCGTCTGTAAGAGCATTATAGCCCTCGCCTACAGCGCAGCCCTTGATCTTGTCAACAATTACAGCACCCTCGAGACCCGCATTCTTTGCGATCTGCCATGCCGGCTCTTCAAGAGCCTTTAATACGATCTGTACACCGGTCTTTTCATCGCCTGTTGTTTCATCAAGCAATTTTGCTACAGTTGGTATAACATCAATGTAGCTTGTGCCGCCGCCGGCAATGATGCCTTCCTCAACAGCTGCCTTTGTAGCTGCCAAAGCATCCTCGATACGGAGCTTCATTTCCTTCATTTCTGTTTCGGTTGCAGCGCCGACTTTAATTACAGCAACACCGCCCGCAAGCTTTGCAAGTCTTTCCTGAAGCTTTTCACGATCGAAATCAGATGTTGTGTTTTCAATCGACTTTCTTATAAGATTTACTCTGTCGGCAATAGCGTTCTTGTCGCCCGCGCCGTCAACGATAACTGTATTTTCCTTCTGAACCTTAACCTTCTTAGCTGTACCAAGCTGGTCAATAGTTGTGTTTGAAAGCTCAAGACCAAGCTCCTCGCTTATAACCTGACCGCCTGTAAGAACAGCTATATCCTGAAGCATTTCCTTACGTCTGTCACCGAATCCCGGAGCCTTTACCGGAACACATGTGAATGTGCCTCTGAGCTTATTAACAATAAGAGTTGACAAAGCTTCGCCCTCAACATCTTCAGCTATTATAAGAAGCTGCTTTCCTGTCTTTACTATTTGCTCAAGAAGCGGAAGGATCTCCTGTATATTTGAAATCTTCTTGTCTGTAATAAGAATGTAAGGATCGTCCAAAACAGCTTCCATCTTGTCAGTATCCGTTACCATGTACGGTGTGATATAGCCGCGGTCAAACTGCATACCTTCAACTATTTCACTGTATGTTTCAGCTGTCTTTGACTCTTCAACCGTAATAACGCCGTCAGCTGTAACCTTTTCCATTGCCTCAGCGATAAGCTCGCCGATCTCTTCGTTTGCAGCCGATACAGCTGCAACTCTTGCAATATCGTCCTTACCGTTTATTGTCTTAGCTGTTTCAACAAGCTTATTTACAGCGGCGTCAACAGCCTTCTGAATACCCTTTCTGACGATCATCGGGTTTGCGCCTGCCGCAACGTTCTTCAAGCCTTCTCTTACAAGAGCCTGAGCGAGAAGTGTAGCTGTTGTCGTACCATCGCCGGCAACATCATTTGTCTTTGTTGCAACCTCTTTAACAAGCTGTGCACCCATGTTCTCAAAAGCGTCCTCAAGCTCGATCTCCTTTGCGATCGTAACACCATCGTTAGTGATCAACGGAGCGCCGAATTTCTTTCCCAAAACAACATTTCTGCCTTTTGGTCCCAATGTAATTTTTACAGTATCTGCAAGCTTGTTAATACCGCTCTCAAGAGCGTGTCTTGCTTCCTGTCCGTATTTAATATCCTTAGCCATAAATATCTGCTTCCTTTCCGATTGATATAGATAATATATTTTTTAATTATTCAACCTTAGCGAGAATATCGCTTTGTCTGAGAATTGTATATTCCTCGCCGTCAACCTTAACTTCAGTTCCGGCATATTTGGAAATAAGAACCTTGTCGCCGACATTAACTTCCATAACGATATCTTTTCCGTCAACAACACCTCCGGGACCTACAGCTACTACTTGAGCAACCTGCGGCTTCTCCTGTGCCTTTGAAGTAAGAATGATACCGCTCTTTGTGGTTTCCTCTGCTTCAAGCATCTTTATTACAACTCTGTCTGCTAATGGTTTGATAGTCATATATATTACCTCCTAATTAGATTACATACTTCATTCTGAACATTTTCTTGTTAGCACTCAACCCTCTCGAGTGCTAACAATGCTATTATGGTACTTTTTGAGTAAAATATCAACCCTTAAATTCGGATATTTTTACGGGATTTTGTTTAAATACCTTTATTTTTCTTTAAAATGCTTTATTTTTCTTTAATTTTGCATTTTAACAAAATGTTCATAATTAGGAAACAAAATTCTCAAACATAGCCTGTGCGCTTGCCAAATCATCAAAAAAAACTCCGTTTTTTAATTCCTGCACATCGTCATACGGGAAAATATCAATACTTATATCTTCTCCTGTAATAAGCGTCCTTGTCTGGGAATCTGTTTTATAAAGACATAGTCTTCCGTCTTCGGCTATCACCTCGTATCTTTCTTTTTCCTGCATGGGCTCAGGGTTCATAACCTGCTCATCTGCCTCCTGTATCGGAGCCTGAGTCGGGTAAGGGGAAGGTGTTTTTGAATTTCCAAAGGCATAGCCTCCTATAAAAAATATTCCCAAGAGTAATACATATGCCGATATTATAAGGCTGTTTCGTAAAATTTTCATATATATAGCTCCTTTCTTGAATTTTTTGTTCTATACATTGTTTATGATTAACAGAATTTGCTAAAATAATACGCATTTAAAATATTTTTGTTGCAAAATCAAAGGAAATGAGTTATAATATAATTGATTAATTGTACTTACAAAATGTAGTGCCGATAAAAGAAGTTCTTCAAAAGACATAGCAGACGATTCTTAAGGTATACATATGCTTTTGAGGATACTTTAAAAGATTAAGGAGGTATACGCTTTGGCAGACTACAACAGACGCGGAAATAACTCGCGCGATGATGAATTTGATTGGGACGAGTACGAAAGAAGGACATCACCGCAAAGCTATCAGGAAGACCGCGCTCCGTCGCGCAGACGCGCACAGCAAAACAGTAACACAAAGAAAAAAAAGCGCGTACAGAAGGATGAAAGGAACAGGAATAAACAAAAAAATAAAAAGCTCAGAAAACGTATTACGATCGCAGCGCTTATTACATGCGGCATAGCGCTGGTGATCACTGCGGGAATTTCGATAGGAATGTATGCAGCTGTTTCGAGAGAGATAAAGGATATGAATATTCAGAATTTGGCGCTGAATTATTCTTCTTTTATATATTATCAGGACTCGGACGGTGAAGTAAGAGAGCTTCAGCAGCTTCAAACCAATTCAAACCGTATATGGGTGGATTCCTCGCAGATTTCCCAGTATCTCAAGGATGCGATCGTTTCAATTGAGGATGAGCGTTTTTATAAGCATCATGGAATAGACTTGAAGAGAACCATGGGCGCGACCGTTAAATATGTACTTTCTAAGGTAGGTATAGGAACGGCAGATTACGGTGGTTCAACTATTACACAGCAGGTAATAAAAAATATAACCAACGAAAAGGAGCAGACGCCGGCTCGTAAAATCAAGGAAATGATGAGAGCTATAGCGCTTGAGAGACAAATTTCAAAAGACGATATACTTACAATGTACCTTAATATAGTATATTTCTCCAGCAATTGTTATGGAGTGGAGGCTGCTTCCAATGTATATTTTAATAAACATGCCTCAGAGCTTAATTTGCAGGAGGCTGCTTCTATCGTCGGAATAACACAGTATCCGGCAGAATATGATCCGTATGCGCATCCGGATAAAAATGTGGAAAGAAGAAATGTTGTTTTGGCAAAAATGCTTGAATTGGGTAAAATATCCCAGGAACAGTATGATGACGCTGTTTCAAGCGAACTTGTTACAGATAACAGCTTTAAAAAGTCACAGACGCAGATGACGTCATACTTTGTTGATACGGTTGTAAACGATGTAATAGCTGATCTTATGAATAAAAAAGGCTATTCAGAGGATTTCGCAACACAGCAGGTATATAACGGCGGATTAAAAATATATTCGACCGTTGATATTGATATACAGGAAATAATGGAAGATGTATTTACTGACACATCTAATTTCCCGCGCACAGGCAGAGGCGGACAAGCGGCCATGGTTGTGACAGATCCTTATACCGGTGCGATAAAGGGGATCATAGGCGGATTGGGAGAAAAGGACGAGATCCGTGGCTGGAACAGAGCTACTCAGGCAAAACGTCAGCCGGGTTCAGCGATAAAGCCGCTTTCGGTTTATGCCCCGGCTATTGATACAGGAAAAATTACAGAGGCAGCGACAGTTGTGGATGAAGAAATAACCATAGGCAGCGATAACTGGAAGCCAAAGAACTCGTATAACGATTTTTATGGAGAAATGTCCATAAAAGAAGCCGTTGCCCGTTCTTCAAATATTCCGGCTGTAAAGATCCTCGATATGGTGGGACTTAATACATCATTCGGGTATTTACAGAATAAGTTCCATTTTTCAACGCTTTCGGATAAGGATAAGAACTATTCATCCCTATCTCTGGGAGGTCTTACAAACGGTGTAACGGTAAAGGAAATGGCGTCTGCATACAGCGCCTTTGCAAATGAAGGCAAATATATAGCGCCGTACACATATACTCAGGTGTTGGATTCTGCCGGAAATGTGATATTGCAAAACGGAGAGAATTCTTCACAGGCGATAAGTCCTGCTGCCGCTTATATAACGGCTGATTTGCTCAAGGGTGTTGTAAACAGCAGAGTAGGAACGGGACGCGGAGCAGCTCTTGATGATATACAGGCATACGGCAAAACCGGTACAACTGACGATGACTTTGATAAGTGGTTTGTGGGATTCACTCCGTATTACGTTGGGGCTGTATGGTATGGCTTTGACAATCCGTCATCGCTTTCGGACGCCGGAGTGAGCGGAAATCCGAGTGTTAAGGCATGGCAGCTTGTAATGGAAAAGATACATTCAACGCTTCCGGAAAAATCTCTTTCTAAGCCCTCCAATGTGGTTGAGGTCGAGGTATGTACGGACAGCGGAAAGCTTGCGGTATCTAACTGTGATTCCGAAACCATGTATTTTGTTGAAGGAACTCAGCCAAAGGATACCTGCAATATCCATTCCGGCGGAAGAAGAAGCGGCTCGTCTTCATCTTCGGGAAGCTCTTCATCTTCATCAAGCGCGACCCCTAAACCAAGCGGTTCGCCGTCAACCTCGAATTCGAGCAGCGGAGCCTCATCCGCTACATCTGCTCCGAATAGAGGTACCTCAAGCGGCTCAACATCATCTGAGTCTGACAGATATAATCCAAGCGATGAAGATTATTCGGGAGGAACATCTTCGGGAAGCTCCTCATCCTCTTCTGGAAGCGGAGGCACCTCTTCGGGAGGAACATCGTCTTCTTCCGGAGGAGAAACATCTTCGGGAAGCGGAGCATCATCCTCCGGTTCGGATACATCTTCTGGTGAAGGTTCATCTTCATCATCAAATAATACCGGCGGAGTTGAGGAAAGAAATTTAGATGAAGAATAAAAACAGCAGGCAGTGCCGGTTAACCGGCACTGCCTGCTTCTGTCTGCGCTTTATTTAAAACCTTATATGGTTTTTGCATATTTATTCGGCTGATGTTGCCTCCGCATAAGATGGGAGAGGATATACAGCCTGATAGTCATTTATTGTCTGGGAAACCGGAATCCCAAGATTTTTAATCGATTCGGCAGCCCACTGAGCTATTAAATCAGCTCCATATATATTTATATGAGTGTCATCAGTTGTACCTTCGGCATAAAATCCCGAATTTACAAAGCCGGAATATTGAGTAAATCTTGAATCCTTAGGTTTTACATAATTGAACATATCCTTTGCCTGCTCTGTGCCGACCTCATTTATCCATGAATTTGTCTGTGCATAAAGGTCTATACACGGAGCATTTACTGCTTCGGCAAGCTCCTTTGCCGCATTTACATAAGCCTCGAGTCCGCTGTCTGAGGTCCTCCTTCTGCTTATGCTCGTCGCAATTATCGGGATCGCACCCTTTTCTCTTGCAAGCGTTACATACTCATTCATAGAATTCTGGAATGAACCTTCTGTAAAACGGTCTCCGGAAGGGTCTGAATAACGTGTCATATCATCCGATTTTGAGTCGTTGTGACCAAATTGAATTATAAGATAATCTCCTGGTTTAATCTCATTCCAAAGCTTTGTATAATTAGCTTCGGTCTTGAAATTTACGGAACTTCTTCCGCTTAAAGCGAGGTCAACGACTTCGGTGCCGTCAAAATAATTTTGAAGCATCTGAGCCCAACCTTTTCTCGGATAGACTGAATCATTATATATGGCAGCGGTTGAATCTCCGACAACATATATTTTGGCTCCATCCTTAAGCTTATCATCAGGAGTGTATACCTCCATGTAATCGGTTAAATCATATGTATTGACTGCAAACAATTTAAATGAATCGGTACTGTCCATCGGAAGCCCTATTTCAACCGGCATACTCTTTCCTTCGTCTATATCGGCAAGCTTGATATTTTTGCACGATTTAAGACGTCCCTCTGCGTTATATACCGCTGCAATGAGGACATCATATTTAGTAGGATCTGTAAGACCTCTTGTAACACTTACACTTTTAAGAGTACCGCCGTCAACCGGTGTAAAACGTGTATTTCCATCTGCGTCGCCGTATGAATATGCATCTATTGTTATCGGAACATATCCGGCTACAGTTACTGTGAAAGCTTTTGTATCGCTTTCTTCTCCGCGGGTTATGGTTGCTGTAAGCACTGCTGTTTTATCCTGTCTTGGCGCACGGGTTATTTTACCATCGTTTGTTATAATGCTTTCGTCCGAGCTTTGCCAGGTTATTGTTGTTCCGCGTCTGCCGCTTAACGGAAGTGAAATATCGCTTTTTACAGACGATGTATCACCGATAGTAAGCGATTCCTTAGCCGCTGCAACAGCCGAGGCGTCATCCGGATCGGCAGCCACCGTTATCTCAAAGCTTTTTCTTGCCGTAAGGCTGTCATCCTCCTGAACTGAGAATATACCGGTAAGAGTAACTTTTGTTTCAATTTTTTGGCAGTTTACATTGCCGTTTACGTCTATTACATTCGGATCAGTGCTTTCCCATCTCACATCACAAGAACCGAATTGTGAAGAATAGTTATCCGGAAGCTCCAGATCATATTCAACACTGTTTATATCCGTATTTTCACCTTTGATATTGTCAAATGAGAAGCTGTTTATCTCATCGGCAAAAAAGTCGGCCTTAGTCCCTTTGGTAAAAGTAAAGCCGTAAAAACCGAGCTTTGACCCTCCGTTTGCATATACATAATATGTATGTCCTCCTTCAGCCATAAAGCTGTAAGAGTCTGTTTTTTTATCGCTGTAGTTTTCGCTTTCATAAAGAGATGAAGAGCCGTCCATAACTACAAGTCCTTTACCTTTTCCTATTTGGTATGTAATATCAAGATTTCCTGCCGATATACTGTCATCGACCGAAATCGCATAATATGTTCCTTTCTGAGAGCCAATATCAGGTTTGTCTTTGCCGTTTATACGTCCTGTAAATTGAGATCCTCCGCTCGTATCTTTTGAGTATTTCCATTCGCTGTCAGCTCCTATTGAAAGAGATATGCCGTCTATACCAGTTTCTATCTGCGTAGCTTCTGTTGTTGCGCCGTAAGCATGACTTTCATTTACAGCGAAAACCTGTGTTTCCGCTGCATATGCGCCGGTTATAAGACTGCTTGTCACCATTGCTCCCGCAAGAGCGGAAATAAATAATTTTTTCATAAGTCCTCCTCCTGTAATATTTATTAATATGTATATCTTAATATGATATTATATCATAAATATAGCAAAACTGCATTAAAAATAGCGTCTTTTTATACTGTTATTTTGACAAAAAAGAGCCGGGCGGAATTAATATTTATCCGCCCAGCCCTCTATACCGCTTGCTTGTATTGCGTGAAAAAGTCTTTTTCGCAGTCCCGGTGTTGTTTCTTTTTCGATCCTGCGTATAAGCTCCTTCATATATTCTCTTTTTGTTTCGCCGTCTGCGGGACACATGCTTTTAACAACAGGAATGTTATGGTTTTTAACAACTCCTCTTATATCCCTCTCTCTTACATATATCATCGGTCTTATCTGATAAAGCTTTGTTCTGTCGAGATATGTAACCGGCGAGAAGGTATGCAGTCTGCCCTCGTATATCATACTCAGAAAAAAGGTTTCCAAAACATCATCATTGTGATGCCCCAAGGCAACCTTGTTGCAGCCGTTTTCAATTGCAAAATCATTGAGCGCACCCCGGCGCATTTTAGCACACAAAGAACATGGATTTGATTCTTTGCGCACGTCAAAGATTATTTCTTTAAAATTAGTATACTTTATTTTGTACTCTATTCCTATATTGCGGCAGTATTCCTCTACCTTTGAATAATCAGGCTTGTAGCCCATATCAAGCGTAAGACCGATCACCTCAAAGCGCTTGGGATAATATCGGGAAAGCTCGGCAAGAGCCGCGGCAAGAACAAGACTGTCCTTTCCTCCGGAAATACCTACTGCTATTTTGTCGCCCTCTTCAATCATGGAATAATCCTCGATAGCGCGGCGTGTAAGACTCACAACTCTTTTCATTTTACAGCCTCTATTGCCTCACTTAAATTTACATCTCCGGTATAAAGAGCACGTCCTACTATAACTCCCTCTACTCCGGTTGAAACAAGTGATTTTATATGCTCAAGACTTCCTACTCCACCAGATGCGATTATATCTGCATCAACCGCCTCAGCCATCTGAGCCATAGCCTTTACGTTTGGACCTGCAAGCGTACCATCGGTGGCAATATCCGTATAAACAATTGTTTTAACGCCGAGAGCTGCCATTTTTTTTGCAAAATCCACCGCTTTAAATTCGCTTGTCTTTTCCCAGCCTTCGACTGCGACCATACCGTCCTTTGCGTCTATGCCGATTACAATTTTATCACCGTATTTTTCTACCGCATTTTTCACAAAGTCCGCATCTGCCACTGCCTTTGTGCCTATTATTACTCGGCTTATGCCGCTTGAAAGTCTTTGTTCTATATCTTCCATTGTACGTATGCCGCCTCCGGTTTGAACCGGAACATTTACTGCTTTGCATATCGCCGAAATCGCGTCCTCGTTAACCCACTTTCCCTTCAGTGCTCCGTCAAGGTCAACTACGTGTATGAATTCCGCGCCGAGAGATTCCCATTTCTCAGCCATATCTGACGGACTGTCTCCGTATACTGTAACATCAGAAAAGTTGCCGCGCAAAAGCCGCACACATCTGCCGTCCTTTATATCTATTGCAGGATATATCCGCATATATATCATTCCTTTCATTTGCTGCTATTGGTATATTATATCATTTATACAGCGAAATGTAAAGAAAAAATTTTGTCAATATATTTATACCAGTCTTATTGTTTTTATAACCATATCCTTTACCGGTTTATCAGAATAGTCTGTTTTCGTTTCGGCAATACGGTCAACAACGTCCATTCCTTCAATAACCTTTCCAAATGCCGCATACTGTCCGTCAAGATGCGGAGCGTCCTTGTGCATAATAAAGAACTGGCTTGATGCGCTGTTCGGGAACATTGTTCTCGCCATAGAAAGCACACCGCGCGTATGTTTTAAAGGATTATTTACTCCGTTTGAGTCGAATTCTCCCTTAATTGAATCGGTTTTCTTAATATTTCCGTCTGTACCGTAGCCTCCGCCTTGGATCATAAAATCCTTTATAACACGGTGGAAAATCAGACCGTCAAAAAAGTTCTCATTTATAAGCTTAACAAAATTTTCAACGGTAATCGGAGCTATATCCGGATAAAGCTCCGCGCTCATAATTCCGCCGTCTTCCATCTCAATTTCAATATTTATCTTGTTTTCCATAATAAAGATCCTCTCATATTATTCATCTATCGTTATAGACTGTATCACTACCGGCTCTACAGGAACGTCCTGCATATTTCCCTGTACTCCTGTTTGTACAGCTGCAATTTTATCCACAACATCCATTCCTTCGGTAACCATTCCGAAAGCGGCATACTGTCCGTCAAGATATGTGCTGTCCTTCTGAACAATAAAGAACTGGCTTGACGCGCTGTCCTTGACCTGTGTTCTTGCCATTGAAAGCACGCCTCTTTTATGCGAAAGGTTGTTTTCAAATCCGTTGTCACTAAATTCGCCCTTTATACTGTCTGCGCTCTTTTCCGTAAGATCAGGCGTATAACCTCCGCCCTGAATCATAAATCCATTTATCACGCGGTGGAAAATCAAGCCGTCATAGAAATGCTCATTCACCAGCTTTTCAAAATTTGCAACCGTTACCGGAGCTATATCCGGATACAAATCAGCCTTTATAACATCGCCGCTTGTAAATTCAATCTCTATCGGCACTGTATTTACAAGCTTTTCCGGATCGACCGTCGCCGCCGGAGCTATTGTAGCCGCTGAGTTATTAGTATTAGAGCCGCCGCATGAACAGAGCATAATTACCGCTGACATCATTACTGAAATTAGTCCGATTAATTTTTTCATTTTGAAATCCCCTTTTCAATCTATTCCGAAGTCTCCTCTTCATTATCCGAATCCTCTTCGCATTCCTCACGCGCCGTCATCGCAAGGCTGACAACATTAACGCCTTCGCCAAGCTTGACCACACGCACACCCTGTGCTTGTCTTCCGTAGGTGCTGATCTCATCGGTGTGTACTCTTATAATAATTCCCTCCGAAGTAATGATTATAATATCTTCATTATCCGTAACGGATTTTATTCCGGCAAGCTTACCGGTTCTTTCTGTAATTTTATAGGTGAATATACCCTTTCCGCCTCTTGATTGTGCGCGATATTCATCAAACTCTGTCTTTTTGCCATATCCGTTTTCCGTAACGGCAAGGAGCTTGGATTCATTATCTACCACAGCAACGCCTATAACATAATCGCCTTTTGAAAGCGTTATAGCCTTGACTCCGCGCGTTGTACGGCCCATAGAACGTACATCCTTTTCATTGAAGCGTATGGAAAGACCGTTATGCGTCGCTACAATCAAATCCTCTTCTCCGTCTGTAAGCTGTACCTGTATAAGCTCATCATCTTCCACAAGCTCTATAGCCTTAAGACCGTTCTGACGTATACGCGCATAATCCATCATATCCGTTTTCTTTATAAGTCCGTTTTTGGTTATAAAGGTCAGGTAAAGCCCCTTCTCAAAATCCTTTACGGGCATTATAGCGGATATTTTCTCTCCCTGCTCAAGCGGCAGCAGATTTACGATTGCCGTACCCTTCGCCTGACGGGTAGCCTCCGGGATCTGGTATCCCTTTAAGCGGTATACAATTCCGCGGTTCGTAAAGAAAAGTATATGATGATGCGTTGAGGTCGTGAATATCTGCTCCACAAAATCCTCTTCACGTGTCGTAAGACCCATGATTCCGCGTCCGCCTCTGCGCTGAGCAGTATAGGTGTCTACCGGCATTCTCTTTGTATAGCCGCTGTGCGTAACGGTTACGATACATTCCTCTTCTTCAATTAAATCCTCGGAATCTATATCATTAAAGTTCATAACGATTTCCGTTCTTCTCGCATCGCCGTACTTTTCTTTTATAGCCAAAAGATCCGTGCGCACAATTTCAAGTACCTTCGATTCATCGGCAAGAATTGCCTGATATTCTGCAATCTTTCCCATAAGCTCATCATACTCGTTTTCAATCTTTTCGCGTTCCATTCCCGATAAACGTCCAAGCTGCATCTGCACGATTGCCGTTGCCTGAATATCATCAAGAGCAAAACGTTCCATTAACGTTGCTTTAGCGTCCGGTATATTCTTTGACGAGCGTATTATCCTTATAACCTCATCAACATTATCTATAACTATCTTATAGCCTTCAAGAAGATGAGCGCGTTCCTGAGCCTTTCTAAGCTCAAATCTGGTCCTTCTTGATATAACATCCTCTTGGTGAGAAATATAATAATCTATCATTTCTCTCAAAGTCAATATTTTAGGCTGTTTATCAACCAGCGCAAGCAAAATTATTCCAAAGGTTTCCTGCATAGACGTATATTTATACAGATTATTTAAAACCACATTTGGGTTTGCATCACGCTTTAATTCTATTATAAAATGTATCTCCTCGTCCGATTCATCCCTTGTTGAAGCGATACCTTCAATTTTTCCGTCGCGGGCAAGCTCGTTTATATGCTTCTCCATCATTGCTTTATTTACCTTATAAGGTATTTCCGAAACAATGATCCTTGCATGTCCATGCTCGTTTTCCTCAATCTCTGCTTTCGCTCTCAGAGTTATGCGTCCTCGTCCGGTAGTATACGCCTGTCTTATTCCGCTTTTTCCCATAATGACGCCGCCTGTTGGAAAATCCGGACCCGGGATATATCCCATAAGCTCATCTATGGTAATATCCGGATCATCTATGCAGGCTATGATACCGTCTATGGTCTCTGTAAGGTTGTGCGGAGGTATATTTGTCGCCATGCCTACCGCTATTCCGTTTGAGCCGTTCACAAGCAAATTCGGAAAACGCGAAGGAAGAACATCCGGCTCAAGAAGCTTATCATCAAAGTTTGATACAAAATCAACCGTTTCCTTCTCTATATCCGTAAGCATGGTCGCCGAAATTTTCGACATTTTCGCTTCTGTATATCTGTAAGCCGCCGGAGGGTCGCCGTCTATCGAACCAAAGTTTCCTTTGCCCTGCACAAGCGGATACCTCAAAGAGAAATCCTGTCCCAGACGAACAAGCGCGTCATATACCGATGCGTCTCCGTGAGGATGATATTTACCGAGAACGTCACCGACAGTAGTCGCCGACTTACGGAAATCATTCTCATAGAGCAGACCGCTCTCGTACATATCATAAAGAATACGTCTGTGAACAGGCTTGAGTCCGTCACGCACATCGGGAAGCGCACGGCTGACGATAACGCTCATGGCATAATCAATATACGCCTTTTTCATCTCGCTGTTGAGATCGATATCGACTACCTTCTGGTTCTCGATAACGGACATATCAAGCTCTTTATCTCTTGATTTTTTTGCCATATTTTAATCGATTCCTTTCCGGTACGGAAACGGAAGCCTTCCGCCTCTGTTCCGTATAAGTAAGTATATGTGTTTTTGTCTGTAACTAACTATCTTATTATACCACAAAAAGCTGTAAATTGCAAGGTTTTGAGGGAAATTTTACACCTCTCCGCGGCATACGAACACAATTCTTTCGCTCTCCTTCTCAGGCGGCTCAAAAGTCATTGCATTATATGTATCAACAGACAAAAATCCTGCTTTTTTTAACAAATATCTGATCTCTTTTTCAGTATAAGCATGCTGAAGATGTCTTTCTTCAAACCGTTTATATCCATGTCTGCCCTTCACAAAAAAGGTAAGCATCATATCCGAAAGATTTTTTTCATTAAGGTATCTGTTTTGCCATGAATAAAATACATTTTTTTCGGAATGAATAAAGGTATTGGAGCCTATAATATTTTTAAGCTTATATCTTGTGCTTATATCAAAAATAAAAAGACCGTCTGTATCGAGGAAACAGGTTCTTATTTTTGTAAAGAGCTTTAAAAGAGACTGCGGAGCAAGGATATAATTTATTCCGTCAATCATACATACAAAAGCTCCCATCGTTCCGTAAAGGTCAATATTTGCCAGATTCTGATTAAGATACAGGATATTAAGCCCATCCGATTTTTCTCTTGCGATATTGAGCATTTCCTCTGAAAGGTCGATACCCGTCATATCATATCCGCGCTTAGCCAACGGTATCGTTATATTTCCCGTCCCGCAGGCAAGATCGCATACAAGCTCCGGTGATACCCCATACAGAGTAAATAAATTTTCTATGTAATCGGCAATGTGCTCATAGTTTATATCCTCGTGCATCAAATGATCGTATATGTCCGCAAAATCATTATAGCTCGCCATTCTTTTTCTCCTTAAGTCTGTCTATTATAAGATTATAGCCATCTGTTCCATAATTTAAACATCTGTTTACACGGCTTATGGTGGCAGTGGATGCGCCTGTTTTTGCGGCTATATCGGTATAAACACATTTATCTGCAAGCATCATAGCTACCTCCATTCTCTGGCTCATGGATTTAAGCTCGGATATTGTACATAAATCCTCAAAAAATTTATAGCATTCATCTATTGTTTTAAGCTCAAGAACAGCATTAAACAATAAATCGGTATTTTCATTATGTAATTCCTTCATTAGGATTGTCCTTTCATTGTGTTTGATATTATTATATCACTTTAGCTCATGAAAGTAAAGAGAAAAATTAACGGTTCTTTGCCTCCACGCATAAAAGATAATATTTGTTTTCGATCATTATCAATATTATATGATATTGCTATTTGTTATAATGTAATAGCTATTTTATAAATAATTTATATTTCAAATCTTTAGCGTAAAATATTTATACGGAGGGTGATAGTATGTCAAGATCAAAGAAAGTATCATTTGATAACCGTGATAAATATATAGAGCTTGGTTTTAATATTGCATTTTACAGGAAGAAAAAGGGATTGACTCAGGAGCTTCTTGCCGAAAAAATAGGCATAAGCCGTGCACATTTGAGTGCAATAGAAGCGGCAGGTATAATACGTCCGTTTTCGTTGGAGATCCTATTTAATATCGCAAATGTTCTGGATATAGAGCCATATAAGCTTTTAAAGCCTATAGAGACATGACTTTTTTTATTCCAAGCACATTTCAAAAAAAATTTTTTTATATACGTCAAAACCGCATATATAGGCCATACCTCAAAAATATCCATACTCACATACAATATATTGTGCCTAAAACAGTTGACAAGCTCTTTATACAGTGGTATAATAAACCTACTCAGTAAAAAATAACACACATTAATATAAAGCTCGGGCAGACCAAAATATTGGCTGCCGTAAAATTATACAGGAGGAACGGATATGTATCAGGTAGTAAAGAGAGACGGAAAAATTTCGGCTTTTGATTTAAGTAAAATATCGACCGCTATAAAAAAAGCATTTGACGCATTGGGCACGCCATACAACGACGATATAATAGATCTTCTTGCCCTAAAGGTAACGGCTGACTACACAGGAAAAATAAAGGACGGCTTTATCAATGTTGAAGATATTCAGGACAGCGTTGAAAATGTGCTTGTAAAGGCAGGCTATGCCGAAGTGGCAAAAGCATATATTTTATACAGAAAACAGAGAGAAAAAATAAGAAATATGAAGTCTACAATTCTTGATTACAAAGAGCTTGTGGACAGCTATGTTAAAGTAAAGGACTGGCGCGTGAAGGAAAATTCGACCGTCACATACTCTGTAGGCGGACTTATCCTCAGCAATTCCGGTGCAATCACCGCAAATTACTGGCTTTCGGAAATATATGATGATGAGATCAGCTCGGCTCACAGAAACGCCGATATCCATATTCATGACCTTTCCATGCTTACAGGCTATTGCGCAGGCTGGTCCTTAAAGCAGCTTATAACAGAAGGCTTCGGCGGAGTTACCGGAAAAATCACTTCCGCTCCGGCAAAGCATCTTTCAACACTCTGTAATCAGATGGTCAACTTCCTTGGTATAATGCAGAATGAATGGGCGGGCGCACAGGCGTTCTCATCGTTTGATACCTATCTTGCACCGTTCGTAAAAACAGATAACCTTACCTACGACCAGACAAAAAAATGTATCGAATCATTTATATACGGAGTAAATACACCGAGTCGCTGGGGTTCACAGGCACCGTTCTCGAATATTACTCTTGACTGGACAGTACCGGATGACCTTGCTGAAATGAAGGCTATAGTAGGCGGCAAGGAACAGGACTTCTGCTATAAAGACTGCAAAAAAGAAATGGATATGATAAACAAAGCGTTTATCGAAATCATGATAGAGGGAGATTACAACGGCAGAGGCTTCCAATATCCGATACCGACATATTCAATAACAAAAGATTTCGACTGGTCAGATACAGAAAATAACAGACTTTTATTTGAAATGACCGCAAAGTACGGAACTCCGTATTTCTCCAATTATATAAACAGCGATATGGAGCCGTCAGATGTAAGAAGCATGTGCTGCCGTTTAAGGCTGGATTTAAGAGAACTCAGAAAGAAAACAGGCGGCTTCTTCGGCAGCGGCGAAAGCACCGGCTCTGTCGGAGTTGTGACAATAAATTTACCGAGAATTGCATATCTTGCCTCAAACGAGCGTGATTTCTTCAAGCGTCTTGACAGAATGATGGATATTGCGGCACGTTCTCTTAAAATCAAGCGTGAAATTATAACAAAGCTGCTCAACGAAGGACTGTATCCGTATACAAAGCGTTATCTTGGAACATTTGAGAATCACTTCTCTACCATAGGTCTTATAGGAATGAACGAAGTAGGACTTAACTCAAACTGGCTTGAAGCAGATTTGACGCACAAGGAAACTCAGGAATTTGCGAAAAAAGTTCTTAACCATATGCGTGACAGACTTTCAGACTATCAGGAAATGTACGGCGATCTTTATAATCTCGAGGCAACTCCGGCAGAATCAACAACATACAGGCTCGCAAAGCATGATGTTGAAAAATATCCTGATATAATCACAGCAGCAAAGCCGGGAGAAACTCCGTATTATACAAACAGCTCACATCTTCCGGTAGGATATACATCTGACATATTTGACGCTTTAGATGTTCAGGATGAGCTTCAAACTCTTTACACTTCGGGAACAGTATTTCATGCGTTTGTCGGAGAGAAACTTCCGACATGGCAGTCTGCGGCTGAGCTTGTAAAGAAAATCGCTCAGAATTATAAGCTGCCGTATTATACGATTTCTCCGACATATTCAGTATGCACCAATCACGGATATATTTCCGGAGAAGTATACGAATGCCCAAAGTGCGGCAGAAAAACAGAGGTATACAGCCGTATAACCGGATATTACCGCCCCGTCCAGAACTGGAACGACGGAAAAACACAAGAGTTCAAGGACAGAAAGCTTTATGATATTGCTAATTCAAAGCTCAAAACATCACATGCTGTTGAACATGTACAGCCGGTAAATAAAGATGCGTCTAATCAAAATGAAGCGCTTTTATTTACTACAAAAACATGTCCGAACTGCGCTATAGTAAAAAACATGCTTGACGGAAAGCTTGAATATAAAGCGATAGATGCTGAAGAAAATGCAGAGCTTACCAAGCAGTTCGGCATACAGCAGGCACCGACTCTTGTAATTATGCACGATGGAGTTGTTGACACATATACGAATGCGTCAAATATAAAGAAATATATGAAAAGCATGGTGAACTGATTTGTATGATGTGATTATAACAGGGGGCGGCTGTTCCGGACTTACAGCCGCCCTCTATGCGGCAAGAGCAGGATTGTCTGTTCTTATAATAGAGGGTGAAACAGTCGGCGGGCAAATAGCTTCGGCGCCTGTCGTAGAGAATTTCCCGGGATTAAAAAGCATAAGCGGCGCTCAATTTGCAAACAGCCTTTTTGAGCAGGTAACTGAATATGGAGTCGATTTCGAGCTTGAAAGAGTGGTAAAAATAGAGGACGGCTCTGTAAAACGAGTATACACCGAAGACGAAGTATTTGAGGGAAAAACCGTTATTATAGCATCCGGAGCAAAGCACCGCCACCTTGGCATAGACGGTGAAGAAAGGCTATGCGGCTCAGGAGTATCATACTGTGCTGTATGTGACGGCGCATTCTTCAAGGGAAAAACAGCTGCTGTTGCCGGTGGTGGTAACAGCGCCGCTGCGGCAGCTGAATTTCTTTCGGGCTTATGTAATAAAGTGTATATCATACATAGAAGGGATACGTTCAGATTTTCAGACAGATATTTGCAAAGACTGCAAAAGTTAGATAATATCGAATTCATAACAAATGCTGAGATCGATTCACTTATCGGGGAAAGCTCTCTTGAAGGAATCCGTCTTAAAAACGGACAAATAATAGATTCAGACGCATTGTTCGTTTGTATAGGTCAGGAGCCGGATAACGAGGCGTATAATAGCCTTGTGGAACTTGACGAGGATGGATATATTATATCCGGAGAAAATTGCATAACAAACGTTCCCGGCATTTTTGCGGCAGGTGACTGCCGCAGAAAAAACGTCCGCCAGCTTGTAACAGCTGCCGCCGACGGAGCATGTGCAGCAATTTCGGCTATGGAATATATAAAAAGCATGAAATAAAAAACCGCCTAACGGCGGTTTTTTAAATTCCTGTTAAAACAAAGTATCCTATTACCAAAATACCAAGTACGATTCTGTAATATCCGAACGACTTAAAATCATGCTTTCTCACATAGTTCATAAGGAACTTTATCGCAAGCATTGACACTGTGTATGCAACGACCATGCCCGTTATAAGCACTGCAATATCCGAGCCGCTCATTGCTCCCTCATAAGTCACGATCTTTAAAAGACTTACTCCGAACATTACAGGGATCGCAAGGAAAAATGAGAATTCCGCTGAAATGCCTCTTGAGCACCCCAGGATCATTGCCCCTAAAATTGTCGCGCCTGAACGAGAGGTTCCCGGTATTATAGATAAAACCTGAAAAAGACCTATTAGCAGAGCCGTTTTGTATGTCATCTGATTCATATCATTAACGCGCACCTTCTTATGCCGCCGTTCCACGATAATAAATGCTATACCATAGACTATAAGCATTGCCGAAACAACTTCCCAATTTTCAAAATGCTCCATATAGTCGTTAAGAAGCAATCCTATAACAGCTGCCGGTATACATGCCACAATCACCTTAAACCACATCTGCCATGTATCATGCTTTTCTTCCCTGCTCTTTTTCGGAGAAAAAGGATTAAGCTTATGAAAATACAACGTTACAACTGCCAATATTGCCCCAAGCTGTATAACATACAGATACAAATCCGAAGCCGTAAAATTTTCCTTCGTATTCCTTATCAGCTCGTTTACCAGTATCATATGTCCTGTCGAGCTTATCGGAAGCCATTCCGTTATACCCTCAACAACACCCAGTATGATTGATTTAATGATCTCTATAAACACACAAACATCCTCCCTAATTAATTATGTACAGTCCCTCAGACGCCATATACCAATTATTTGTTATATCTTGATTTTATATACGAAATTACCAGCTTCGCTGCTTCATCTATTCCCAATGCCTCGGTATTAAGACACAAATCATATGTAAGCATAGAACCCCAATCGTTGTTTGTATAATATTCATAATATGTACGTCTTTGTTTATCAGTACGTTTTACAGCATCTCGCGCTTTTGCATCTGTGTATCCGTATGCCTCTTTTACACGTTTCATTCTAAAATCAAACGGTGCATATACAAACACACTCAATACATCTACTTGAGGAACCTGCTCGAGTACATAATCAGCGCTCCTGCCTACAATTACACAATCGCCTTTCAGCGCGATCTCTTTTATTACCTCTGACTGAGCAATAAAAAGCTTATCGTTTATAGGCATATCAAAATACATGGTTGAATTGATTCCGTGCATAGAATAATTTCCGCTTGCCAGTGAATATAATAAGCTGTTAGTTGCCTTTTCATCCACATGCTTTAAAGCTTCTTCGCTGTAATTTCCTTTTTTAGCAGCCAGGTTAACCAGTTCCTTATCATAGAACGGTATATCAAGAGCCTTAGCAATCTTCATTCCTACATCTTTTCCCGCACTGCCGTACTGTCTTCCAATTGTAACTACCAATGACATAAATTTTTCCTCCCTTATTATAGAATAATCAGGCTGAGCCTGCAATATTTAAAATACTACAACACCTTTATTGTAATATTATTGGTACAATTCTTTATATTTCTGCCAGCTTTCATTAACCTTTTTTACATAGTGCCTTGTTTCCGAAAAAGGTATGTATTTAAGCGTAACGCCGTCATCGCTGTATCTTTCATCATTAAGCCATTTTGATACATTACCCATTCCGCCGTTATATGCCGCTAACGCCGTATCTATATTCTCGTATTTTCTTATAAGATATTTCAGATAATGACATCCTATTCGTATATTTGTTTCAGGATCTTTATAATCGTAATCTTTCAGCTCCATTTCTTTTGCATTCCATTCGGCTGTATCTTCTGTAAGCTGCATAAGTCCCGCTGCATATGCCGATTCTGCTTCCGGTACAAAATTGCTCTCAACCTTGATAACCGCCATAACCAAATATGGATCCAAATCATATTCATGCGCATATTTAACAATATATTCACTGTACGCTACGGGATAGCTTGCCTGCTTTCCAACATGATAACCGCTTTTTATACCTATAAATGCGATCACCACGGCTATTAAAGCTAAAATAATTCTTATAAATTTTCCCAAATGCTACCTCATACTCTCCTTTATAGTTTTTGCAAGTTTGTCAACTTCAATATTCAAATTTTCTTTGCTAATATTATTATACAACAAATACCTCGAATTTGCAATATAAAATTCATCAGAAGGCTGCGATTCTATTCTTTTCAATGCAGCTTCCCTTGAAATATCGTCTCTTGCCATAATTCTTTTTACTCTTATTTCCTTATCAGCCATTACTGACACCAAAAAACTGCACATTTTTTCGACCGGACTGCCTATGATAACCGCTCCGTCTACAGCTGCTATATCCGTATCAATTTTATTAAGCTGATCTTCCAAAGCTTTCTGTATATATTTATGAGTGACCCTATTAAGAATATCCAGCTTTTTTTTATCTGAAAATACTATCTCCCCGGTTTTTCTTCTGTTAAGGCTGCCGTCGTCATTAAGTATTTCACTGCCAAACTCTTTTACAAGCTCTTCAAGACATGGCTCACCTTGTCTTACAACCTCACGAGCCGTTTTATCTGCGTCTATAACATATATTCCATTTTCTCTAAACCGCTCCGAAGCCGATGATTTTCCGGAACCGGAGCCTCCTGTTATACCGAATACAAGCATATTCACCTCATATATTCTCTATCTGCCAATCAATCGGCGTTTTTCCCATTGCTTCAAGAAGTTGATTTGCCTTCTTAAAATGACCGCATCCAAAAAATCCTCTGCTTGCCGAAAGCGGACTTGGATGTACTGTAGTAAGAATTTTATGATTGGGATTGGTTATAATTTTCATCTTTTCCTTTGCGTTATTTCCCCAAAGCAAAAATATTACCGGATCTTCCCTTTCATTAAGACATTCAACAACTCTATCGGTAAATATCTCCCATCCTTTATTTCTATGCGAATTAGCTGCTCCGCTTCTGACTGTAAGCGCCGAATTCAGCAGCATAACTCCCTGACGCGCCCATTTTTCAAGATAACCGTTATTCGGTATATAACATCCCAATTCATCATGAAGCTCTTTATACATATTCATAAGCGACGGCGGTATTTTTATTCCTTTCTTTACAGAAAAAGCCAGACCATGTGCCTGCCCTTCTTCATGATACGGATCCTGCCCCAGAATAACAACCTTTGTATCCGCATAGCTCGTCCATTTTAGTGCATTAAAAATATCATACATATCCGGATATATTTTATGTGTTTTATATTCACTCTTTAAAAACTCTCTAAGCTTTATATAATACTCTTTTTTAAATTCACCCTCTAAAATCTCATCCCAGTCATTGCCGATGTTTACCATTCACAAAAACCTCCTTTTTATTATTATACCATCTTTCTTTCAAAAAAGCAAATAATTCATCAAAAGATTTAAAAAAAGACACGGAAAACCGAAGTTTTCCGTGTCCAAACCATTCCGGTCAGCCATTCCGAAACAGCATTTATACTTTTATTTATCTGATAACCTGATAGAGGTTATAGATCATCTGAGCAGCCTGAGCTCTTGTTGCTCCTGCCTCTGCCTCAAATGTTGTATCAGATGTACCGTTAATTACGCCTGCCATCTGGAGAGTTGTTACAGCGTCTGCTGCCCAATCAGCTACCGGATCAGACCATACCTTCTGCTCGTTAACTGCTGTGAGCTTAGCATTTGCCTTATTTGCAACTCTGTACATCATAAGAGCCATTTCCTGTCTGGAAATGAGGTTGTTCGGATAGAAGTTACCATCCGGGTAACCTGTAACTATACCGAGGTTAGCAGCAATATTAACTGCATTGTAATACCATGTACCGCTCTGTACATCTGCAAAGTTAGATGTTACATTAACATTTGCTGATGTTATCTTATTAAGACCGTACATATTTATAACAAGCTGTGCGAACTCAGCTCTTGTGATAGAATCATTCGGAGCAAACTCTGTTGATGATCTACCATTGATTATACCGCGCTGTGCAAGGTAAACGATAGCATCTCTTGCCCATGCAGCCTGATCAAGATCCTGGAAGTTTATATTTCCGTTAACAATGCCCGGATCTGTGATTGATACATTACCAAGGTTGCCGCCTGCGATCTGACCGATCGATGAGCCGCCTGTGCTTCCGCTGCCTGAGCTGCTGCTTGAACCGCTGCTCGATGTTGCGCTCTTAACACTGATTGAAAGTGTTGTTGACTCAGCAAGTGCTTTATCTGTAGCTTCATCATAAAGTGTAGCCTTGATTCTTGCTGTACCAACAGTGCTTGCTTCTACATTGATCTTTGTAGTATCTGCAATCTCTAAGAGGTCAATGTATCTGTCACCTGATGTGATCTCGTACTTGATGTACTGAGTATCCTCATCAAAGTTATTGAAGTTAGCCACGTATGTTCTGCTGTATCCTCTTGTGATTGAGTCGCTTGTGATTGAGCTTGATGAACCTGTCTTTGTCCACTTTGTGAACTTGTACTGTGTTGACGGTGTATCAGGTTCCTCAACTTTAGCTGTTCCGTAATCGATAGCATACGGATTGCCTTCAACATTAAGCTTAGCAGCTACATCTGCACTCTTATAGAATACAAGAGATATATCATCAATTGCATCTGAAGCCTTGTTTCCATCATAAGCCCAAATTCTATCTGTATACTCTTTCTCTGTAAGAACTGTGTTTCCAATCTTAGCTACATAGTCTGTACCATATACAAGAGTATCATTTCCTGATGTAACATGTGTTGTTACATATACAACTGCGCCTTCTACTGCTTCAGCTTCTCTTGCTGCACTTGCTGATACGAGATCGCTAAGCTCAACAGTGTCAATGATCGGCTTCTCTGTAGGAGCAGCTGTCGGTGCTACTGTTGCAGGTGCCTCTGTTGCAGGTGCTTCTGTTGCAGGTGTCTCTGTTTCTACAGGTAAAGTAACTGACGAAATAACCGCATATGCAGCTGGCAACTTACCATTACTGATTGAATATTCTGTTGCACCTACTGCAATTACTGATGAACCTATAAGCTCTGCCTTGAAATCGCTAGCAACATCTTCTGATAATGTAAGTTCAATAGTTGCAAATACATTATCATCGGTCTTTACATTGTCTATCGCCATACCACCATATGTGTATGTATGAGCTGTTATGTCAAGATTATCTGTTGCTATAAATCCTGAAGCTGCTGTTGCTGTTGCAGATACTACTGTATCAGGTATATTAATCTGTACAGTAAATGATGTTATACCATCATCAAAACCTACATACTTAGCATTTATAACTTTCTTTGTTTCTGTACTATTAACAGTATCATACTCCAAAGCTATACCAAGATCTATCGGATCCATAGTTGGAATAGCAGTTGCAGGAGTCTCTGTTGCAGGTGCTTCTGTTGACGGAACCTCTGTTGCAGGTGCTTCCGTTGCAGGTGCCTCTGTTTCTTCACTTGGCATCTGAGTTGGTCTTGGATCAGCAGGAACCATTGACGGAGTCTCTGTTGCAGGTGCTTCTGTTGACGGAGCCTCTGTTGCAGGTGCCTCTGTTGCAGGTGCTTCTGTTGACGGAGCCTCTGTTGATGGGTTCTCTGTTTCTGTTGCAACAGGGATTACTACCTCTGATGCCTCTAACTGACCATTACTGATCGAATATTCTGTTGCGCCTACTGCAATTACTGATGAACCTATAAGCTTTGCTGTAAAATCACTCTCAAGCGGAGCTGACAAAGTAAGCTCAATAGTAGCAAATACATTGTCATCAGTTTTTACATTGTCTATTGCCATACCACCATATGTGTATGTATGAGCTGTCGTGTCAAGATTATCTGTTGCTATAAATCCTGAAGCTGCTGTTGCTGTTGCAGATACTACTGTATCAGGTATATTAATCTGTACAGTAAATGATGTTATACCATCATCAAAACCTACATACTTAGCATTTATAACTTTCTTTGTTTCTGTACTATTTGTTCCATCGTACTCTAATACCATACCTGGCGCATCAGCTGCACTAACTAATGTAAAATTCGCCATCATAGTAAAAATCATAGCAATAGAACAAATTAATGAAACCAACTTCTTGGTTTTGTTCATAACGAAACCCCTTTCTAATTTGTCTATAAATCTATATAAATAGTCCAGTGATAAACACTGAACTATTTATATTCACCAATATTATAAAAATTATTTAATTGATATAACATTGTACTCTGAGTCAACTACAGCAGTCTTACCAACATTAGCCGAAGGATCAGCACTACCAACTGAATATGTCAAAATCTGCTGAGCATCTGTTGTATTAATATTACTATCACCAGCAGTTACATTTGCAGCAATAACTTTATCTGGATCAGCTTCAAACTCAACTTCTCTGTTAACAGCTTTCAAAAGAACCTGCTGAGCATCTGTTGTATTTATCTCACCAAAAGCCGCTACAACATCACCCAACAATACTTCATGCGTTGTTACATCACCAACAGTAAAGTCACCGCTGTACAAAGTAAAAGTCTCGCCTACATAGCCGCCGAATTTTACGGTATATGTACCATCTTCAAGCTTTGATGTACCCTTAAGCTTAAGAGTAGTCATGCCATCTTCTGATGTAAGACCCTGATTGATATAAAGAATATCTTCATCAGTTACTTCATTTACCTTGTCCTTTGGTACTACAAGAACTGTAGCCTGTTTCGCTGCATCGATATCCGCAGGAACAACGATTTTTACTGTATTAGTATCATCGTCTGAATATGCCGGTGCCTGTGTAAAATCAGCCGCCATAGCCGAAGCAGCCGCACAAACCGATACAGCCGAAACAGCCGCACAAGTTACAAAGAACTTTTTCATTGAACTTTTCATTTTTGTTTTACCCCTTTTCTAATTTAAATTTTGTTGTTAAAGTGCCTATTGCGGACATGACACTCTTACAAGTTACATTCATATAGTTACATTATAAACTATCACTCCGAAAAATGCAATTCTTTTTTTACACTTTTATTTTTTTTGTGAAAGTTGCCTTATACTTTGTCCTATTTTTGTACATAATATATAAAACCCTTCAAATAAATTAGAAAAATCATGTAAGAGAAGTCTTAATCCTCTTCATGCCCCGGTGCGCGCAGGGGCTTAAAGCGTCTGTATTTTTTTGAATAAATGTAAAATTGTGCGGAAGGATTTTTTCTGTTTATATATTTCATGATCTTTATGACAGCGCCCGCATTAAATTCAACGATCGGCATATAAACGCTTTCTCCGTCAGTTGTTTCTATATAAAAAATATCCATAGTCTGAACAGTGCGCTTAACTGTAAAATCACCCGATTTTTCAAATCTCTCCACGTCATCGGAAAAATCAAACCTGTTAGCGGCATACCGCTTTATATAATTCTTAGTTCCTATATACACGCTCTCTATATCTGATATAGGCACCTCCACAAGCTCAGTCTTAGCCGGAATAAACTCCCTTATAAATTTAATCTTACAGTCAAAATTATAAGGCATAAAATGATTTATCCAGCGGCGCATATATATGCTTTTCTTATTTGTGGCTATATATGTTTTATACACCGTGTTAGCGCGTATAATCACATAAGTAACACCCAAAAAAGCTCCGATCAGATAACTCACGGTAAACAAATATTTTGCCTCTACAAAATTGTATACCCCAAGCACAACCGCAGCGCATGACAAAATCGATATGATCGCTATAATAATAGAATTTTTTCTTCTGTACGATGGGCTCGTACAAGCCTTTACTGTGTACGCCATAATAATCTCCATTTCTCTTTTGCGGTAAACGCATTATCCCCAAAACGCATAATACGGGTGCATTGCGCACCCGTATTATTTAAAATTATCAATACATTCTTCTTGCGCAGTAATAAGTCGATGAATAGTACTCAGTATTCATATCCTGAATCTTTACGACGTCTCCGGTTCTCGGAGCATGTATCATCTGACCGTTTCCTATGTATATACCAACATGGTGAACATCACCGTTTGACTCAAAGAATACAAGGTCACCGGGCTGCAAATCTCCCTTGGCTACCGGCTGTCCCTCCTTGCACTGAGTTTGAGTTACACGGCTTATATCAATTCCCAGATCTCTCAATACATACTGTACAAGGCCGGAGCAGTCAAATCCCGAAGGAGTAGTTCCTCCCCATACATACGGCACGCCAAGATATTTCGAAGCCTCGGCAACAATCTTATTTCCCATCTCGCTCGAGTATTCGGTGCTTCCGAAGAAATCGAGCTTAGGCTCACCCGTGGCCTTTTCTATGCGAACTCTGTTCTTGGCAAGCTCTTTGTATGCTTTTGTAGCCTTGACCTGTTTCTGAATTATCTTCTTGCGCTTTTCAGTGGTTGTTCTTCCTCTGCTGTCCTCAACCTCAACATCAACAAGCTCCTCATCATAGAAGTAAAGCACTCCCATAGCCTCGTCCTCATATACAAAATAGTATACATCGTCAGGCTCAAGGATAGTTTCGGTAATAACAGGATCCGGCATATTTACAGTAACAGCCACAGACGACTGCGCCTTTTCAATATTAGTATCACGTCTTAAGGCAGTTATATATATATAGTAATTGCCGGGGTCTATCCCGCGTATAACAGCCTCATACTCGTCCTTTACGACCTTGCTTGTAAGAAGATTTCCCTCCTCATCATAAAGGTCAAGAACAAAATCACTGTACTGGTCCGATTCCCAGCTTACCGCAAGATAATCATCATCAGTCTTACCCTCATTTTCGGGAGTAAGTATTCTTATACCTGTATCATAAGCGCTGCCGTAGCTTATAAGCACATCCTCAGACGCAAGCGCAACTCCGTCCGGAGTTATAGAGCTTATTACCATTCTATAATCCGCGCCGACCGTAAAAAGCTCCGCCGGAAGCGTTATAGTTGTCGAATCGGTCTTTATGTACTCGTTTACAATATATTTATCGTCTTCAACATCAAATACTTCTACATGATACTGTGACGCCGCCTGCATTGCAAGCTCTATCACAACATCATCACCCTCATTATATATAACATCGGACGCAGGCGAAACTATTACAGGCGTAGTAACCTCCTCAGGCTCATTGACCTCAAAGGTTTCCTCACTGAGCTCTACCGTTTGAGCCTGCTTAAGCTCCGCAGTACCGGACATATCCTTTGAAATTCCCAATACAACATTATAATTCTCATCTATATAAGCATTTATACCGAGTGCCACAGGGAATTTTGTATCGACGCTAAGAAGCTCATCGCCCGAATTCAGAAGCTGGTTATAAAGTGCAAACACATCATATCCGCTCAAAATATCATAACCCTCAGGAGCAATGCCGCTCGCTTTGTATTCGGCAAGCATATCGTTTATTTCCTGAGAAGTATTCTCGTTAACAGCAAAGAGTATCTTTGAATTTTTGGAGCGGTAAGCATTTACGATATCTATAAATTCATTTGTAAAGGCCTGCGTAATCTCCTCTGTGATCTTAGCTTCTTTTGAGAAAGGATTATAAAGGATCGCGTCGACCTTTCCCGAAGCATCGGTAAAGAATTTAAAATTCTTGTCGCTCTTGTAGTCGGCAGTTTTTATATACTCGTCTCCGACCTTCACATCTCCCACGCTGAAATAAGGACTGTTGGAATAAACAGCGCATATTCTGTCGGCGTCAACACCGATCATAATAAAATCTTTATAGGATGAATTATACACATACCAGTCAAATCCGTAAGCAGATTCATCTATACGGTTCGGCGCTCCGAGAGCATCGGTCACGGTAGATATATTCGCTCCTGTAGTAACAGGCGTACCGTTAATAGTAAAGGTCACCTGCTTTGCAAAGCAGCTGTAAAACCTGTCGATAAGCGTTCTGCACCCGTCCCATGTAAGCTCCTTATCAGGCTCGGAACCGCTCGTTCCGGAAATTATTCCTTGCTTTATCATAAAGGCGTAGGCAATTCTGTTTTCTTCATCTATATACGCGTTATCATAACAGCTATTAAGAATTGCATCAGCCTCGTCGCTTGTTATGGCATAATTATCGTCATAATTCAATATTGTTTTATAAAGGATATTGACCATATCCTGTTTTCTTATAGTGGTTTGTTCATTGAACTTCCCGCTGTCATCCAAATTAGCAAATCCGAGAACAACAGATTTCAGGAAGCTGCTGTCAAGACCGGTCTCCTTCATTTCGGCCGGAACACTGACCTCGCTGTTCTGAAGCTTTTCATAAAGTAAAACAGTCTGCTCCAGGGCATCCTTATTTGATATATTATTCCCCTCGGCATGAGCGGCTGCCGCTCCGGATGCAAGCATAGCCACTACTATTAAAGCACATAATTTTGGCATAACCTTCTTTTTTGCCAACACTTTTCATCCTTTCCGTCACTTCTTTTCCAGCCTGTATATAACATCACAATATATTATATCAGATAGATTATTATTTGTCTATGGATATTTTGTGAATTTTTTAAATTATTTTAAATTTTTTAGAAGCGATTCGCACATATTTAAGCTTTTTTATTGACATAAAGGAAAATTTATTATAAAATATTACATAAAGTAAAATTTATGAGGAGTTAGCATATGTTTGATAAGCTTGAAGCGCTTGAGGAGCGCTTTGCCTTTGTATCTGAGCAGATAAGCAATCCTGATATCATCGCTGACCAGGATGCGTTCAGAAAATACTGCAAAGAGCACAGCGACCTTACGCCTATAATAGAAAAATACCACGAATACCGAGATGCAAAGCAGACAATCTCCGATGATAAGGAGCTGCTTAACGAAGGGCAGGAAAAAGAATTTGAAGAAATGCTGCGCCTTGAAATTTCAGAAGCTGAGGATACTGTTAAAAACGCCGAGGAGGAACTGAAAATTCTTCTTCTTCCCAAAGACCCCAACGATGAGAAAAACGTAATCGTCGAAATCAGGGGCGGAACAGGCGGAGATGAAGCAGCGCTCTTTGCAGCGGATCTTATGCGTATGTATTCTATGTACGCCGAAAATCATCATTGGAAAATAGATATTCTCAATTCTAACGCCACAGATATAGGCGGATACAAGGAAATCAGTTTTTCGATAGAGGGACAGGGCGCATATTCGAGATTAAAATTCGAAAGCGGTGTCCATCGTGTACAAAGAGTCCCCGAAACTGAGTCACAGGGCAGAATACACACCTCAGCCGTAACGGTTGCGGTCTTGCCGGAAGTTGAAGAGGTCGAGGTCGAGATAAACCCAAATGATCTCAGGATAGACGTGTTCCGTGCCGGAGGTCCGGGAGGTCAGTGTGTAAACACCACCGACTCGGCAGTTCGTATCACGCATATACCAACAGGAATAGTAGTTTCATGCCAAGATGAAAAAAGCCAGTTCAAAAATAAAGACAAAGCAATGAAGATTTTGCGTTCGAGAATTTATGACGAGATGGAAGCCGCACGTCACAAAGAAATCGCGGACGAAAGAAAATCTCAGATAGGCTCCGGAGACCGAAGCGAGAGAATAAGAACCTATAACTTCCCTCAGGGAAGAGTTACTGACCATAGGATAAATCTTACAATATATAAGCTTGAACAGGTCCTTGACGGCGCGGCTCTCGATGAGATCATAGATGCTCTTATCACCGCCGACCAAACGGCAAAGCTTTCGGGACTAAACGAATAAATATCACAATTTTAAGGCTGCCTGCATTTGTAGGCAGCCTTTCTGCTCCCTTTTGGGGATCAATTTTTTAGCAGCACTGATCGCACGGATCACATGGATCGCACGGCGGCGGGCAGCAATGATTATTGTTGTTATTATTATTGTTGCCGCCTAAGATATTGCCATCACAGCAGCATACTATCAATACTATGATAATCAATATCCAAATCCAGTTTCCTCCGTCATTGTTTCCAAATAAACACATAAAAAAACCTCCTTTTCATACTAAACCATAAGGCTAATGTTTAATCACCGCCCTAAAGTAATATATAATATGAAAAGGAGCGTCTAATTGTTACGCCTTTGACGCCTCATGAAAAACATAATGTCCGTCAGGGGTCGGCGTCACATACAGAAAAATTCCCGCGGCATGGGGACGCCGTATTATAACGGCATAGCCGTGCTCCGTTTCCTGAACCGGCGAATAAACAGCGCCGGGATAATGTCCTTCCACATAACGCGCTATCGCATCATGCTGATCTTTAAATTTCATTTTATTAAAAACACCTTTGCCTGTAGCAGCCGAATAAGCTGTAGCGGCAGCTGCCGCCGCCGCAAGAACAAACAAACGCTTTCTCATAATATCCCCGCCTTCCGAAATTGAATTTACTGCTTTAAATGATACTCATTGTATATTTCTCGTTTGGGAACACCCCTGTCAACAGCGGTACGCTTTATTGCCTCTTTTGAGCTCATTCCCTCGCTTATATATTTTTCAACATGTTCAGACGCCGAAAGCCCTGCCCAAGGCTTTTCCTCTTCGCCGGCATCCTCCTTAGCTCCTTCAACCACAAGCACGTATTCTCCTCTCGGAGATACCTCTTTGTATTTCTCTATCGCGCCGTCTATATCGGTTCTTATGACCTCCTCATGCAGCTTGGTCAGCTCTCTTACAAGCGCTATTCTCCTGCCGCCGCCGAACGCGTCTCTCATATCCTCGAGAGTTGTTCTGAGCTTATGCGGCGCCTCATAAAAAATAAGCGTGTGCGTGTCGTTTTTCACCGATGAAAGATGCTCATGCCTGTGGCGCTTATTTACCGATAAAAAACCCTCAAACGCAAATCTTCTGGTATTTAGTCCTGACAATATAAGCGCATTTATTCCTGCAACAGGTCCCGGAACAGATGTTACCGTAATATCATTTTCTATGCAAAGTCCTACAAGATCCTCTCCCGGATCAGATATAGCCGGAGTTCCGGCATCGGACACCTGTGCAACATTTTTACCCTGCTTTAAAAGCGATATTATATATTGCCCTTTTTCACGCTTGTTATGCTCGTGATAGCTCGTAAGCGGCTTTGAAATGCCGAAATGGTTAAGAAGCTGAACAGTCCTTCTTGTATCCTCCGCCGCTATCAGATCAACGCTTTCAAGCACCTCGAGCGCTCTGGCTGAAATATCTCCCAGATTTCCTATCGGTGTTGCTACAAGATAGAGTATGCCGTAATCCATAAAACCTCTCCATTCTTCCGGAATCAGACACCGAAGCTTAAGCAAAAGATATCTCTATCTTCCGCACTGCTCCTCTAACGTCCGTAAATTCTGTTTATTTCCCCGCTGTAGCTTCCGTCCTCATTATAAATATAAAGCGGAGGAAGAAGCTTAAGCTCTTTTCCGCCGTGCTTCATTCCCTCTATAAGTATCAGGTTTGCCGCCTTATGTACATACGGATGCACCATGCGCAGCCGTTTAGGCTCTATTCTGTATTCCCTCATAAGACAAAGTATATCCGCAAGTCTTGACGGACGGTGGACCATAAAAAAGCGTCCCTGCGGCCGCAGCAAAGCTGCCGACGAGGCTATAACATCCTTTAATGTACACAACACCTCGTGGCGTGAGACCGTCTTCGTATCCGCTTCATTCAAAAGTGCACTGCCGCATTCCATATAAGGCGGATTTACGGTTATTTTATCAAACGTGCCGTTCCCGTAAAGCCTTGCCGCATCTTTTAGGTCTCCTTCATCTACATGAACTCTGTCCTCAAGATGATTGTATACCACACTGCGCCTTGCCATATCGTATATTTCATGCTGTATCTCCAGCGCCCGTATTTCGGGAGTTGCTGTTTTGCTGCTTAAAAGCACCGCAACTATACCTGTACCCGTACACAGATCCAAGGTCCTTTGCGATTTTGCATCCTTGGCAAAGTCCGCCAGAAGCACCGCGTCCACACCAAATCTGAAGCCCGAACGCTTTTGTATCAGCATAAGTCCGCCGCACTGAAGATCCTCAAGGGTTTCGTCCTCACGAACTATATCAGCTGTTTGCCGCATTATCTATAACCGCAAAGCTTATTTCGCCCATAGCCGCAACCTGTCCCTCGACAGTAGCCTTAACATTGGCCTTACCCATACCATGACGGTACAGAATAAGCTCCGCATTAAGCTCAAGAGTATCTCCCGGTACCACCTGACGACGGAATTTAAAGTTATTTATTCCCGTAAACACTCCGAGCTTTCCCTTATTTTCAGGCATGGAAAGCAGCATGATAGCTCCCGCCTGAGCAAGAGCCTCACATATAAGAACTCCCGGCATTATAGGATTTCCCGGAAAATGTCCCTGGAAAAACGGCTCGTTTATTGTAACATTTTTTATCGCCTTTACGCTCTTTCCCTCTTCCATCTCTACTACCTTGTCTATAAGCAGAAACGGGTAACGGTGCGGTAAAATCTTCTGAATATCCATATTGTTCAACATAATTTTTTCCTCTTTTCTTTTATATATCATACAATCCGTAAACAAAGCTTACCGATTGCTTAATCTCTTATATAAGCCTTCTTATGGTAAATATGCGTTGGATCCTCGGCAATATCGATATTTTCAAGCGCTATTCCCGCTCCCTTCGCAACGCATTCAACAGCGTCCTCCGCAACATAGCATTTTACGCCTGTTGCTTCCTGTATTCTTTGGTCAAGTCCGTAAATAAGAGCGCCTCCTCCGGTCAGGATTATCCCTCTATCTATTATGTCGCCATGCAGCTCCGGCGGAGTTTCCTCAAGAACCTCCTTTATTCTCTCGATTATGTTAAATACATACTCGTCAAATTCCGAATACAGATCCGATGATGATATCTTAACTCCTCTCGGCAGTCCTGTTATAACGCTCAATCCCCTCGCCTCAGTGACCTGCTCGTCCTCTCTTGGGATCACGCTTCCTATTTCTCTTTTTATCCTTTCGGCGGTTCTCGGACCGATATGCAGATTCATCCTCCGGCGCATATAACGCACTATAGCGTCATTAAATTCATCTCCCGCAATTTTAAGAGATTTGCTTACAACTATTCCGCCCAACGAAATGACCGCAATATCTGTTGTTCCTCCGCCTATATCAACAATCATTGTTCCTCTTGGCTCGGAAATATCGATTCTCGCTCCCAATGCCGCCGCTACAGGCTCTTCAATTATATATATATCCCTCGCCCCGACATCTCTAGCCGCCTCTATAACTGCTCTTTGTTCAACGTCCGTTATTCCGCTCGGCACACACATCATTATACGCGGATGACCTATCTGAAATTTCAGTATCTTCGTCAAAAACAAGCGTATCATTTCCTGTGCAAGCGTAAAATTGGATATAACTCCATCTATAAGCGGACGCACCGCCTTAATATTAGGAGGAGTTCTTCCAAGCATATCAAGAGCGTCATCACCTACGGCAAGCACTTCTTTTGTATCCGTATCCACCGCTATAACCGACGGCTCATTAAGCACTATTCCCTTATTTTTTATATAAACCAGCACGCTCGCCGTGCCAAGGTCTATGCTTATATCATTTGCGAACATCTGTCAGTGTCCTCTCTATATTAATAATATATCTATTATACCTTATTTATCCTTTGAAAACAATAGCTAATTATAAATTGAGTAATTTTTTTGCATTGCCGCAGAAAATATTTTCCTTGTCTGTATCCGTAAGAGCCGTTGAATTTATATATTTTATCGTATCTGACGGACACTCCCAAGGAGAATCGGTTGCAAACAGCACCTTTTCACTGCCGTGATTTTTTATTATTCTCTCAAATTGTGATTTATCTATGTCCTCTATAACATAAGCCGTATCGAGCATGATAGGCGTCCCGACAAGATATTTCTCAACATCGTCCCATGCTCTCCAGCCGCCCATATGCGCCGCGATCATATTTTTTCCGCTGCATTCGTAATCCAAAACTCTCCTGAGCCTTTCCGGCATACAATGCACCGGCGGAAAAACTCCTATATCCAAGCCCGTATGAAGCGTAACAAGCAGTCCAAGCTCTTCGCATTTTTTCAGTATCCTGACCGATTCGGGCGAATCTATATAAAACTGCTGATATTCCGGATGGAGCTTTATGCCCAAAAGCCCCTTTTCTTTTATATCATACAGAGTCTTTTCCCAATCCTCCTGCATAGGGTGCAGCGAGCCAAATGAAAACAAACGGTCCCTGCTGTTTGTTTCCTGCGCCACTCTGTTTATCGTAGACGACTGCTTTGTATTTGTGGCGATAGGCATGACCACCGATATATCAACACCGCATTCGTCCATTGATTTTAAGAGTCCCTCAACGGTAGCGTCTGTATGCGCCTTTGATCTTACGCCCTGTACTTTTTCAGTATTTGACTCAAGTATATCAATTGTTCTCTCAGCTATTTTTTCCGGAAACGTATGAGTATGAAAATCTATTATCATTTTGATCTCTGTTAAATCCTTTCATCCTTGTTCTGTCTCTTTACATAAATATTCTTATATTATTATATATTATCACGCAAAAAAAATCAAGACAAGCGCACAAAATATTTTTACTCCTTATATCTTCGTCTGTATTCGCGCGGAGGGACTCCAAAATGCCTGCGAAACACGCCTCCGAAATAATTACTGTCATTAAATCCGCAGCTATATGCCGTCTCTGTGATCGACATATCGGTATTCAAAAGCAGATCCACCGCATGACGCAGTCTTACCGCCGTGAGGTAATCGTTAAAGCCAAAGCCCGTTACAGCCTTGAATTTCTGAGAAAAATATGTACGTGAAAAACCGGCATATTCAGCCGCACGGTCAAGAGTAAATTTCTCATGAAAATGAACGCTTATATATTCCGCGGTACGCTGTATCTGCTCATCATCCGACATTTCATCCCTTATATTTTCCGTCACTGCCGCCGATTTTCTTAAAAGTATTATAACTAAAATATTTATCAAATGCCTCTGCATCTGTTCGGAATACTCCGACATGGAATTTTCCTCATGTATAATGGATTCAAGAATTTTTTCCACCTCGGGACAATCCTTCAGATGGAACATTCTTTCCTTGTGAAAATCCTTAAGATACGGAGATACATCATCCGAAAATGTCATAACAATTCTTTCCGCCGCATTTTTGTCATTATACGCCGTTCTATGCAGACATCCCGACGGTATATACATAAGATCTCCTGCATTAAGCGTATATATGGTACATCCCACAAAAAATCGTCTTGAGCCGGAACAAAGATAAAAAATCTCATCACAATTTGTATGAAAATGCTCCTCCTTCATCTCAAACATAGGCTGCTGAAGGTTTTTTGTTATCTTAATTTCCATATCAGATCCCTTTCATAATATTTTATTATTATCTATTATATACCATAATATTATAAAGGTCAATACTAAATTATTATGGTATAATGCAAAATCGAGGAGATGATAAGGATGAAGCAAAAAAACATTCTTGACGGAAATATATGCAAATCTTTGATCTGTCTTGCAATTCCTATTATGCTTAACAATCTGCTGCAAACCTGCTACAACCTTACCGACACCTACTGGCTCGGAAAGCTCGGAGCGGAATCTATGGCGGCAATCACTCTTGTGTCACCGCTGCAGGGCGTTATAACAAACTTTGGAGGAGGTCTCACCGCCGGAGGTTCGGTATTGCTGTCACAGTGCTTCGGCTCAGGAGATATAAAAAAATGCGATAAAACTGCCAATCAGGTTTTTATCATGATAATGGCATTTTCAATATTCGCCGCGCTGATACTGTTTATAGGCTGCGGCGCTATGATACGCGGTATGGGTGCGGAAGGCAATGTATTTGACATGGCAGCGGCATATCAGAGAATAATGTGTCTTGATATACCTCTGATGTATATGGTAAACGTTTATACCTCACTGCGCAATGCAGAGGGCAAAACCGGAAAGCCTCTCGCTCTTAACTTAATCGGAATAGCTCTTAATATGATCCTTGATCCGCTTTTCCTTATGGTGTTCCATTTTGGTGCGGCGGGAGCAGCTTTTGCAACAGTACTTTCAAAAGTACCATGCGTCATTATTGCCATGCGTCTGCTTACAAAGCCCGATAATCCCGTACGCATACGTCCATTTAAAACCGTCCCGGACAGACGCATCATAATGAATATAATAAAAATAGGTCTTCCTATGGGAATAGGCAACTCAGCAATGTCCTTTGGCTTTGTACTTATGAGCAAAAGTGTTATGGACTACGGTACGATCGCAGTCGCTGCATATGGTATCGGAAATAAGCTCAACGGTATCGTCACCACGCCGTCAACAGCTATGGGAAACGCCGTTTCAATAATGGCCGGTCAAGCGAAAGGCGCCGGCAGAGATAAACGCGGAATACAGTCAATGGTTGCAGGTATGGGATTAATGATAGGGCTGATGGCCGTCACCGGCTTTATACTGTCACGCGAGCCTGTAGCAAAAGCCGCAATCGGCATATTCAGCTCGGACAGCGATGTCATAGCCTACGGAGCACGTTTCCTTGCAATAATGTCAGTGATGTCATGGTCAAACGGTATATATGACGCTTCAAAGGGCTATCTTAACGGGCTGGGAAAAACGGTCTCAACAGTTACTATAAATGCGGCCCGGCTTTGGGTATTTAGATTTGCCGTACTGTTCGTATGCGAAAGCATTCTCCAAATCGGAGTGGACAGCATATGGTATGCCGTTACACTTTCAAACGCTATTGCCGCCGTTGTTATGGGAGCAACGGCTTTATTGGAAATAAATCGCCGCGGAAGCGGAAAGGGAATCTTTGCAGGTCTTTTCAGGAAAAGACTTGCGGGATGAGAGAGGTTATAGAAAAACGCCATTGAGTCACATGCTCAATGGCGTTTTTCAGATTTTACAGTAATATTATGTTACAATAATTCTAAAAGTGATCCTGCTTCCTGAATCATTCATCATATCCTTATAATATATTCCTTCGTTATCCATCTGCTTAAGCAAAAGAGCCATATCGTCAGAGGTTATCATATAAAAGTCACCGTACGTTCCTGTTATGAACACATCTACCAGCTCTTTGACCCTTGCCTCATCGCTTTGGTTTATAACAATGGAACTTACAAGCGGACTGCTGTACGCAAACGAAGCTCCTTCATACATCATATCATATCCCGCCGCTTGATTTTCATCAGACTGCTGACTTGCCCTGCCGTATTCTGAAGCCGGTATATCATAATATTCCGGATCAGACGGAGCAATGTATGAGTATACATCTACACTCCCCGCGGAATTCGGTTCCTGCTCCGAGCTTGAAGCTTCAGCTTCAACAGGCTGCTCCTGAGGCGCGGATGCCGCTGCTGCTGTATTGTCATTTGACTGAGCTGTTATTGGCTGTGAACTCGGCTGATAGGCTGCAGAAGGCTGCGAATCCTGCACCGACATACTTGCCGGAGATGCCGCGGCGCTTCCGGAAGAAGCATTTGACGGCGAAGCCGTTCGGCTTTGTCCCGATGATGAGGACGAAGCATTATTTGAGCTGTATCCCGATGACTGCGTCTGTTGATTCTCCCGCAAAACCTGATCGGCTGTCTTATGTGATGAAGACGCCGCCGAAGAAGAAGCATTCGATGACGAAGCCTGCATACTCTGCCCTGTGCTATTTTGTACAGGAGCGCTCGGCGCAATGAAATCATTTTGCGCAACAACCGTCTCCTCCTGCACAGCTTTTTCACCTAAAGGCGTTTCAACAGCACTGCCCGCACCGGAAGGCGATGCAGTGTATTGAGTTTGAGTACTTTCAATTATACCATCCGAATCATTATTCATTTTTGATACAAGCGTTTTTCCGTTTGTTCCTATCGCTATACCTATTGCCAGACATGCTGCAAGCGCTCCGTATCTTCTTACATAAGGGACTGCCTTACGGCAAATACGAACAGGCAATTTCTCTTCTTTGTCAATTCTTTCATTTATCTTATCAAGAAAATCCGCCGGCGGATCTATTTCCGGAAGACTCTGTACAGTGTTTATTATGCTTCGCATAAATTCAAGTTCTCTTTTACACTCTCCGCATACAAGGGCATGAGCCTCAAGAGTATCAAGCTCTTGCAGGGATAAATCCGAATAATTATCAAGCATTTCCCGAAATTTTTCACAATCCATACCCATATTCAAAGCCTCCCTTCCACTAATATTGATTTACATAATATTAGACGTAAAATCACTGAAAAAGTTCCCTCTTCTCCAATAATTTTTTTCGCAATGAATTTCTTGCGCGGTTTAATCTTGATTTGACAGTTCCGGTAGGACATTGCAGTATCTGCGCCGCTTCATCATATGAAAGCCCCTGCAGATCACACAGAGTTATGATTTGCCTGTATTCCTCACTCAAACCGCCTATAGCCTCTCTCACAGCCTTTTGAGCCTCGTTGCTCTCCGCCGCCTCCTCCGGAGTGGGAGAAGTATCCTGAAGCTCCATAACCGGATTTTCATCATCACTTTCTCCGTTTATGCTGATTGTCTGAGCAGTCCTTTGACGCTTTCTCAAGGCGTCATTGCATATATTGACAGTTATGCGGTAAATCCATGTTGTGAGCGAGGACTGACCCTTAAAAGCGCCTATGCTTTTATATATCCTTATAAAAACCTCCTGAGCGGCGTCATAAGCATCCTCACGATTCGAAAGCATTCCAAAAGCAGCATTTACAACTTTGCTCTCATATCCCTTAACAAGCTCGTTAAATGCGTTTCTGTCTCCCCTCTTCATACGCTTTATTATCTCTTCATCAGTCAATCCTCTCACCGCCCTTCTTTATATATTTCCCTTCATTCCAAAATATATTTAAAATTCCGATATCCTTTTTTTATAAAATTCAACCGCCGATTCAATATCCTTTAAGCAGTCATGTCCGAATTTCTCTGTAAATGCTTTGGCAATCTCAAATGCAGCCGCCGCTTCCACTACGACCGCACATGCCGGAACAGCACATGTATCGGAACGCTCAACCGACGCCGTATGCTCCTCCTTTGTATTTATATCCACTGTACGCAAAGGATTATACTGTGTCGGAATAGGCTTCATAGCCGCTCTTATAACTATCGGTTCTCCGTTTGACATTCCTCCCTCTATTCCTCCGGCATTATTGCTGAGCCTGTGGTATTCTCCGTCATAATCGATCTCATCATGCACCTTTGAACCGCTTACCTCGCCGACGGCGAATCCCATTCCTATTTCTACGCCCTTTATAGCCTGAACACTCATTACTCCGAACGCCAAATTTGCATCAAGTTTTCTGTCATAATGAACATAGCTGCCCAATCCGGGCATAACTCCGGTTATTCTTATTTCAACGACTCCGCCTACCGACTCTCCTCTTGCCTTTATATCATCTATATGCTTCATCGCCTTTTCAGCAGCTTCACTGTCATAAAAGCTCACCGGAGATTCCTCTACCTTTTTGTAAAAATCCGGATCATTCATATCAGGCTTATCAAATACCTCGCCTATACGAACCACTCTGCTGTTAATCTCTATGCCGAAATGATTCAGAAGCTGACTGACCAGTGCCCCTACCGCAACACGAGCAGCAGTTTCTCTTGCGCTCGCTCTTTCGAGTACATTGCGCAGATCCCTGTGGTCATATTTCATGCCGCCGGTCAAGTCGGCATGACCCGGACGAGGACAAGTAACGGTTCTTTTTGTAAAATCACACTCTTCGGTGCCCATAATATTCTCCCAGTTCTTCCAGTCACGGTTTTTTATCTGCATTGCAATGGGACTTCCGAGAGTATATCCGCCTCTTACGCCGGACAATATCTCAGCAGTATCCTTTTCTATAAGCATCCTTCCTCCGCGTCCGTGACCCTTCTGCCGTCTTGCGAGCGCTTCGTTTATTTTATCAATGCTTATCTTAACTCCCGACGGCATGCCCTCTACTATCACTGTAAGGCATTTTCCGTGTGTTTCGCCTGCTGTAAAATATCTCAACATAATCTATAACTCCTTAAAAAAATCCATAATTGTTTTTATTCTATCATATTTTATGCAATAATTCAAGCCGTATTTTTCTTTTAATCATGTAAAATAAAGTTTTTTTACAAAAATACCCCTTTTAAACGAAAAAAAGAACGTTTCGTTTGAATAACGAAACGTTCTTCTTATATTCACGCCGACTTTGCCATCGTTTCCTCTCCGAAACATTCATCAATGATACTATTGAGTATATCATTAATTTTATCTATATTGTTCTCTCTTACAGCGGGTATGGGCTTCACCTTAGGCATCAGCTCTGCGTTGTATTTCATACTGTCATTGTAAATCACGTCAAAGAAATTATCTGTGATATAAATGACATTATAACGCCCCGAAAGCATACGGTGCAGAAATTCGCATACTTCACGCTTATTATGTACCGCAAAGGCATCCGCACCAAGATTCTTAAAGGTGAATAAGCTGTCATAATCGCTTATGATACAAATCCTCAACATAAATATCACACATCCTTTCATTGAAAATTTATATGTTATTTACTTGATTTTATTATACAACTTTTTGCTGCAAAATGCAATAGCTATTTATGAATTTTTTATTAATTGTTCAGCATTTTTTATAAAATATATTCAAATTGTACACGCTTTATTCATCGTTTTCAAATATATTTACAGTTAAATGACTTTTATTCTGATCTTCACCTTGAAAAATCCGTCATTTTCTGCTATAATAGTTACATTATATATTTTATGAAGGGATGTTTTGTATGAAAAAAAGTTTTATCGCTGTCTCGGCAGCTGCGGCGGCTATGCTTTCATCTGCCGTATACGCTCAGGATATAACAGTGACGGTTGACGGAAAGAACGTTGAATTCGACCAGCCTCCGGTTATCGAAAACGACAGAACCCTCGTTCCTATGCGCGCTATATTTGAAGCGCTCGGCGCTCACGTGGAATGGGACGAAGAAAGCCGCACCGTAACCTCTGTTCGAGACTCACATTCAGTAAGCCTTACTATAGACTCAGACATAATGACGTCGGGAGATGAGGAAATAAAGCTCGATGTTCCGGCAAAAATTATAAACGACAGGACTATGATCCCTGTCCGTGCCGTAAGCGAGGCAATGGACTGCATAGTCGACTGGGACGCTCAGACACAAACAGTCATAATTACAAATCCAGTTTCTACAGAAGCTCCCGCCGCTCCATCTGCCGCTCCGACATCCTCTCCCGAATCGTCTCCTGCTGCCGCTGATCCTTCCGCTTCTCCGGCTGCTTCAGCTATGCCTCTTGCATCTCCCGCTGCGGCAGATATTGAAGATAATGTAAATATTTTCACAGATGAAAATCTAACAGCAGGAAAGCTCCTTGACGGAACAAAGGATACTCTTTCGGATAACAATGCCTATTGTGTAACAGATTATATCCCCATAAACGCTCAAAAAAGCTATTATGCCGGATATTATGACCCCAACGCCTGCTCATTTAAAACAGGATACTGCGTAAATTATGCGTTTTATGATGCAAATAAAACTTATATCAGCGGTGCGAATGCCGATATGTCAAAACCTGTACAGGCTCCGGAATCAGCGTCATATATAAGATACTCGATAAAGCTTGATTCGGCCGGACGTGCTATACGATATATAACCTTCATGCAGACAGACAAAGCTCCCGAAAGCTTCAAGAAGAGCGAATATTTCGCTGCGGACGCACAAACCTCGGCGTTTGAAGATAAAAAGATATTTATTTTAGGCGACGCTCAGGTCTCAAACGGAGCAAATTGGCTGCTCGAATTGGAGAAAGCGCTTAATCCAAATATCATTCAGACAAAAACAAATAACTATTACCGTTATTCTGCCGACGGCAGCAGCTCATCACTCACAGGCTCAAGCTTTATAAACTCACTGCCGAATGATGCTGATTTTATAATCGTATTTTCAGGTCTTTATGACTGGCAGGCAAGCTATTCGATCGGTGATACTGAGCTGATGAGCGGCGGAGTATTCGATTTTGCAAGCATGGCAAAATCAAAGTGGAATGATATACCTATTTCATTTGTAACTATGCCGTTATATAAAAACGCGGCTGACGGATTTACATCCGGAGGTCTTTATAATACCAGAGGAATGACTTCGGTGGATTATTCTCAGGCAATAAAGGATGCGGCTGAGATTTATGATATAAATATCATTGATTTATCGGATCTATGGACAGCGGATAATATGTCTGAATATTTAAACACCAGCAGTCTAAGCTATCTTTACCCGAATGACGAGGGAGCGAAGCTTATAGCCGAAAAAATAGCCGATGCGTTGATGAGTCAGGCTCAATGAGCAGAGGTGAAATATGGAACCGTCTAAAATAGAAAAATATATAAATGAAACGGGAGAATTTATCGCTACTCCCGTAGGAACAAGTATGTGGCCCATGCTCAGGAATCGCCGCGATACAGTATATCTGGTAAAGCCGGAGGGACGCTTGAAAAAGTATGATCTTCCCGTTTACAGGCGCTCGGACGGAACGCATGTAATGCACCGGTGCATAAAGGTACTTCCCGACAGCTATGTAATGTGCGGAGACCATCAATTTATACCTGAGCACGGCATAAAGGATTCTCAAGTTATAGCCGTTGCAAAGGGCTTTTACAGAGATGAAAAATATATTTCCTGCGATAATCCCCTATATAAGCTGTATTATCATTTCTGGTGCATGAGCTTGTTTTTAAGAAGAGTTATGCTAAAAATCATGCACATATTCGTGCCGTATCAAAAGACATGGGAGCTTTATAAAAAGCTTTGAAATAAAACAACAGCATGCGCAAATTTAATTTTGCCATGCTGTTGTTTTTTATAATTTTATTCTCCCTGTGACTGAAGCTTGCGGTTTACAGCGCTTATCAGCGCGTAAATCGACGCCGTATTAATATTTGCGTCAACGCCTGCTCCCCAGAATATCTCATCATTACAGGTTTTTATACTTATATAAGCCGCCGCTCTTGAAGAAGAAGAACGTGCAAGCGCATGCTCATGATAGCTTGAAATTTCAAAGCTTACTCCCAAAAAGCTCCTTAATCCGTTGCATAAAGCGTCAAGAGGACCGTTTCCTACTCCGTTTATCATTGTTACCCTGCCGTTATATTCTATCGTAGCGGCAATTGTAGTAGAATCATCCTCCTCATGCTGAGTGCGGTAGAACTTTGTCTTTATAGGCGATACGATATTTACATATCTGTCCTTGAAGGCTACATGTATCTCATGATTTGTAAGCACTGTCTGCTTTTCATCGCTCATGTCGTTTATAATGCCCGCAAATTCGGTGAGCATATCCTTCGGAAGAATATATCCGTATTTTGATTCCATAACATAGCTCACTCCGCCTTTTCCGGACTGACTGTTTATAAGGATCGGTTCATACTTTCTGCCTATATCCTTCGGGTCTATTGTAAGATACGGATTTGCCCATGTCTTTGAGCCTTCCTTTTCAAACAAGTCAAAGCTCTTCTTTATAGCATCCTGATGCGAACCCGAGAACGCAACATAAGCCATTTCTCCGGCATAAGGATGACGCGGATTTATCGGCAGTTTATTGAATTTCTCATATTTTTCTATTACATCATCGATATGGTCGATATTAAGCTCCGGATCTATTCCCTGAGAGAACATATTAAGCGCAACCGTAATCACATCCGCATTTCCTGTTCTTTCTCCGTTTCCGAAGAGTGTTCCCTCAACTCTGTCCGCTCCGGCAAGAATTCCCAGCTCTGTCGAAGCAACTCCCGTGCCTCTGTCATTATGCGCATGAAGGCTTATAATAAGATTTTCACGATTATTAAGATGCTTGCACATATACTCTATCTGGTCCGCATATACGTTAGGAGTTGCGACCTGAATAGTTTCGGGAAGATTTACTATGACCTTCTTTTCCGGAGTCGGCTTTAATACCTCAAGCACAGCATTTGTTATTTCAACAGCATAATCCATTTCGGTACATGTAAAGCTCTCCGGAGAATACTCGTATCTTATATTTTCATCCGTCATAAGCTCATTAACCATGCTCGTTACCATCTTTGCGCCGTCAACAGCCAGCTGCTTTATCTCTTCCTTATTCTTCTTAAAAACAACCTTTCTCTGAAGAGTTGAGGTTGAATTATAAAGATGTATTATAGCATTTTTAACGCCCTTAAGCGATTCAACCGTTTTTGCTATAATATGCTTTCTTGCCTGAGTAAGAACCTGTATCGTCACGTCATCTGGAATAAGCTTTTCATCAATGAGACGGCGGATAAAATCAAATTCAGTATGCGACGCCGCGGGAAAGCCTACCTCTATTTCCTTAAAACCAAGCTTTACAAGATACTGAAAAAATTCTATCTTTTCATCTATTGTCATCGGCGAATAAAGAGCCTGATTACCGTCCCTGAGGTCAACGCTGCACCATATGGGAGCATGCGTGATTTCTCTGTCCGGCCAATCACGGTGTTCAAGATGTACCGGATGATACATTTTTGTGTATTTTTGGTAATTCATATATTTCCTCCTTATTATATAAGCAACCTCGGAAACCGCTTCCGTTTTCAGTCCGCGATACCTTCTAAGCCTTCCGGTTCAATTTAAAATCTCATTCATTGAATAATAAAATTTATTATTTAATGAAAAAAGCTGAGTCACAATGTGACTCAGCATAAATATCATTTGCTATACATACACAAACGAATAAAACTGAAGACACATTGTCAATTCAGCCTGCAAGTAGTAGATTATTAAGATTTACGCTGTTATTAAATCTATAATTTCCCATATCTTCTACCTCGTTTCGTATTTAAATATATTTTACAATAAATTTTCTTTATTGTCAATAGATTTTTTCAATCCCGTCTTTGTTTGTGAAATTCATACATAAAAGCAAATATAACTTCTTTGGGATATGTCGAATATTCAGACATTATCTATAAAAAAATACCGTAATATTGCATTTTTTCTTCTAATGTGATATAGTTATAGTACTACTTAACATAATTTATGAAAGGATATGTTTATATGCAAACAAATGAACAACTTGGAAAAGAACCTGTAATTAAGCTTTTGTTCAGGCTCTCCGTACCTACACTTATGGCACAGCTTGTAAATCTTCTATATAATGTTGTAGACCGTATTTATGTAGGCCGTATCCCCGGCATCGGTCCTCTTGCCCTTGCCGGACTGGGAGTAACATTTCCTATAATACTTTTAGTGTCTGCCGTTGCAATGCTTTTCGGTATGGGCGGAGCACCGAGAGCCTCCATAGCAATGGGTCAGGGTGATAACCAAAAGGCCGAAAAAATTCTCGGTAACGTCACCATAATGCTGATAATATTTTCAATTATTCTCGCAGCAGTTTTTCTCCCCACAAAGGATTGGATACTGCTGCATTTCGGAGCGAGTGAAAATACCCTTCCCTACGCCTCCGAATATCTCGGAATATACTTATGCGGAACTATATTCGTCCAGCTCACTCTCGGGCTTAATTACTTTATAACCAATCAGGGTTTTACCAAAACCAGTATGGCAACCACCTGTATAGGAGCAGTGCTCAATATTGTCCTTGATCCACTTTTCATATTCGTATTTGATATGGGCGTAAGCGGAGCAGCCCTTGCCACGATTATATCACAGGCGGTTTCATGTATATGGGTTATATACTTTTTGACCGGAAAGAAGACCATACTTAAAATCAGGTTGAAAAACCTGCTCCCCGATAAAAATATTATCCTTACAATAGTGTCGCTCGGAATATCGCCGTTCGTTATGCAGGCTACCGAATGTCTTATACAGCTTACATTTAATAATGGTATGCTCAAATACGGTAACGACAATTATGTTGCGCTTATGTCGATATTATTCTCGCTCATGCAGCTTGTATGGATGCCTATGCAGGGATTTCAGCAGGGCGCTCAGCCTATCACCAGCTATAATTACGGTGCAAAAAAGCTTGACAGAGTCAAAAAGACCTTTAAAGCGCTTTTTATAACCTGTCTCGGTTTTTCGCTTGCGGTGGTCATAGCCATAGAGCTGTTCCCCGGACTGTTCCTTGCGATCTTTACAAATAATACCGAGCTTATAGAAATAGGAAAAACGCCTTTGAGAATTTTTATAGCGGGCATGTCTGTTATGGGTGCTCAAGGTGCCTGTCAGCAAACCTTCCTTGCGCTGGGAGAAGCTAAAATTTCGGTATTTCTCGCCTGCCTGCGCAAAATCATACTTCTTTTCCCGCTTGCACTTATACTTCCTACGGTCGCATCGCTGGGAGTATGGGGCTTATTCCTTGCAGAGCCGATAAGTGACTTTTTGGCGTCGGGAGTTACAACAATTATGTTTAAAATACGCAGTAAAAAAATTCTTCAATAAAAAATTGCTCACCGGCATTATGCCGATGAGCAATTTTTATATTATTATTAAATCAGTCAGTTTTATTACGCACTACCTTAAACGATAAAACGCAGGACTATAATTATCTTACCATCTCATCCTGATGTCCTGTAGCCTTGTGCGAGTTTATAACAGAACGAACCTCGTCTATGGAGCTTGCGGACATATCACCCAAAACAGTATTCTTTATTGCCGAAAGAGCATTTCCTACCTCAAGCGCTCTCTTTACATCTCTATCCTTTATAAGACCATAAAGCACGCCTGCAAGGTATGCGTCACCCGAGCCTATCCTGTCTATGACCTCAATATCATTATATGGCTGTTCCTCATAGAATTCACCCTCAAAATAAATCTTGGAATTAAAATTATGTCTTGTAGGACTTACAGCCTCGCGTCTGGTAGTAGCTACAAGCTGGCAGCCGTAATCATCGGCATAACCCTTCATTATTTCCTCAAGCGTTCCCGTACGCTGAAGCATACGGCGTGAGGTCTCCTCCGATACAAACAGAAGATCTATGTATGGGAAGATCGCTTCAATAACTTTCTTTGCCTCTTCCTCGCTCCATAAAGCCGCACGATAGTTTACGTCAAAGGAAATCAATGTATCCTGCTCATGGAAACGCTTTATCATCTCTATCGCAACCTCACGCAGATGCGGATCCAATGCAAGAGTTATTGAAGATATATGGAATATCTTCGTCTTTGAATAAATTGACGGATCTATCTCCGTAATATCAAGCGAACACATTGATGAGTGTGCTCTGTCATAAATACATGACGATTTTCGCGGATAAACACCGCTTTCATAATAATAAATTCCCAAGCGTTTATCATCGGAATTATCATAAATAAGATAATCATCGCTGACATTTCCGTAACGGATCTTATTTCTTATAAAGTGTCCCATCTTGCTCTTAGGGATCTTTGTTACGATAGCGCTCCTCAAGCCAAGCATCGCCGCTCCCGAAACAACGTTAAGCTCGCTGCCTCCGGCATTTTTTTCAAACGTCTCGCTCTGTGAGATCTTCTCCTTATTCGGCGGTGAAAGTCTGAGCATAACCTCTCCCATACCTATAAGATCAAAATCCGTATTTTCCTTAAAATTAAGCATAATCTTCCCTCCTGTAATATAAAATGGTTAATTATATTATATATTAAAATCAGAAAAATTGCAATTATTTTATATAAAAAGAATAAAATATTTATAGTTTTATAATGTTAAATAGACAAAAATAGGAGTATGCAAAGCATAAGCTTTGTATACTCCCGAATTCTTTAACTATTAGTCTTCAAGCATAACTGCTCCCTGCATTGCCGAGGATACAAGCTTTGAATATCTTCTGAGATATCCGGTCTTTACCTTCGGCTCATTCGGAGTCCAGCCCTCTTTGCGCTTTGCCATTTCCTCATCGGAAACCTCCACGTCAAGCTTGCCGTTTATAATATCTATATCTATTATATCTCCGTCCTTTATAAACGCTATAGGACCGCCCTCCATTGCCTCCGGAGAAACATGACCTATCGCCGCTCCTCTTGTAGCGCCAGAGAAGCGTCCGTCGGTTATAAGCGCAACGTCCTTATCAAGTCCCATACCGCATATAGCAGAAGTAGGCGAAAGCATCTCTCTCATGCCCGGGCCGCCCTTCGGGCCTTCGTAACGGATAACTACAACGTCGCCCTTTACAATCTTACCCTTGTAAATAGCGTCAATAGCTTCTTCCTCGCTTTCGAATACCTTAGCCGGGCCCTTATGAACAAGCATTTCCTTGGCAACAGCGCTTCTCTTTACGACCGAACCGTCAACCGCAAGATTACCCTTGAGAACAGCTATACCGCCTGTCTGTGAATACGGATTGTCTATCGGTCTTATTACGCTGTAATCCTGTACCGGATGACCCTCTATGTTCTCACCCTGAGTCTTGCCGGTAACGGTAATCGTATTAAGCTTTAAGAGATCCTTCTTTGCAAGCTCGTTCATAACTGCCGTGATTCCGCCGGCTGCGTACAGATCCTGAACATGATGCTCTCCCGCCGGAGCAAGGTGGCAGAGGTTAGGCGTCTGCGAGCTTATCTCGTTCGCATAATCGAGCTTAAACGGAGCTTTCGCCTCATATGCTATAGCCGGGAGATGAAGCATTGAATTTGTCGAGCAGCCCAATGCCATGTCAACTCTCAACGCGTTGTATATAGCGTCAGCCGTCATTATATCTCTCGGCTTTATGTCCTTTTCGAGAAGTTCCATTATCTTCATGCCCGCATGCTTTGCAAGTCTTATTCTTTCAGAATATACTGCCGGAATAGTTCCGTTTCCGGGCAGAGCCATTCCGAGAACCTCTGACAGACAGTTCATCGAATTTGCCGTAAACATTCCCGAGCATGAGCCGCATGACGGGCAAGCCGCCTCCTCAAGTCCCTTTAAGCCTGCCTCGTCTATTGTACCTGCCTTATATGCGCCGACAGCCTCAAATGCGGTGTTAAGGTCACGGTATTTACCGTCATACTTCATTGAAAGCATAGGTCCGCCCGAAACAAGTATCGCCGGCTTATTGATTCTTGCAGCCGCAATAAGCATACCCGGAACGATCTTGTCACAGTTAGGGATAAGTACGAGCGCGTCAAACGCGTGTGCGAGTGTCATAGCCTCTATCGAATCAGCGATAAGCTCTCTTGACGCAAGAGAATATTTCATTCCTATATGTCCCATTGCAATACCGTCACAAACGCCTATCGACGGAAACTCTATCGGAGTTCCTCCCGCCATTCTTATGCCTGCCTTTACCGCTTCGGCAATCTTATCAAGGTGCATATGGCCCGGTATTATTTCATTTTTGGCGCTTACAACGCCTATCAACGGGCGCTCAAGCTCCTCATCTGTAAGTCCGAGCGCTTTAAACAGCGAACGGTGCGGCGTCTTTTCAACGCCCTTTCTAACTATATCACTATACATCTTACATTCCTCCTCACAAATTAATTAAATTAAGTAATATATTATTGTTATAAAAATATTTGGCAAGATAGGTTTGTTCTATAATGCTTTGCCCTGCGCCGTCTTTTACCACTATAAGCGATATAACAGCAAGAACAGCATATACCACAAACATATAATTTATAAGGCCGAGCAGCCCTCCTATGAGCCTGTTTGCCCCTTTTATGACAGGCAGCCGGGACACTGCCCTGAGTATGCGGTAAACCGCACCCATTATAATTCTTATGCCTATAAAAAGCATCACGCCAACTACAGCTCTTATAACCGAATTTGAAGCACTTTCCACAATATTGTCTGCCGCAGATGAAACTGTGCTTTCGATAGAGCCGCTCAAGTCCATTTCCGGTATCAGAATGGCGGGTATCCCGGTAGATTCCGAAAGTGCCTCCCTATCACTCAAAAAATCCGCCGCATCCATAACCCCTCCGCTGTGGTCATATATATTTTTCTTTATATGCCCGGCAATGTTCTCTTTAAATTCAAGCACCGGCTGAGTATGGGATACGGCTGATGTGACCGGAGTTATAAGAGCAGCTGTGAGCAAAACTGTTATCAGCCATGCTGCGGCTCCCCACACCATAGAGATAAATCCCCTGTGTTTTCCATACAAAAAGGCAAAAATCCCAAGAGCTATAATCAATAAATCTATAACCAACGCCATCAGAAGAACCCGCCTCCCATTCTTACCATCTCTATACCGTTTGAATATATCAGCATAAAAGATGAATTGTTTATAGGGATAAGTCCGCTTATATTCATTGCCGCAGTATACTTATATGGACGCTTTGCATCGGGCTTTCCGAGAATTATATCTCTGTCCACGTTATAAATAACATTTCCGTTTTCCACCGCCATATAATCGGGCATCCTCAAAACCGGGACAGTGTGGCGCAGAGACCCGTTTTTGTTGTATACATTTATCATTGGTATATTATCCTGCGTGAAAAGAGCCGTTTTATTTCCGCTGTCATCCATATTACAGCTTACCAGCTCCGCCCCGTCAAAGCCGATATTAAATTCAATATCTCCGTCATCATCCATTCCGGTAATAAGATTATCCGAAAATACCGTAAGCCTGTTTCCTTTAAACTCAACATTATAGGTAAGCGAATCATCGAAATCCGCCTTTGCATATGGATCTGTCATCTTTATGTTAAATAAATACACAGATGAGCTTACATGTTCCTCTGTATGCACCAAAGCTGCCGCCACGCGTCTTGAATTATCGGAAATATCCGCCGAAATTATATCTGCATTTCCGGACGACCACGAAAACGCTTTATCTCCTCTTTTGTTATATACAACAACCGCTCCCTTATATGACGGTCTTTCGGTTACAAGCACAACATCTCCGTTAGCGCTTATATTGCATGAAAGAATATTATCATCTGAAGAATTTTCATATATCTGTTCCCCTCCCTTGTAGAGGAAAAACTTTTTTCCGTTATTCTGAGCCAGAAGAATATAATTTCCCTCCGCCTTTACAACCGGATCAGTTATTGATACATAATATTCCCATTCCGTTTCTCCGCTGTCATTTATATAACAAATATAATTTGTTCTTGCACACACAATTCCGTCTTTATACTTCACGAACGATGCCTCCGAGGCTCCCTGAAAAGGAACAATAACCGACGACTGTACATATGTCTTATATTCGCTTTCTTCCTGAGCCACACTGACCTCTTCGGAGCTTTCTCCAACTGCGTTTTGATCCTGAGAATCATTCTGACTTTCCTCTGGAATGTTCTGTTCTTGATTCTGAGCAGCATCAGTATTTTCCTGATTGGCTTCAGTTTGATTCTCACCGCTGTCAACAGCTTGTCTTTCATGAATATTTATTCCCATATTGTCAAGCAAACGCTCTGTATTGGCGGAAAAATTATTCCTGTAGCGCACTATGGTCGAATTTTCCGACGTGATTATAAATACCGCTATAAGTACTATAACAGCCACCGGGGCCGCTATTTTCAAAATGCCCAAAATCATCGGCAAAAGCGGTTCTTCGTCATAATCATCATAGTCGCTGTAATCGTCATATTCAAAATCCAGATCGGGCTTTTCCTCCGGCAATATGATTTCGGCGTTTACCTTTGCCGCATTGTTTTGAGGCGGTTCCTCGTCTTCAAATTCGGACTCGTCCTCGCCCTCTATCCCGGTAAAGCACTCCTCATTGGAATCTTCAGCCTTATACTGTTTTGCTTCCGGCTGCTCCGGCTTTCCTATCACTATAGTATCGTCCATATCATGAGTCTCAAAACTATGCTTGGACGTATCTATGACACGCGTTGCATCTATATCATCGTCATCATGCTCTGCATTCATCACGGCGTCGATTGATTTTTTAACATTTTCCTCATGCGCCGCTCTTATTTTTTCGGTATCGATAAACTGCGTATTACCGATGTCATCGTCATCATCGCCGTAGTCTATCATTGAATTAATAATATCATCATCCTTCACCGGTAATACACCTCCTTTAAGCAAAGTCCTCTTGCCGGAGCGGTGATACCCGCTCTTTTTCTATCCTTTGATTCTATTATTTTGGGCATATCTTCAGCCGCAATTTTTCCGCTTCCGACATATACAAGCGTTCCGGCTATGATTCTCACCATATTATATAGAAAACCATTTCCATAGACGTCTATCGTTATCATGCTTCCATCTTTATAAACATCAAGAGAGTATATCGTCCTCACCGTCGTTTTTACCGAAAAACCCGAAGATGCGAAGCCTATAAAATCATGCTCTCCTAAAAAAGCCTCCGCCGCTGTGCGCATTTTTGAAATATCCAATGGATATTTATAATGCCATGAATATTTTCCTCGAAACGCATCGGGGAACTCGCTGTTCCATATCCTGTATATATACCTTTTCCCTGCCGCGCTGCGGTTGGAGCAAAAATCCTCATCCGCTTCACATGCGCCGATACACACTATATCCTCCGGCAAAACAGTATTTAGGGCATACGGGTAACGCTCTGCAGGCATACGGGAATCTGTATGAAAATTACATACGTAATTCATCGCATGAACTCCGGCGTCCGTCCTTCCGCAGCCGGTGATTTTCACTCTTTCATGCGTGATTTTTTCAAGAGCTTTTCTAAGCTCCCCTTCCACCGTAACTCCGTTTGTCTGTATCTGCCAGCCATGATAACCGGTCCCATCGTATTGAAGCGTAAGCCTTATATTCATTATATCATATCTCCCAATAAAATTCAAGATATCATGACACGTAGTCTAAAAAAGAAATTCCGCCGCCGAAATGACCGCTATTCCCGCCGCAAAAACTATACACGCCGCTATGTCCGAGGCGCATATTTTGGTCTCCTTCATTCTTGTACGCCTTTCGCCGTTATAGCATCTTGCATCCATGGCAATCGCCAAATCGTCCGCCCTGTGAAACGCGCTTATAAACAGCGGTACCATTACGGGTATCATCGCCTTTGCCCGCTTGAATATCCCGCCGGTATCGAGCTGTGCTCCCCTTGCCTTCTGCGCCTTCATTATTTTTTCTGTTTCCTCTCCCAATGTCGGTATAAAGCGTATGGCTATCGTCATCATCATAGCTATTTCATGCGCCGGTACTTTAAGCCTTTTTAACGGTCTCAAAAGCTTTTCTATCCCATCTGCAAGCTGCAGCGGCGAGGTCGTAAGCGTAAGCAGAGAAGACCCCATGACCAAAAACGAAAGCCGAAGCATCAAAAGCACTGCCGCTCTTATTCCTTCATATGTGATATTAAAATTAAAAGCCCCAAGCTTAACGGACCATAACGCCGTTCCCTGAGTCATAAAAATATTTATAACAGCCGTAAATACGAACAGCCATAAAAGCGGCTTCATTCCCTTGAGCATCATTTTAAACGGAATACGCGCTGTAAAAATCATTGCAGCCGTAAGAATTCCGCATACAATATATGCTGCCGGAGAATTTATCATAAAAAGAAAAATTATGTATAAGATCGTCAATATAATCTTTATTCTCGGCTCCATACGATGCAGCGGCGAGCTGCCCGCTATATACTGTCCTATTGTAATATCTTTTAGCATACTGTCTCCCTATAAGTTCATTGCAGCCGCCAGCTTTTCCACCGCATCCTCAACAGTGAATATCCCCTGCCCTATATTTATTCCGGCGCTGCTGAGCCTTGCGCACAGCTTTGTTATCTGAGGAACGCTCAATCCCATTTCTTCAAGCTCCCGTCCTCGAGAAAACACTTCCCTTACTCCTCCGGTCATAGCGATTCTTCCGTTATTCATAACAACTATATGCTCCGCGGTCTTGGCTACATCCTCCATCGAATGCGAAACAAAAATTATAATCATTTCCGGCTTTTCTTCATGCAGCTTTTTTATTTCGCTGAGTATGCCATCGCGTCCTCTCGGATCAAGCCCAGCCGCCGGCTCGTCAAGTATAAGCACCTCCGGCTCCATCGCAAGAACTCCCGCTATAGCGGCTCTTCTCTTCTGTCCGCCCGATAAATCGAACGGAGAACGGTTCATATATTTTTCATTCACCCCGGCAAGCCTTGCCGCATCATGCACTCTTTTATCGATTTCATCATCGGATAATCCCATATTTTTAGGTCCGAACGCTATATCCTTATAAACCGTTTCCTCAAAAAGCTGCTGCTCGGGATACTGAAAAACCAGTCCCACTCTTTGGCGCAGTCCTCTTATATCCGCATCCTTTGCGCATACCTCAGTGCCGTTTACATTTATACTCCCCGACGACGGCTTTTCAAGCGCATTTAAAAGCTGTATAAGCGTGGATTTTCCGCTTCCCGTATGACCTATGAGCGCCGTAACAGTCCCGTCCGGTATCTCAAGATTTATATCAAACAGCGCCTGTCTTTCATCCGGCATTCCGCGCTCATAAATATAATTCACATTCTCAAGTTTTATCATTTCATCTTCCCAATCAGCTCATTATATAATTCTTCCACACTAAGCACATCGGCGCGTATATCAAGACCTCGTTTTTTCAGCTCATAGGCGGCCTGCGTGACCTGAGGCACGTCAAGCCCCGCTCTGTGCAGCTCCTCAACCCTTGAAAAAACCTTTCTCGGCGTATCGTCCATTATGATATGTCCGTCATCCATAACTATTACTCTGTCCGCCATGGCTGCCTCTTCCATATAATGAGTTATAAGCACTACTGTCATTCCTTTGGTCCTGTTAAGCATTTTTATTGTTTCCATGACCTCGCTTCTTCCGCGCGGATCAAGCATGGCCGTTGGCTCATCAAGCACTATTATATCCGGTTCCATAGCCAAAACAGCTGCTATTGCCACTCTTTGTTTCTGTCCTCCGGAAAGCTTTGAAGGCGATGACATGGCATATTCGCTCATTCTCACGATTTTAAGGCACTCGTCAACGCGTCTGCGTATTTCCTTAGGCTCAACTCCCAGATTCTCCGGCGCAAACGCGACCTCATCTTCCACAATAGCCGCCACCATCTGATTATCCGGATTCTGAAACACCATCCCCGCTTCTGAGCGTATAGCAAAGGTCTTGCTCTCGTCAGCTGTGTCCATACCGTTTATGTACACCTTTCCGCCACTCGGAAGAAGTATGGCGTTAAAATGCTTTGCAAGAGTGGATTTTCCGCTTCCATTGTGCCCGAGTACAGCGGTGAAGGAGCCTTGTTCTATAGTTATATTGATATTATCGAGTATCCTCTCCTCCGCGCTTTTGCCGGTTTCAAAATTTTCATTTTTGTAACAAAAGGTAAGATTCTCCGTTTTGATCATTTAAGCAAATCATTCCTTTAAATTTAATTATGCCATCTTCCGGATATTCCGCAGGGCAACACAAGACCATTCGCGCTCATCGGAAGACCTATCTCGTCCGCCGCCACAACTCCGCCGTACTTTTTCTGCATAGTAAGAGTAAGCACGTTTGACAGTATCGTCTGGCTGAGTCCCGTGGTATAGCAATTTATAAGAAAGAAAAGCGGATCGTCCGATAAAATATCCATGCAGTCGGATATAAGCGGATAAAGCTTCTCTTCAATCTTCCAAAGCTCGCCCGACGGTCCGCGTCCGTATGAGGGCGGATCCATTATTATCGCGTCATATTTTCTTCCGCGCCTGTTTTCGCGCTGAACAAATTTTACAACATCGTCAACTATATATCTCACCGGTCTGTCGCCCAAGCCGGAGGACATAACGTTTTCCTTCGCCCATGTCACCATTCCCTTTGATGCGTCCACATGGCACACGCTTGCCCCCGCAGCCAAAGCGGCAACTGTAGCCCCTCCGGTATATGCGAATAAATTAAGCACTCTTATTTCCCGTCCGGAATTTTTTATAAGCTCCGAAAACCAATCCCAGTTTACCGCCTGTTCCGGAAAAAGTCCCGTATGCTTAAAGCCCATAGGCTTTATATTAAATGTAAGCTCACGGTATTTTACAGTCCAGCGTTCCGGCATTTTCTTGTTAAAGAACTGCCATTTTCCTCCGCCGGAGCTTGAACGGTGATACCATGCGTCAGTTTTATTCCAAAGCTTATCCTCAGTCTTTGTACTCCATACCGCCTGAGGGTCGGGACGGCGCAGAAGATATTCTCCCCAATATTCAAGCTTTTCTCCTCCGGCGCTGTCAATAAGCCGGTAATCCTCCCATTTATCCGCCAAATACATACCTTTCCTCCGTAAAACCATAAATATTATACCAAGCTATTATATCACGTTTTCTGTTCTCTTACAATAGTTTTTTTCTATAAATTTTGTACTATTATTACATAAAAATCCTATTCTGTGCAGATACTTTTAAAAAAGGAGGTCATCTTATGAAGGAATGTATTGAAATTACCGAAATTTATGCCAGAGAGGTCATGGATTCCCGCGGCAACCCTACCGTTGAAGCGGAAGTGAGCACCGGATATGCCACCGGACACGCCATTGTCCCTTCCGGCGCGTCAACCGGAGCGTTCGAGGCAGTTGAGCTGCGTGACAACGACAAACGCCGCTATAACGGAAAAGGTGTAAAAAATGCAGTTGAAAATGTGAACAAAAAAATATCCGCCGAAATTGCCGGAATGAATGTGCTCGACCAAAGATGTATCGACAGGCGCATGTGCGAGCTTGACGGTACAGAAAATAAAAGCCGTCTCGGCGCAAACGCTATACTTGCGGTATCGCTCGCCTGCGCGGACGCAGCGGCAAAAAGCATAGGCATTCCGCTCTACCGCTACTTAGGCGGCGTAAACACCCATACGCTTCCTGTTCCTATGATGAATATCTTAAACGGCGGAGCACATGCCGACAATAATGTGGACATACAGGAATTTATGATCATGCCGTTCGGAGCGGCGTCCTTCAAGCAGGGGCTCAGATGGTGCAGCGAGGTATATTATGCGCTGAAAAGCCTGCTTCATGATGCCGGAATGTCCACCGCCGTAGGCGACGAAGGCGGTTTTGCTCCTAATTTAAGCAATGACGAGGAAGCTCTTGAGCTGCTTGTAGACGCTATAAAGCAGGCGGGCTATGAGCCGGGCAGTGATTTTAGGATAGCTATAGACGCCGCTTCCTCCGAATGGCAAAGCGACCAACAGGGAATTTACAGACTCCCGAAATCGGGAATAGAAAAAACAAGCGGCGGACTCGTTCAATACTGGAGCAATCTATGCGCCAAATATCCTATTTTTTCAATCGAGGACGCACTCGGCGAGGACGATTGGGAAGGCTGGCAGAAGCTGACCGAAACGCTCGGGAATCAGATCCAGCTTGTCGGTGATGATCTTTTTGTAACCAATCCTCAGCGTCTTATCAAAGGCATAAGAGCCGGTGCGGCGAACTCAATATTAATAAAGGTAAATCAAATAGGCACGCTGACCGAAACCCTCGACGCTGTTGAAACGGCTCACAGAAACGGCTACAGCGCCGTTATTTCCCACCGCAGCGGCGAAACCGAAGATACAATCATCGCCGATATTGCAGTCGCTGTAAATTCGGGACAGATAAAATCCGGCGCTCCGGCAAGAACCGACAGAGTCGCAAAATACAACAGACTTTTAAGAATTGAAGATGAGCTTGCAAGCTGCCGCAGATACGGATCAATGTATTAAAAATACGGTGTTTTAGCATTAAAAAGTGAATAGGGCCGCTCGATTTTAGATGCAGAACGTTTCAATGCTTTTATAGGCTTGAAACGTTCTGCGCTAAAAGCGACAGCCCCATCTGTATATGAATGTAAAATGTAAGCCCTTTTATCCCTTAGCTCATCCTAAAAATTTTATATAGTCCGTCCAGTTCCCGTAAAACGGTTTATTGTCACGTTTGGGAGCGTCCTCTTGAGAATCATAAAATCCGTAAGACATTGTATCCATATATGAGCCGCGATTTGTATACCTTAATAAATCCACAAGCTGTACAAATTCATGTCTGAATCCGAATTTGTCCTCTCCCACAGCTCCTCTTGCAAGCTCTATCACACTGTCATAGCTTGAGCTTCCCTTGTACTCACTATCATTTAAAATCATCCCAAGCTCAGCAGCTGCCGCCGCGAATCGGAAGCTGTCGCTTGTATCAGATGTTAAATTTCCGTCTACAGGATATTCCTTTAATATGCTTTCCGTGCCGTTCGGAAGCTTATATCGAAGCTTCACGTCCATGATCTCGCTGCTTCCGGAATAGGTGCTTGTCTGATAACGCAGCGAAGAATCGCCTGTAAGCGCCTTACCTTCAGACGCCGGAACAATTTCATAAAGAGCCGTTACATTCGCTCCTGCTCCAAGCTCTCCGGCATCTACTCCGTCATCTTCAAAATCCTCGGTTTCCAAAACGCGATTCTCATAACCGATAAGCCTGTAGCTGTCAACAGTCGCAGGATTAAACTCGACCTGTATCTTAACGTCCTTTGCTATGGTGTAAAGAGTTGCGGTCATTTCGTCGACAAAAACCTTCTTCGCTTCACGGAGATTATCTATATAATAATAATTTCCGTTTCCGTTATCGGCTAAAATCTCCATCTTGTCATCCTTGTAATTCCCCATTCCAAATCCAAGAACGCTCAGGTAAATATTATTTTCACGCTTTTGTGTAATGAAGCTCTTAAGCTCGTCATTGTTGGAAATCCCAACGTTAAAATCTCCGTCCGTACAGAGAATTATGCGGTTGTTTCCATCAGATTTAAATTTCTCCGCCTGCTCATACGCAAGCTGTAAGCCTCCCGCACCATTTGTCGCTCCGCCGGCGTATAGTCCATTGATAGCGCTTATGATCTGATCCTTCTCACTGCCGTTAGCTCCGCTCAATACGACATTCGTTCCGCTTGCATATGTTACGATTGAAATTGTGTCTCGCTCGTCGAGATTATTCAAAAGCAGCTCCATTGAGCTTTTCACAAGAGGAAGCTTATTATATGAATACATCGAACCGGAGGTGTCTATCAAAAGCACAAGATTCTGCGGCTGACGTTCCGTAAGCTCCTCGCCTTGAATATTTATCATCGCAAGCAAATGCTCACTGTTCCAGAGACAATGCGCTGTTTCTGTCGTAACAGAAAACGGAGTTCCGTCCGTTGGCTGAGGAAGATCATAATCAAAATAATTTATAAGCTCTTCCGTGCGGATCGAACCTTCCGGCAATGGCTGACCGTTCATTGCAAAACGCCGCATATTTGAATAGGACGCCGTATCGGTATCGATAGAAAAGGTCGAGAGCGGAGATAAGGCCGCCTTTTTAAAGATATTCTCATCCTCCGCACTATAGCTTTCACTGCTTCTGTATGGATTATAATAAGCGTCATATGAGCCGCCGGAGGCAGCGTCGCCGTTCATTATGCTGCCTGATGACGAAATACTGCCAGATGAAGAACCGCCCGATGCACCTCCTCCGGAAGCAGCGCCTTCATTTGGAATCGCTGACGAAGAAGAACCGCCCGCCGGAGGAGTGATCTGCTGAACGCTTTGATCGGAAGCGCTTTCAGCTCCTGCTGAACCATATATACCATTGAGCTTTCCTGACATCATGTCAAGACCTATATACCCGAAAGTATTTGACACTCCCGCCTTTACAAGCTCCGCTATATTGTAAATAAGCTGCATCATATCAGCACGGCTCATCTTCTCACCCATAAGAGCGGATACATTGTCAAGCAGCTCCATATCAATGGCCGACGCAACATATTCTGCCGGATATGACATTGCCATGTTTTTTCCCAAAAACATCTTTATAGCCTGCTCATAAGTCACATACTCGTCCGGGCGGAATGTTCCATCCTCAAAGCCGTTTATAAATCCATTGCCTGCGGCTGTTTCTATGTAATCATATGCCCAGATGCCCTCATCTACATCAGAAAATGTTGGGCTGCCGCTATGGGAATCTTTATCTATTCCCAATGCTTCTATAAGCATTTTTGCAGCCTCGGCGCGCGTCACATTATCCTCTAAATTAAGAGAACCGTTTTCATCTCCCTCAATTATTCCCTCCGACTGCACATAGTCGATCGCCTCCTGCGTTGCCGCGTACGCCGGAGTGCTGAGCATTGACGCCGCTATCAACACCGCTATTGCCTTTTTCATACCGTTCCCTCCTATCAGCGCCCGTTATTATCCGGAGTTATATTCCCCGTCTGATCACATTATATACTGTCTATCTGTTCAAATAGTTATATACCATTATTGCCGCTTCAGCTCTGGTAATGTCATTGTCCGGATTGAAATTTCCGTTTTCATCTCCCTGAACAACGCCCATTGCCGCAAGAATAGCTATATAGCCTGTGTTTTCGCTGACGTCCGCAAACGGCTGCTTGTAAATATCATACGCCGCGTATTCGCCTACACCCAACGCGTCTATCATCATTACCGCCGCCTGAGCGCGGGTAACAGGAGAATTATCCTCCTCGTTATTCTCTGCACTGTCATTTCTTGCATCTATATAAACGCGTCCGAATGCCTTTTCAAGAAAATCGGAATAATCCTTATGCGTAATTTTTTCATCCGGCTTGAATTCTCCGCCTTCAAATCCTATGCCGTATACCGCAAGCCTTTCGATTATTTCCTGTGCGTAATGTCCGTCTATATCGGTATATGCCATTTCAATGTCCTGCATCGGCTCGCCCTTATAGTCAAGCTTTTCGCCGGTGAACGGGTCTACCGATGGATTGTCATCAGGGATATAGAGGCATCCTGTTTTATTTTCCAGCTCGGATACATAGTTGATATTATATAAAACCATACCAAACATCTTATCCGCCGCCTCGTCCGCGCTCATAACGCCGTCAACCGATGGGAATTGGGCATTCTTTGAATAATTTATGCCGAATCCGTAAAGCACGCCGTCATATACATCTGCCCATGCGCTGTCATCCTCTACCCTTACTCCGTTTTCATAGCGCTCATAGGTATTTGTTTCCTCGTTGTATACATAATTTTTAAGACGTTCTCCGGAAAGCGCTTCAATAAATTCCTTTGCCTTTGCATCATCGTTTTCTTTATCTTCACCGTTGTTATACCTGTTAAAGCTTATAACGCTGCCGTCTGCCGCGTCAAGCACAACGTTAAAGCTGTCGCTTGAATCATCGTTTCTGAAGGAAAGCGAATACATATAGGAATCCTTATCTCTGTAACTGCGTGAAAGCGATATGGAATTGAGCTTTATGCTGTTTCCTATACCGAGATACTGATTTTCTCTCGCAAGCTTCTCCGCATCATCCTTTGAAATAAGTCCCGAAATTTTTTCAAGCTCCGCAATTTCCGCTTCGGAAAGACCTGCATCCATTGCCTCCTCATTCTTTGACGCACCGCCTCCCGACGTCTGGTCAAGACCATATCTTGCGTAAAGCTCCATTTCCCTTGCCTCGCCGGTAAGAGCATCTATGTATTTATCATGATCCTTAACTACATACACCGGGAAATATTTTGTATTTCCGTCGTTCTCGGTATAACTTCTGTAAACAAGCTCCATGCCTATCTTTTCCTTAAAGGCGGCTTTTGCTTCGTCCTCGCTTATAAAACCGCTCTTATCCGCCACCGGTGAAACATACTGATAGTTAAGATTAAAATACTCAACAGCCGTATTGTCATTATTGAGCCTGATATATCCGTCATCATTATAAACGCTTATACCGTCCAAGCTTCTTTTAACGGCTATAGTATAGCTGCCGTCAAGAGCGCTTGCCTCGTTCACCTCAAGCGTAAGCTGTGAGCTTATCTCGGGATTTACTTTATTTATAAAATCTCTCGCTGTCTGCTCTGCCTGCTGTGCTGTCACATCCGGGATATGCTTTGTATCGGAATGAGACACTGCGCTGTCATAGGTACTGTAGTTTGTTATTACACCCTCATCGTTGCATGAAATATCAAAGCTTTCGCTGCCGTCCTCCTTTGACCATGAGAACTGATAAATTGTGTGTCCGTTATTCTCATAGGAATCGCTTCTGAACTGATCATATTCATCAGTATTTCCTATCCTCGCCTTTACCTCCGTAAGGATTTTTTCCATGTCCGCATCCGCCGCATATGCCGATGGGATAATCGGGAGCAGCATTGCCGCTGAAACCATTAAAGCTATCTTCTTCTTCATTTTTTTCTCCTCCTTTTAAAATATATAAATTTTACTCTATACAAAACTCCACAAATACGAAATAGCCCTCGGGATATTTATTTAATTTTAAGACAATATCAATGCTGCTATCCGTACTTCCAAACAGTGTATTTAACGCTTTATCTGACAAATGAGCATCCCATTTGTCACTGTATTCATACCATTTTTCAGGTTCAGTTTCTGTTAAATCATCTATATTATGTTCTTCCTTATTATTTGTCAAAGACTTACCATATATTTTATTAAAATATTCCGATATTCTTTTTACAGTTGTATATGCGGTTTCATAATCTTTGCATATATATGCAAAGCCAGACAGTATATCGTTGTCAAAAGATACATTTACTGAAGTCTGATTATATGGTTCTACAATATTATTGGCTACATAGTCAGAATGCTTATCGGACTGAGAAGCAATGTAGCTTTCGTCCAGTCCAAGTTCACCCAGTACAAAGGCCTTGTCTTTACCTAAATAAGAATGCAGCGTACGATAGCCAAATCCTATAAATCTAATTGAATGGCTGCTGGGATTGTATGCTACGGAATACCTTGCCGCCTGCGCAAGATAACGAAGCGGAACATATGTCTTGCCGTCAATTATCTGTGCCGCGGTATCCATATCATAATAAGTGCCGTTTCTCCTATACTGCTTTTCACCTATTGTAAACCAAAAGCTGGCGCCTCCGGCGCTTCCTCCATTGCTTTTATCCAGATCCGGAGGAACAGTCGATATACAGACTCTATCCGGATCTTCAAACCAACGGACGCCATAATTGAGCTGTTCGCAAAATTCTCTTACTGGAACTTGTGTTCTGCCCTCTTCATCAATAAAAGGCTTAGATGTAAACTCAAGCGCTCTTCCGTCAAGTTCTATTCTTAATTCACCATCGAAAGATTTTACAAATAAATTTCCGTTAAAATCTATTCCATATCTTAACTTTTCGTCCCTATATCCCGTTGTTTCAACAGCAATTTTTTTATCCTCGCCTGTAAGCACATTTTTTGTTCCGAACACCCGGCAGAAATCATAAGGTGAAATATATATATCATCACCATGCTTTATTGTCATTGACTCTCGGGAAAATTTTTCATTTTTGTTAACATAACCCAATTTGTCTATGTATGTGATATAATAGTCTCCTATGTTAAACTCTATTTTCACAGGACCATCATTTATGCAGTTTTCTCCCTCTGTAATTGTAACCCTTCCACCGGCTTCTTCTGCAAGCTCATACCCAAGCAGCACGCACATTTCCTTCATCGGCAGCATTTCCACTTCATTGAAGTTCATATTATTGACGTCTGCAAGCACATCGTCAATATATACTGTGTATTGACTTTCACGGCATGACACCGCCACCTCTGCAAACGCTGTACTTGCCATAGACAGGGGCAACGCAGCTGATAAAATAATAGATATGATCTTATTCATTGTCCTTTCCTCATTTTTAATACATCAGTGCCAAAAATTACTTTCATTTTATTATTGAGCACAAAAGCTGCCCAAGCTCTTCGGTTGTAATATTATCTCCGGTAATGGTATATGCAGCTCCGTTAAACAGCATATAGCACCTCCAGCTCTGCTCATTACCGATTATGACCGCGTCATTGTCATTTACCTTGCTTAATACAAGGTTTGTATCGGTCAGATAATTCATTGCGGTATTGGCATTGCGTGTAGTCTGAATGCTTAAATATCGTCCGCCCGAACCTTCATAAGCAAATACCATATTATCAAACGCCGGAACATCATATTCGTCGACCGCCATGCTTATGACCTCACTGTAAATATCATCTCCATGTCCCATAAGGCTTAAATCAGCCGGAATATCCCAGTTAAAATCCGTGCCTATATAGCTGAAATAATCGGAATATGTCCAGTCCTCATACTTTAATTCCCCATAGTACAGCTCTCCTCCAAGATATTTTTCCGCGGCTGCCATAGGAGAAATCGACGTTCCGGAGTTTATGTGCAATACTACCTCATCTCTTTTAGGTTTCTCGCTCATAGGCTCTGATTGGCGTTCGGAAGCAGAAAATGAATATTCGCTTTCCTGAGCGTTATTTGCAAAAAACTCATAAGATTCCGTATCTGCGTTTAAATCGTCTTCGGAACGTCCTTCATAAGAGTCAGCAGAGCTTTCCTCCGTTGCACTGCTTTCTTCCGATATACTTTTTTCTTCATGCGTTCCGCTTTCCTGTATGACAGACGCCGGAGCATGCGTAGACTGTACCTTAGCAATAGAACGCTCTGAGGACTGCCGCTCTGCATTCGGTGAAGTATTTGGAACAATCTGCTGAGTCTCGGCCTTACTATCCGTTTTATCCTCCGCATTCGTGTCATCCGCCGGCCGCGGAATTTCAGTCTGTACAGGCTCGGGATCGGAATGGGGTACGATTCCTGACCGCGCAAAACCCTGAGACGGCGCCGAAGTCGATACTGTAGAGTAGATTATACCATCGGTGCTGTCATCAAGCATTTTAGGAAGAATTGCTATTGATGTAGAAAGAACAACGACGGCCGCCGCTGCCACCGGAGCATATTTTTTCCAATATATTTCCGGTCTGTTCTTAGACGGCTTCTGCGAAAGAATCCTTTCTGCAAGCTTCTCATCCGCATGTATGGAATCATTCGCTTTTTTAAAATCGTCCTTAAACATCAATATCACCTCCCTTCAATGCCTTTCTTAAAAGCTCCCTTCCTCTGTGAAGCTGTGATTTTATTGTCCCCTCGCTTATTTTAAGCATCTCGGACAATTCCTTTATACTCATTTCCTCATAATAGTACAGATAAATCACAGTACGGTATTTTTTCGGCAAATCGCATACCGCATAGTATGCGTCCGACTGCTCCGGAGTTTCAAAAGAAAGCTCGTCACTAAGGGGGACGTTTTTTTTGAACCATGCAGCAGTAAATATTTTTTTTGAGCAATTTATTGTGACCCTGATAAGCCATGCCTTTATATGCTCTTCATCATTAAACTGCTTGTCGGACTGAAGAAATCTTAAAAATACCTCCTGGACCACATCCTCGGCATAATCTTTAGACCTCGTCTGAGAAAGCGCCAGGCGGTAGACCGTGTCAATATATTTATGTACTACGGTTTCGGAGGAAATTTCAGCGCGCGCCGATTTCTTCTCCACCATCGTTCCCCCTTTCATATATAACACCTTTTAAGAGATGTTTTGGTTGCATAAATTTTAAATTTTTTAAATTTTTTTCATAATTGTCTGTAAATCTTAATATAAATATATAAAAAATTCAAAGATATGTCAAGGTTTTTTCATATTTATATGTTATAATAAATCAATAAAATAAAAATACTATACTGAAGCTTAATGCTCATACTTTTGCTGTTTGGATTTTACGGCTTAAATAAAATAATTTTTTTAATATATAAAAAATTAATACATAAAATGGAAAAAGCTCGCATATAATATACAGCATGGCATATGTACATATTATAGAGATAAAACAAAGGAGGATATTAATATGGATATAACAAACAACCAAACTGAAATTACAGGCATTATAGAGGATGATTTTGTATTTAATCATGAAATATATGCTGAAAAATTTTATACCTTTACAATGCGTGTTTCCAGATTAAGCGGTACATACGACAGCATAAGGGTAATGATTTCTGAGCGTCTTATCATGGATGGAAGCTACAATGTGGGAGATATGGTAGCGGTAACAGGTCAGTTCCGCTCCTATAATAACAATGAAGCAGGCGCAAACAGGCTTATACTTACGGTATTTGCAAAGGATATAATGCACATAAGCGCGGAGAGCAAAAATCCTAACCGTCTGTATTTAAACGGATTTATCTGCAAACCGCCGGTATACCGTACAACACCGTTCGGACGCGAAATAACGGATTTGCTTTTGGCAGTAAACAGAAGCTACAACAAATCCGATTATATTCCGGTCATCGCGTGGGGCAGAAATGCAAGGTATGCAAATAATCTCAAAGTAGGCGACAATATCAGGATATGGGGTCGTATACAGTCGCGTAATTATCAGAAGCGCATAAGCGAAGATGAGGTCATAACAAAAACAGCATATGAAGTATCGGTAAACAGGCTTGAGCTTGTTACTGAGGAAAGCAAAGATGAAGATACCGGAATCGGAGAATCGCTTTTTGATATAAGAATGCATGAAAATGCGCTCCATCATGATAGTGTACAGGAGCACGAAGAAAATTGATAATTCATAAATAGAGCCGAAGCATTTTAGCAGCGGCTCTATTTGTTAAAAATACATCCATAGGCAATAAAACCTATCGGATTTGCAAACGGAGAAAATAATGTATATATATAAAACACTGACAAACGGAATAAGAGTTGTTGCGGAAAAAATAGACTATTTGAAATCCGTTTCAATCGGCGTATGGGTCGGAAACGGTTCTCGTCATGAGCATCCCGAAGAAAACGGAATATCACATTTTATAGAGCATATGGTATTCAAAGGAACACAGCACAGAAGCGCCGCTGAAATTGCAGGTGCGCTCGATGCGGTAGGAGGCCAGATAAATGCCTTTACTGCAAGGGAGTACACTTGTTTTTATACAAAAACGCTTGATGCCCATGCGTCCATAGCTATGGACATATTATCTGATATGATTTTCTGTCCTTCATTTAATGAAGACGACATGGCTCTTGAGAGAAATGTCATAGAAGAAGAGATAAGTCTGTATGAGGACAGCCCGGAGGAATTGGTATACGATCTGTATTACCGCGCCGTATGGGGTGACAGCTCTATGGGAAGAACGATACTTGGGACCGGAAAAACTCTTGAAAGCATAGATTCAAAAAAGCTCCGAGAGTATATGCAAAGCCATTACACCTCGGAAAATATGATTATTTCAGTTTCCGGAAATTTTGACGACAGCTTTTTTGATGAATTGGAAAAATATTTCGGTTCACGCACGCTTCATAACGGCAAGCCATATATGCCAAAAGCAGAATTCGGCGGAAATGTTATTGTGAAAACTAAGGATATAGAGCAGGTACAGCTCGTTGTCGGATTTAAGGGCATTGATGTGATGGATGACGATTCGGCATATCCATTGCTTGTTTTCAATAATGTTTTCGGCTATGGAATGTCTTCTAGACTTTTCCAGAATATACGCGAAAAAGAAGGGCTTGTATATTCTGTCGGAGCCGGTCACAGCGCTTACATAGGAACCGGCAGCTTTGATATAGCGGCCGGAATGAATCCGGCAAATCTTGAGAGAGTATGCTCACTTATCGAAAAAGAAATAAAAACAATAAAACGCGACAAGCTTACAAAGGATGAAGTAGAGCGTTCCAAAGAAATGCTGAAGGGAAATTACATATTAAGCTATGAAAGCACTGGCGCAAGAATGCAGGGTGCGGGACGTTCCCTTCTTTTGGATAAGCCCGTATACTCTCAGGATGAGGCTTTAAAAAAGATCGAAGCAGTGAACGTGGATTCTGTAGCTGGAATCATCGACAGAGTTTTAGATACCTCAGTATTTTCTGCCGCTGTGGTTGGTCCGGTTGACATAAATAAGGATTTATTTAACTTTATATCCCATTAATGTCTAATAATGTATAAGAAAATAAAATATTATTAAAATTTTTATAAAAAGACTTGCTTTTTTTGGAGTTTTGGTATATGCTATAGACAATAAGGATGAGGAAAGGGTGAATGAAATGGATTTTAATGAAACCATGAAGATAAACCTTGAGTTTGATAAGTCGCGCGAGGTGAAGGATATTGTGGAAAAGGTCTATGAAGCTCTGAAAATTAAGGGCTATGACCCGATAAGCCAAATTGTCGGCTATGTACTGTCCGGAGATCCTACCTACATAACCAGTTATGGCGGTGCAAGAGGTCTTATTGTCAAGATCGAGCGTGATGAGCTTCTTGAGGAGTTTGTTAAAAATTATATAAACACGCTTTGATTTTGTGCAAAATTTTAACCTGCACAAAACCATGGGTGTATGGCGGATTTTAGCCTTCTTAAGGTCTACTTTTGCGGAGGGGCTGCATTAAAATTTACTGAGTTTTAATGCGGTCTCTTTTTCATTTATACATTAATTTGATAATTTAACAACATTACAAAAATAATTTTAGCTAACACATTAGCAGAGGTATTGAAAAATGGCAGAAATCATAATAAACACAAAAATAAAAAAGAACAGGATAAGCTCTTTATTATACGGAGTCTTTTTTGAAGATATAAATTACGGCGGTGACGGCGGCTTATATGCTGAGCTTGTCGCAAACCGTTCTTTTGAATATTATGACCGGAACAATATTACGCAAAAAAATAAAATGTGCTGGGAGGAGCTTATCGGAACACAATTTGAAATAAATTCCGAAAATCCCCTAAACAATGTTCATACACATTATGCCTCAATAAGCGGATCGGCGGGATGCGGCATAAGAAACAGCGGCTTCTGTAATGAAGGCTTTGCGGCGGAAACCAATAAGGTTTTTATATTCTCCTGTTATGCCCGCTCTGATGAACGTACTCCATTGGCTGCTGTTATTTCCGATATATCAGGCAATATTTTGGGACAATTTGACTTCGTATGCTCTGCCGGTGAATGGCAAAAATACGAATTTGAGCTTATCGCGAATAAAGCATGCAAAAATGCATATCTATCTGTGATATTACCCAATGGCGGAAATGTTGATTTAGAATTTATTTCACTGTTTCCGCAAGATACATTCAAGGGACGCAAAAATGGTATGCGCAGAGATATAGCTGAAATGATAGCCGATCTAAAGCCTAAATTTATGCGCTTTCCCGGCGGCTGTATAGTAGAGGGACGAAGCTTTGAAAATATGTATAACTGGAAGGATACAATCGGTCCGGTAGAAGAGCGCCGAACCAATTGGAATCGTTGGCAAACGGAAGAATACCGCAATCTTGGGTTCGATGCGTCAGACTATTATCAGTCATACGGCATAGGATTTTATGAATATTTTCAGTTCTGTGAAGATATAGGCGCAAAGCCTGTTCCCGTTGTCAACTGCGGAATGACCTGTCAGTGGCATGAATCGCTTCTTGTAGATATGGATAAGTTGTCCCCGTTTGTTAACGACGTTCTTGATCTTATCGAATTTGCAAACGGCGACAAAACAACCTATTGGGGAAGCAGACGGGCAAAAATGGGGCACCCCGAACCTTTCGGACTTGAATACATAGGTATAGGCAACGAGCAGTGGGGATTGGAATATTTTAAAAGATATGAAGTCTTTGAACGTATAATATCAGAAAAATATCCGAACATAAAGCTTATAACCAGTGCAGGCTGGAAAGACTGCGGCTGTGAATATGATATTGCTTATGATTGGATGAGCAAAAACAAGGACAAGGCATATGCGGTTGATGAGCATTTTTATAAGGCGCCGGAATGGTTTTTGAATAATATAAATCGATATGATAATTTTGACCGCTCTCTACCCAAAGTATTTATAGGAGAATGGGCGGCGCATACATCATCTGACATAAGAAAAAAGAAAAATAACTGGTATGCCGCACTTACAGAAGCAGCATTTTTGACCGGAGTAGAAAAAAATGCCGATCATGTAGTTATGAGCTGCTATGCGCCTTTGCTGGCACGAATGGACCATCAGCAATGGCAGCCGAATTTGATTTGGTTTGATAACAGCAATGTTTTCGGTACGCCAAGCTACTATATCCAAAAGCTTTTTTCTGAACATATAGGAGATTATTCTGTTGAAGCATTATGCAGTGACAACGATTTGAAAATATCTGCAAGTATAAGACAAAATAAACTTATTTTAAAAATCGTCAACATCTCCCCTATTGATAAGGAAATTATAATTCGTTCAGACATTGCTTTGGACTCTGAATATAATATTACTGAAATCTCTGCAATGCCTGAAGATGAAAATACAATGAAAAATCATAATAATGTATTTCCGCATGTATATACTGAAGCATTGGACGGTAAATATAATATTGGCGCTTATACGGTTAGTATTATTGAAACTGACTTTTGAAAATTCAAGAGACTTTGTACTGTTAACAAGAGCAAGGAATATGAGAACGGGTTCAAAGATACAATACTCGTTCACTCATTTCCCTCTGCGCGCTATCTTATCAATATTGTCTATAATAAATCTTTGTACTCTTTCATTGTAGAGTAATTTATTATATATATCCGCTATAGTTTTTACCTCCAATTTTGTATTTAATCATGATATAATCTGCATCCCAACAGTCCTTTTCACGGCTTATGACCCCACGCCGTATAACTACGCATTATCACATCCTTTCATCCGTAACGATATGCTCTATACCATTATGCTCCCTGCTCAGATAATCCTTCAAAAAGCTCGGAAATGCCTTATATTCATCCAGATCCTCAATGGGCAGCCAGTGCATTTCCTCCTTCACTCCGAATGTATAGCTGTTACTGTTAAGCTCTGTCGTATTGCGCGGCTTCATCAGAAAATAGAAACATATCTCATGACAATTCAGCCCTTTAAGCGTACCGTTATCTTGGCTGAAAAAATTCTCATGGATAACCGCCAAACGGTCTATTTCATAATGAACTCCAGTTTCCTCAAACACTTCTCTGACAACAGCATCTTCCGCCGTCTCTCCCATTTGCACAGCTCCGCCAATGGAATAATAATAGTCCTCAAGCTCGTTTCCTGCAAACAACACACACCCGTTTTCAATGATTATCGCTGCAGCTCGATAACGAAACCAATTATTTTCTTTTGTAAAACCACAATCATACATTATTATTGCTCCTTTCTTTTAAACCTCATTTATTTTAACATTATATGTCTCCTGTTTCTCGCTGCTCCACAGTATGCGCCTTGTGCTTCATATTGAACTCATTATTTTATCAACAATATCATGTATCGGCAGCAAACCGTCTACTACTATATCCGAATCGGGCATTATATTGTCTATCATATATTGATAAAGCGGTCGTTCATATTTGATGTACTTCTCAATATATTTTCGTATTTGCTCGCCTGACGCATCAGACATATTACGAAATTTTTTATTGAACAACAGCACTCGGCATGGTTGCTTCGTTTTGCTTAATACGATTAACAATATCCTGCGGATTATTATTCTCTTGTTCAAGTTTCTCTTTTCTCATTGCTAACTTTTCCATCAAATAGTTATGCCTACGATGAAAGTCATCAAAAATATCACTCCACGTTTTTACAAAAATCTTGTGCATACCATTACTTTCGCTATGAATCAATCCATTCTCGCCTAAATGTTTATGACTATCAAGCTCACCTTGAATATATCCATTATTATTAAACTTGTTTCCAACTAAAAAGTATGTCCATTTAACTTGATTTGATTTGAATCTATCATCTGATTTAATTACTCTCATATATTGTTTTACTTGCGATACCTGAACTTCTCCTAACGAAATATTAGGTCGTTTTAATTCTACTACTACATTTTCAGTAACTTTGCCTTTCATATCCTGCCGTATCATAAAAATATCCATTTCCTTATTTTTATCTTCATGATTAATTGTTACTGATTCTGTTTGTCCTGTTGTCTTAAAAATTAACCCTCTCAATGCTTGTTCGAAATTAGGTTCAGCAGCCGTTATCAAACTATATTCTTCTCCAAATAACCAATAATGATTTTCTACCACTTCTTGCAAATGTGGAACTTCCAAAGTATAATTTTTTAAATCAAACACCATGGTACTTAACCCATCAATCACTCTAATTCTATCCTCTAAAATTTTTATAACTTTTGTAATGTTACTTAAAGAAGTGTATTTTAACACATTTGACAATTCTTGTAATTCATAATCGTCTAATTCAATTAGATTTTTTAATACATTAAATAATTCTTCTTTATTTTGATTTTCCATTATTAAATTTAATAGGTGTAATGTTATCTTTTTATTATCATCACTTAACCCAGTAAATATCTTTGGTTTGGCTGCATATAAAGTTCCCACCAAATTATTTAATTCATTTTTTCTGTACGTTCCCAAAAAATCATCTTCAAATACCGGATACAGCCCTTTATCAATTAAACGGTCTATATAACGATTTGATGAATCTATCAAGTATTTTTTCCTGTATTTCACTAAATAGTCTGTTATTAAGCAAATTATTCTTTTATATTCATCATCACTTTTATTTTTACCAAAACTAATTTGCCCATCGATTTCTTCATCTTCGAATAAAAAATCATCGAAATAATTACTTTTTATAAATATACTATGATAAAATTCATCTGATTTTTTATTTAATTTTGTTGCTTCCTTGTACATTTCATTATTTTTAGAATTTATATAATAAAATCTCGAATATTCATTTTTAAGACTTTTATTCCAATGTACAAATCTTATATCAAATTCATGATCAATACCTTGATCTTTTACACAAATATTCTCCCTGGTAATAATATAATCATCATAGCTAATATTTCTACCATCTACTATAATTTTATATTTTTTATCCTTATTTAATTCTAAAAACCAAAAAAATTCTTCCTTTATTGTTTCTATTATTTCTTCTTTTGACAAACTATGGACTTGCTCAAATGTAACTCGCGTTCCTGTATGAACATTTCTGCTTACTTTTATTGGAAGTTTTTCATTATTGTCATCATATCTATTAATATTATTGTTTTCCATTTTAATATAATAGCTATATTTCTCTTTATTTTTTTTGTATACCGTTTCCCATTTTGCAAATCTTGCAAACGAAAAAAAAGTTAGTCGACCTACTCCTTTATTACCATGCGGGATTGAATGATTATTTTTACCAGCTTTTTTGCGAGATTCATTGAATGCACTAAATTTAATATTTAGTTCTTCATAACAAATGCCGCTGCCATTGTCTTCAATAACAATTTCATCAATCATTTCCAAATCATTATTATGAGTGATTACTTTTACTTCCGTTGCATTTGCATCAAAACCATTCCAAATATATTCACAAACAGCATTTAACGGTTTAACGGTTTTTAAATTTTGTTTTATGCCTGTGGACCCAATAACTATACTTTTCATAACTTAATCCCTTTTCAATAGCACATTAAAATATATATTATTTTATCACATTTTCAAAAAATTGTCTATTTACATATATAACAAAAATACTTAATCCGAGTTGGTAATATAATTGCCGCAGTTCAAATGACTAAAAACATTCCATATAAGAGCAATGTTTTACAATATGCACTTGCAATTCTTTTATGGATATGCTATGATGATTATGAGGTGAATTCGATGAAGAAAATAACCTGACATAATGGCTGATGTGATGAAGCTTCTGTTTGAAGAAGCGGCAGAATCAAACGCTTGCAGAACTCATTCCATCACACACACGCGAGGATGAACGCAATTATGTGAAATTAAGTCTGAATAATCTTTATCACGAGCTTTGCCACAGATATATCCATTCCGACAGGGAAACCAACATCGCGATGCTGCCTATGACCTGTAAACCTTGAATTATACGCATTGATTTCCGGTTCTGTTCTGCCATGCTCTTTCTTTTGCTTATAAAATTCTATTCTTCAAATTACGTTTTGTATTCCTCATTGTTGTATGTCGTATGATGGGAAATATGCGTCTTACAAGAGCTTCTATCTCGCGCTGAGTAATCTATATTTATATTGTGGATATCTAAAATTATATTTGTAAAATATTTTATGTAAAAACGTAAAATATTTATTGACGCAATTTTGTTTTTATGATATAATTATATTAATCAACATATAATATGAGGAGGAAACACTATGTATACAATTGATGATTTATTCGAATCAAGAAGCGTTGTCGGTACAATACTTGAAAATATTATAGCAACTTATAATTATACAAAGAAATCCTTTTCAGAAAAGACAGGCATATCTCGCCCCACACTGAACAAGTTGCTTTCCGGCAATATTTCCAACATGAGTACTTATAAAAAACACATAACCAAAATACTAAATGCTCTCAATGCCACACCCGATACGCTGTTAGGGAAAGTGCCAAATAGACACAATCGTATAAATAGCATTAGAGATCTATTAAAAATAAATGAGTCCGATATCGTTAGCTCTACAGGGATATCGTTAGCACGTTTAAAAGAATTAGAAGCAGGCTCTAATGCAAATATATCGGAGTTGAGGGACATTGCAGCCAATCTTTTTACCGATACAAAAAGTATACTTGGCGCAAACTATTTTCAGCCACAAACAGCTATTATGGTAGACTATATTGAGTCTAATGAAGATCAAAGTTATAGTGAATGTGGATTTTGGGGGCATATAGGTATTCTATTATCCCATTGCACTGATTACTTGTGGTTTCCAATCACATTAAAAACTAGACAGTCAATATATGAATCCATGAATAATAAATTTATATTAGTTCAATGCATGAACAATAAATTGCTTTTATTAAATATGTGTAATATACAGAATATACTACTTTTAGACGATGATCTTGATCAACCAAGCTTTACAAATTGGGATCAAAATGTAGATTGTGGCAATATACCCTTTGTTGCATATGAAGCGTTAGATGATTACATTGACTACAAACTAGATCCCGATCTATCTGTATCAAACATAATGAGTGAAAATTTCATTAATTTTATGGACTCTCTATTTGATACCGAAACTGAAAACAACGATTATTCCAATCTATATGATATAGCAAATGGAATAAAATTACATTACAAAAATGGTCATATTCTAGAGACCATCATAGATTGCGATAACAGTCCAAATCTGTTATCTACCATCATGTCCGTCTATGAATTTAGCGAACTTGAACTTGAAGAAAAAACTATTGCTTTTGAAACGGATGATACTATAGAAATGATTGTGAACCTTGATCATATATCAGCAATTGAGCTTCCTATGGCAAAGATAGAGGACGCCATATGTTCAACTTTAGTCGAACATATACGAGAATAATCAATCAACACAGCAACAGGCATCAATGATGATACCCCGAAAAAGACATCAGACATTGCTGTAGCGTACAAAAAAATAGATGCTGCTATCTGGGTACAAAGTAAGATTCTCTGGGGGCAAATGGTAGTCAACTGAAAGCGGCACGCTAAAAATTGCAAAAAGTCAAGACCGCCGACTTAACCGGCGGCTTGTTCTGCCCCTATAAGAGGCTTTTAATAGCAGCGCTTGCAAGCGCATTGAATATAATAACTTTTGCATAGATTGCACTGCGGCTATTAAAATAGCTATACACATCCATTCGTATTATCTTTTAATTTTTAAAATTTTATTTTTATATAAAATTATTTTACTTTAGCATATATAATTTACAATATTTATTATACTTGAAGCTAAAGCCGTTTGGGATCTCACCTGCATAGCAGGTGGTTTATTTTTTTGCATCACAATAAAAAGTCTTATAAATCTCATAACTATGCGATTTATAAGACCTCTTGTACTGGTGAAGCGTCTTGCACCAAATCCGAATTTTCTACTTCATCTAACGTTATCGTTCTTGTCCCATCCTTGAAATTATATGTTATCACCATTTTATCATCATAGAGATACACCGAATTTACAAATGTGTCTATAAGCATTTGCTTATACTTCTCATTTTCAATATTGCCATCCTTAAATCGGCTTATCCAAAATATTATCTGTTCTTTTGTTAAAATCGGGTGTTCGATCTCCTCATTGAGTATCGCCGACTCAATTTCGGATTTCCTTTGTTCCAGCTCCTCAAGTCTCTGTTTAGTCGAAGCTGTTACAATACCCATTTGAATGGCATTGAGCATGTTGTTTATGCCCGATTCAACTTCATTAAGATTTTTCTTTAATGCCTTTACTATCGTATTTTCCTTAGACTGCAAATTATATACGGCATACGCAATTTGCTCTATAATATCGTCTTTAAGCACTGTCTGTTTGGTCAGCCGAACCACTAAATTTTCTATGTAATCTTTTTTCACCGTCTTTTTATCACAAGATCTATGCTTTTTGGCATTGGCGCATTTGTAATAATGATACATTATATTCTTTGAGCCATAGCCACTTTCACCAAGCATTGGAGCTCCGCACTTTCCACAGAACAGCTTTGTACTCAGCAGATAGCTCACTTTTGCTTTTTCCTTTGCAGGTGCTCGTTTATTGCTCTCCATTCTCTTCTGCACCTTTTCAAAGACATCCTCGGATATGATAGGTGGAATACCGTCAGGGATAATAATATCTTTATACTTGTATTCGCCTATATACTTACGATTTTTCAGCAGTGTATGTAGACTGCTTTTGTTAAAATCCGCGCCGGTAGTTGTTTTCAATCCTCTGCTGTTGAGAGACTCGATTATATCCTTTATCAAATCTCCGTTAGCATACCTCGTGAATATTTCAACTACTATCGGCGCAGTATTTGGATCTATAGCATAATGCTTATCTTTATCGACTGTATATCCCAACGGCATAGTGCCACCGTTATATCTCGCCTTTAAAGCATTTTCCGTCATGCCTCTTGTGACCTTTTGCGACAGCTCCGCTGAATAATATTCTGCATAACCTTCAAGCATTGATTCAAGAATAATGCCCTCCGGTCCTTCCGATATTGTTTCCTTTGCGGAAACCACCTTGACTCCGTTTTTCCTAAGTATCGCCTTATAATGCGCAGAATCGTATCTATTTCGTGCAAACCTGTCCAATTTCCACACAAGAACAACATCAAACAACCCCTTTGCGCTGTCCTTGACCATACGCTGAAACTTGGGACGATTATCTGTCTTAGCCGATAAAGCACGGTCGATATAATTCTTCACTATCACCATATCGTTTTTGTCGGCATACTCCTTACACTCACGAAGCTGACCTTCAATGGACTCTTCGCGCTGATTGTCTGAGGAATATCTCGCATATATGACTGCTCTCATATTTTATGTATCACTCTCCTCCCTTCATCATGTCGAATAATGATTGCTTTAACCTCTCATTCAATGGTGATTTCGGGTCAAAACACATTTCTATGAACTGTCTGAACTGCTCATTATCGGTATCAAATCTTGGCTTAAATTCATAAGCCATGCCTTCCGGCCTATCTGTGCGTCCGTAAAGATAGTCCATAGACACGTTGAAATAATCGGCATACCTCAGCATTATGGTACAATTGGGTTCAGCTTGATCATTCTCAAAACGGTTTATCGCTGACTGCGACGAGCCGATCTCCTTTGCAAATTTCGCCTGTGACATCATCGTACTTTCACGCAGCGCCCGCAGTCTTTTTCCTAATCCATCCATGGGATTGCCTCCTCGATTCTTTATAATTATATTATAACTCTAAATCGAGTTTTTATCAACCCTATATTGTTGTTTGGCTTATAAAAACTGAATTTATCTGATTTCTTCATCTCTAATTGAATATTTCTCTTTTATATATCCAGCAACATTATCATAATCACAAAACAGTGTTTTTTTATTTATGCCCAACTTATCCAATCCATTTAATATAGTACGTTTATTGTTAATCTTTAATATAGTGTGAACAAAATGAATTCGCTGTGTTGCAAGTACAAAATAATCATATACAGGTTCTATATATGACATATACCCTTGATATATAAAAAGCCCTCCTTGATTTCTTCCCCTCTCAAACTTCATCACCGGACGATATATCATATTAGGTAAAAAATTGATATTGTGGATTACTTCATTGAATCTTTTCGCGTTTTTTAAGAAAAGATATTGTAGACATATGTAATTATATACGTCTATATTATCGTCATTATTATCGTCTAAAATAAATTTCTTTAGCTCTTCATTTATGTCATATAACAATAATGTTAACTCAAACGGATCATATTCATTATTTGCTAATTTTTTTAATGATGTATCATGAAAATAATGCACATAGTCTTCTATTAGCAGTGCATTCAATCTATCAAATTCATCTGGATATCTGTTTTTAAAATCCGTTATTAACGGAACCAGCAACGAAAGTTCTTTAGGTGTGTGTGCAAAAACTTCATCAATTAAATTCTTATTAGGATGGCTATGTATAAGTTCAGTTACATCTATATGCGCGTTATTTAAAACATATATACATCCGTTTTCTTCTATTTCACCTTGGCAAGCAAAATACAGCGCTGTCAAAGGCAATGTTGTAATATCTAACAGATTTGTTGGTATACCATGATGTTGCGCAAAAGCAATAAAATCAATTTTATCATCATTCAATTTATAAGCTATTTCATTATAAAATTCATCTATCATATTAACAAATGGGAATGGTTTTTTTGATTTCCATCCTCCAGTATATCTTCTTAATGCAGATGAATTTTGTGAAGGATATTCTTTATCCTCACCTCTATAATAGCTATTTAGAGGCAAGTTCTCTATTATTTTAATAAACTCCGGTAATGAATTAATCGTTATTGTTTTCAAATCATCGTATCTTAGCATAAAAACATCTCCATTGTAAAGCTTTCTATATTTGAAAAGGGTTTGGGATAATCCCAAGAGACCATATCAAATTTTCGCAAGTGTGGCTACACTTGCTGTGCTTGCCATTCTTCAAAAATAGCAAGCAACGAAAATTTGATTTTCGCACAATGGTACCATTTTGCTGTGCTTGCTACTCTGCTGAATTACTCATATCGTGCCTACTTGACCCCAATTAGTCCTGCCTGCATATAGGAACACCACAGCAGCTCAACGGCCTTGAACCCGCATTCTCTCATAAGCCTTTTATGCTCATTTATCGTAATAGGAAAATAATCCTTGCCGTACCTTGAGATATGCGTATTGACCTCCGATTCTATTCTGCCATGCTCTTTCTGATACTTCATCCATCGTTTTAGACTTAACTCTGTTCCGAACTCTGTATCGGGAGCAAAATTCTCGAACGTTATAAATATGCCGCTCGGTCTTAAGGCATCACAGCATTTGCCGACCACCTTTCTGCGTTCATCTGCCGTAAGATAATGAAATACCTGCACTGCCGTTACAACATCGAATTCGTTTTTGTATTCCAATTCCTGCACAGACTTTAACACAAATTCCACACTTGACGATATAACGCGTTTCTTTGCAATATCAAGCATATCAGAAGAATTATCGCATAGCACAAGTCTGTCCGCAAGGTCTGAGCTAAGCTCAGCCATTTTGCCCGTGCCACAGCCCACATCAAGCCACGATACTTTTCCTGTATATAAGCACTTGACCACATCAGCTATTTGCTTATAAAATTCCTCACAGTACGGCAATGTCTGTTTGATCTTCCTGTCATATTCCTCCGGTATAAATGCAGCTATATGTTTCATTTTAAACTCCTAACCTGTACTGCAGCACGATAATAAAACCAATTGTTTTCTTTTGTGAATCCGCAGTCATAAATCTTTATTGCTCATATTTACCTGTCCCCATGCATATTTCTATTATCATATCAGCAATTCCGTCTATGCTCATATCATCGGTATTGAGCTTTTGTGTATCCAACTCAGCATAAAGCGGCAGTCGTTTTATGCTTCGCTCAACCACATCAGCTGTGCGCAGCCCTTTTGCAACATCACGCTCAAGCCGGGTGCGAAGCGTTTCGGGGCTGCACATAAGCGAGATCGACCTTATATCACATTTTGCACTATCGATATTTTTTTTGATATTGTCTATGATAGACTGCTCATGCATTACCCAGCAAAATATGATATTATCATAGACCGAGCAGTGTATAAACTGATTGAGCAGAAAACAAATGTTTTGCATCACCATCTGCTTTGTCTCTTCTGTGACCCGGAAAGGATTCGCATCCCAACACCAGTCACCATCAAGAAATACGCTGTTGTTTAATTTTAATTTCAGCCATTGGCACACAGTCGTCTTACCGATGCCCATCGTGCCGCCTATCAGATATAACTTTTTCATTCTATTTCCTCGTCAATTTTGTAAAGTCAATTTGTTCTCCGCAGCGCTTCAATTCCCCAAGAACTCTTTTCACTCCGTATTCAGACAAATGCCAGTTATCCTTATTGATGCCTAACCCCTCAAATGTCTTAACATAAAATTCCGTATTAGGGAATGCGAATTGATAAAACAGCAGACACCGTCTTGCATGAAATGCTTTGCATATAAGTATCGCCTTACGAATATTCAATCCGTTTTCATCGGCCAGCTTTCTCGCATAAATCGCATTTTCTTTTGTGAATGAAGATTTGTTTTCACCTAAAATAACTTCTTTCGGCACGCCGTTCTTCACAAGCACATCGGTGTAAAACTCACATTCATCGGCATAATCCCCGTTGTATATATCCTGTTTAGAACGGCTCCCGGCAAATCTGCCTGTTTTAATGATTACACCTCCGCCTATCATTATTATCGGTGCATATCCCTGTTTCCACAGTTCCGCCGCAGTTTCTGCTGCTTCCGGATGCGAACCGCCAACCACCATTATCACATCGGATCGCTGCGGCTCATCCTCCACAAAAATAAAATCGGTTATTGCTTTGATATTTCTGTTCACTGCTCAATCCTCATATTCACCCTCGTATGCTTCTTTTATAGAATCAATATCATATTTTAAGAGCATATTTGTGAGCTTCAAATCAAATCTCCTATAATCCCATTCTTTTTCTTTATCTTCATATGAAGAATAGACCATAGGCATATCACCGGTCTTATCTGTTTGCTCTATATAATCTTCCAGTACTCCCGGAAAGCTGTCCTCGATAATTCCATATCCTTCTCCGGCAGTTATATATGGATAATGTGTACCGGCTCCGCGACGCATCTCTGTGACAGAAATAAGCTCCATATCAAAACGCCATCCTGCTCCGTAATCATATTCTATCGTAAGTTTATCTCCAACTGTGAGCTTTAGCTTTGAAAGCTTGACCGTACTCGGGGCAATTGCATCTTCATCCACATCTCCAAAGTCATCATACGTAAATTCATATATTTCATCTGCACGCCTGACGCAAAATAAATGGCTGCCATTTGCTCCAAATGCCGCAAGTACAGTATATGCCATTTTTGACACGGTCGATAACGAAGATATTTCAATATCTCTCCATATTTTTTCTTCTAATTCACATAGTTTTACTTTAAATTTGTATACTTCAGCCATTTTATATATCCTCCAATTTGTTCAATACTCATTCAAAAATCTCTGCACCTTATCTGCAAGCTTTCCTATATGCAATCCGTCCACAAATGAATGGTGCGCCTGTACGGAAAACGGAAGAAGCATCTTTCCGTCACGTTCAAAATATTTTCCCCAATCAAAAAGCGGCGTCGCATTATCCTTTTTGCCGGAATTGGTATGCGATATATGCGTATATGATACCCACGGCATAGGCGAAAACTGAAACATGTCGTTTCCGAGCGGTCCTGTAAAATATTCCTTCTGTTCGGTTGCCGTCTTTACAGCCAGCGCAACATACTCTTCCATTGTATCCTTCATAGGAACATTTAGGACCTTGAACAACTCTGTTTCCTTATCAAGATATGTAAACGCAGTATCTATTTTATCGAACAGCACTACTTTTCCGTCAAGAAAGCGATACCGAAATTCCTCTATCTTATTTGCGCATTTTGATACTACAAAGACCAATGCCATGGTAAACGAATAGTTCTGTTTTCTTATCTTTTTCAAAAAATTAGTTATATCCAGCTCAAATGTTACACAGAATGCAGGCTCAATACAATCTCTAAACACAGCGCAGTGCATTGCACGTTTCCAATCCTTTTCGTCTATTACTTTATAGCTGTTCATTTCCTCACCTTTTTCTCCATTATCTCATATACCAACATGACCCCGTTTTCGCACTCCCATCGTTCATGTTTCACAGTTTTATATCCGCGATGCTCGTATATGATACTTGCAGGAAGTGAAGCATCTAAACTTACGGTGTCATATTTTTGCGCAATCTCATCCTCAAGCTTATCCATAATAAATGTGCCGTAACCTTTTCCTCGATAATCAGGAGATACATATAGCCTTGTGATATGGTCCTCCTTATAGCTGCCCGTGCCGACCGGTATATCGCCTATCATAAGCAGTCTTACATTACCGTCAATGATGTCATTTGCGATACGCTCTTTGCTGTGCAGGTCACAAAAGAAATCCACGACCTCTTTAGGATAATATTTAGGATATATTGAAATTATCGTATCTTTCACCATCTTAAATACTGTTTCGGCATCCTCTATTTCAGCCTTTACATATTTCATGTCATCCATCACTATTTCCCTCTGCTAAAATCCCTAAAATCTCTTTTACCGAGCCTTGCAGCTTTTCCAATTTTTCATCATCTACTTGGGCGACCTGTCCTAACATACCTGTCACAGCTTCGGCAATAATATCTGCCGTCACTTCGCTTGCAGGCTTATCCTTTAGTTCGTCCTTTATTTGCTTGAAATGCTCCGATGTTACCGAATCTGTTTTAGTCCCACTACTGATACTCTTTTTAATATCCCTCAGAATAGTAAGAAATGTGTTCTTTATCTTCTCCGATTCCGCCTCATGATTCCCTATTTTCTGTGCTTTAAGGGCTTTGATGTCCTTTTTGATCTCACTTTTATCTTTATCATAATTTTTGTAAAACTCACTCAGCTCAGCAGCGGCAAGATCTATGATCTCATTTCTGCTTACTATACCGGCAGCGATACTATCGGAGAAATAAGATTTTATCAGATATAACAGATACGGAAAACGCTCGTGTTCAATCAGACAGTTTAGGACATCCATATCTATATTTCCCGACAGAATTACTTTAACTGCGTCATTCGACAGCCCCAGCTCGCTTATATCGTGATTTTTGGGTTCTCTTATTGTAGTCAGACCAAGAATATAGTCCGTGGACACATTCAGCGCTCGCGCCAGCTCTATAAGAATATCACTGCTTATATTCTTGATTTTTCCGTTTTATATACGGCTTAGCTGTGACGGCACTATCCCTGTTATTTCGCTAAGCTGCTTTTTCGATAAACCGCGTGCTGTTCTTAAATCACCTATAATTTCTCCCGGTGTTCCCGGCAAATACATACGATCAACTCCTATGATCACATTATACCATATCCTGTGCAGATATGCAATATTTTTTGAAATACGCAGCTTAAAATGCCATGATGCAGTATAGCGATATGATTTAATAAATGTGGTATAATGACAGTATGAAAGGAGGTACTGTTATAAATAAACTACTCAATATAGAGCGTGATAAAAACGGTTCTTTGCCGCGCATGACTCCGGGGCAGAAAAACAAAGCCTCTGCGATGATCAAAAGGCTTTGTTGCAATTATGCAAATGGTGAGTGTATAATCTTAAACTGTGACTGCGCACAGATAAACTCATGCTCTGTCATATGCAAGTGGTTCAGACAAGCGATACTGCCACAAGATGAAACGCTGTTAGCGGAGATCATAAAACCGCTTAACAGAAAACGCTGTACCATATGTGGCAAAGCATTTATTGCAAAGTCCAACAGGGCAAAATATTGTTTAGAATGTTCAAAGAGTGAGCGAAGAAAGAAAAAGGCCAGGAATGAACGTAAATACAGAGAGCTTAAACGTGGTCATTTAGAGGATTGAAAACCGCATAAAACCAACGATTTTTAGCGCCTGATGCATAGGGCTTGTGTAGTTACATTACTTTCCCTAAAATCGGGTTTCTAAATGACCACAAAATCCAAGATGAAAGGAAGATTTTTATACTGATAACTCAAAGACTGAGATAATACATAATCAAGAGGTCTCCCAAAGCGATATAGATATGCTCGCCCGGTGCCTGCTGCCGGAGATACAAAAGTTTTTCGAGAGCGAGGAAGGTAAAAAAGAGTTTGAGGAATGGAAACTGAAACAAAATATAAAATGATGATAAATACAGTAAACCGGCGGTATCAATGAGCGACACCGCCGGTTTTTACTGTCAGATATTATCGAGCCAAAACAAAAATCCGAACCCGTCTCCGATAAGAGAAAAGTTCGGATTATATTTTTGTGGTGAAACACATTTGTACAAAGGCGAACTCGTGTGGATCGATGGGTGCTGTAGCGTGGTGGTGCGGATAAAATGACAGCGGTATATTCTGCTGTCATTCATCCTCATCATGCGCTATCCCCTCTATCATGCCGGTAACGATCTCGTTAAGCTGCGCGGCATTTTTTGATGTGATCACAGGTCTACCGGTTCGTTTCTCCACTTCCCGTCGGGCAACCCCGGCAGCTTCGCCGCCGCTGCGTGCAGTCTCCAAATTCTCCTTGAAGGTGGTTGGAGCTGTATTTTTCGATATCTCTGTTGTGGTCGCCTCTGCCAACATATTCAGGACAAGCTCAAGGGTGCTCATGTTGTCCCGTAAATTTTCTTTTGTCAAGCCTTTCAGATTTTTATATTCGCGTGTTTTCATACCTGACCATGCTTTTGTGATCTCATCTGTGAGTATGGCATACTCGCGTCCCTTTTTCACTCCGCGTCGATCCCATTCGTCCTTCAGCTCCTTGCGGACCTGAATAGCCTGTAAGCGTTGATTTATCCATTCACGGGTATAGCCCTTTTTCAAATAAGTCTCCAGTGCTCGGTCTATAGTCAGCTCGGGATCGATAGTTTCATCGATTCGTTCTCTGCCTACCTCCGCTAACCACAATTTGAACGGCTCCGCTTTTGGCGATGGTATGGATTGAATTATACGCAGTATCCCGGCAGTATCGGCAACATCAGTCATTCTCATTTTGCCGTCTGCCGCTCTCATTTTCAAACCGTGACAATTTGTCACGCTTTCATTACCTTCTGCCTTTAAACGCTGTTTCAACTTACGCCAATAAGCAGTAGCATCCTTGCTTTCTGTTAAAACTGCCACTACATCAACAATGGAAAAATACCATTCTTCACGCTCCTCATCCCATGCGGTTCGTATCTTTTGATCTTCATAAATATGTATCGTACTATCCTTATCCATGACGCGCTCCCTCACTTTATTTTATGCTCTTATTTTACCACAGTAATGAATATAATTCAATATCAATGCTTGAAATAGCGGGCAAATCTTACGTAAGAATATATGACTACATAGATATTCATGTTCCTATGCTTGAAAAAATGTATCAAAAGCGGCTCAAAGGCTACAGCTCTATCGGATATATGACACGGTGCGAAGGCGTTGCCGAAAGTGTCAGCAGTATTTTTGACAATAACAATTTCCTTGATGTTTTCATAGCCGATATACTGTCTGCCAAGCATGAAGTGCTGCTTGTAAGTCCGTTTGTTTCAAAAAGGACGCTTGCGAAGCTGATTCCGTTGCTGGCCCCAGCTGTCGGTGAAATCACAATTATGACCCGACCGCCCGAGGACAATAAGAATGAGATGGTGTGCCGCCGTGCAGAGGAATGCATAGCTATGCTCAAAAGCAGCGGGTTCACGATACGCACAAGATCCGGTATACATCAAAAGTTCACGGTTATAGATCAGCGCCTTATCTGGTACGGGAGCATAAACTTTCTAAGCTTCGGCACTTCCGAGGAGAGCGTCATGCGGCTTGAGAGCGTAAATATCGCGACGGAGCTGGTGGGGAGTATGTGAGTATAAAAATTCGAAGTTAGCCATTCAGGCTGATAGAATTTTTCCCATCAATACCTCCCATCTGTAGCATTCTTTAGTATTGTATTGCACACAAGATTATGTAGTTTCAAGAGAGCCGTTCCTAATTACGGAGCAGGCTCTCTTGTGAAATATTTTTGTGATTTACTTTAAGGGAATGTAGATAACATTATTATACAATGGTTTGATATTTTAGTTCCATAATTTATCCCATTCATGTTGATAATTCATAATTTTCAAAGAACAAGTTAAATGATATGCCTATGCCTCAAATCAATAAACCCTTATTTTTATCTCATAAAAAGCCGAATATTCCAATTCAGCTGTTTTCCCCTCTATCTACTAACATCTTATGAACTTGTTTGGCATTATCATTTTTTTCATCATCATTTAATAATTTAGAATAAAATAAATTAACGTCATTATCCTCAGCAATCCATGATATTTGTTCATTATTTATAAAAGCATTATAAAGGGCATCCTTTTGATCGGCAGTCCAATTATTGTATTTGCTAAGCTCCTTTATTATTAAATGTGTAAACGCAAAACTCGAACTATTTGACAATTTTACAATCAAGTCCTCTTTTAATTTATCTTCCTCACTTATTTTATTGTTATCTGTTGCTTTCATAGCTTCTTTCTTAGAATCATAATAAATGTTTTCCAAAATTTCATTTGCCGCAGTTCGATCAACAATTATTTTTACTAATCTGTCTAATTCTGAATCTTCGGAATAATCTGCCGGGGCAAAATATTTTATCCTGTTATCTTTTATCATCTTATAAACTTTATTTTTATCTTTTGTGTATGGATTATATACCCCAATTGCATGTCCTCCATAAGAATTTACTAATTTCATACATGGGATATCAGTATCGCTATCACCTATATATACCATATTCCTAAAAGGAACTCTCATTTCGTCAGGTGAAAAATAATCATTAACTCCAGGATCATTTATATCTAAGACACCCTTTTCTATTCTAAATAAAAATTGAGTTTTGTTTGTATAGTTTACAACTTGAGCAGGCCATTTTGCTACCCCTCGTTCGTTAAAATAGAATGAGCTTGCATAAATCCTCTCGAAAGCATTGTTTTTTGCCATTTCTGTACCTTCAATCATTTCTTTTAATCCGGATGAAATTATATAATGCTCAATGATAACTCCTTTTTTAATCCATATGCGCGTATTCTTTCAAACCAAGTGTTGACTCCCGGAAATAATTCTACTCTTGCACCGTATTCAGCCAAATTTTCCTTATTAATTATTAGACGGCCCTCTGCCTCATCAACCATTTTGTACATATATGCCAGATTTTGATCCATGTCATTATTCTCAGCTAAAGAATTTGACTCTATCCAAAACTCTTTGGTGTTATACCCTATTGACTGAATGTATCCTTGGGCCTGCATGTCGTCAGGTGATAAGGTCTTATCAAAATCATAACATATAGCAAGAACCGGTCTGTCTTCCTTTGTTTTTCTATTAAATTCTTTACTCATTTTAATACCTCGTTTTCGCTTTGTCTTATGCCGCTGCATTCATATTTATTGCCTCTATAATCTTTCTTATCCTTGTCCATACCGTAACATCCGTAAATATATCTACGATGCTTCCATTATCCGTAAATGGAGCCTCCTGTAATACCGACATGTCCTTCATTATTCCATTTTGCGCTATATACTCAACTATTTGATTAACAAAATATATTTGTTTTGCATCAAGATTCGCATTATTAATGAATTCCGAAAAGGCTTCTTTTGCGGCGTTCATATCAAGCCCCACAATTTCACGAACAAATTCTCCCAACGGTTTCTCACCATACTCTGCTGTATATTCTTCCTTTGTTCCGACTTCACTCCACAAAATCTTTTCAAGCTCCTCAATATCATCCTCCGTCAATGGTTGATTACTTTTAAGCTTTGCTATAGCACTGTTATCCTGGTGCTGCCTAACATAAAACTCCGCCTTTGCCTTATAATTCTTCAAATCATCATTTTCAAGCTCTGACTCATTCCATTCCGTCGAGAGGATATCATCACTGAAATTTGTGTCGTATTTCATATGATTGCTTGGGATATATTTCATAAGATTTCTCAGCGATGTGCGTATATATTCAAATTCAGTCACCCCGCACTCATCAAGGTAATCCGTATTGAGAATCTTATTGATTAATTCGGACTTCGCCGCTATTTCCGGTATATTGGCCACGCTTGCTATACCACTGACTTTCTTGAAAAGATCACTCTTATGTCTGCTATAACTTTTTCCGGTAAGATATGCAAGATCAATGCCATACATGAGAGCATCAAACCGCACAGCACTTATATCATCCTCATCAGGAACAATAAGCGGTGCAAGCTCATCCTTAATCTTTATTGTGTCCTCATATGTCAGCGGTGTGTAGTTTTCTTCATTTGCATACCTCTCCACATATTTCAAATGCTGCCTGACAGCAAAATTCTCCTTGTTAAGTTCGCGTACTTTTGAGACCATTTCAGAAACCAGTGTCTTTCGGAACGCTTTAAGTTCATCTGTCTGATATGCTATATCCTGAAGTTTAAATACTATCTGTGCTTTCAAATGAAATATAGCACTCTGTAAAGCTACTTGGTTAGCTGTCGCTTTGCCTTTGTTCATTCTGAAAAATTCAAAATTTCCGCAGAAATCAAATATATAGAATTTACTCTTATCCTCGCCGTCAATAAGCCCTGGGCATAGCCTCGTTCCTCTGCCTATCATCTGCCAAAATTTTGCCTTACTCATCACCTTTTTAAAAAACACCAAATTCAAAACCTCAGGAACGTCTATGCCTGTATCGAGCATATCTACTGAAATTGCAATATACGGCAATTTTTTAGGATCCGAAAACCTATCGATCAAGCTTTGAGCATAGTTGATCCTATTATCTATAACCTGAGCGAATCCATTCAGATTGGAATATTCACTGTTAAATACCTCAAGTATTTTTTCGGCATGAGCATGATTTTTCGCAAATATTATCGTTTTGCCCAACTTTTCACCGTATTCGATCTTTATGCCATTGACCATCAGCACCTCAAGGACTTGACGTATGGTGTCACGGTTAAATATCCACTCATTCAACGTAGATGAGCTTAGTCTCTCCGGAACTTCTCCGTTTTCATCAATAAACAGTTCTTCATACTCCTCTTTTTCATCATCGCTAAGCTCATCATATGCGATCCCCTGTTCAAGGAACTTAACTTTCGATTCAACAGACAAATAGTCCACAAGATAGCCATCCGTCACTGCTTGAGACAATTCATAGCCATATGTAGGAACATTATCTTCAAGCTCAAATATCTCATAAGTATTCTTGTCGATATCATCCTTAGGAGTGGCGGTAAGCCCCACAAGCGGTGCATCAAAGTAATTAAATATGTCCTTATATTTATTGTATATGGAACGGTGTGCTTCATCGCATATCATAAGATCAAAATGGCCGCATGTAAAAAGCTTCCCCTCTTTATCCCTTGCCTCATCAATATAATTATACATAGTCTGATAAGTCGAAAAAACACAGTGCGCCGCATAATTGTTCTTTTCCTCACAAAGATTTGTTACTGAAAGATCGGGCAGCAGATTTACAAATGAGCGCTTCGCCTGTGTTATAAGCGCTGTTCTGTCCGCCAAGAACAAAATGTTCTTTACCCATCCACGCTCAAGTAAAACTTTGCAGAGGTCTATAACAGTCCTCGTTTTTCCGGCTCCCGTAGCCATGACCAGCAGCGCCTTTCTTCTGTTATTTGTATCAAACGACTCGCAAACAGCTTTTATCGCGTTTTTCTGATAATATCTGCCGGCTATGTCCTTATCAACAATAATATTTTTCAGGTTCCTGCGCATAGAACGCAAATTAAACAGCTTCTCCAGATCACGTTTTGAATATATTGCTGCGATACGCCTTTCCGGATATTGTCCGTCATCTATACGTGTCTCAAACCCGTTTGTCAAAAAGATTACCGGTCGTCTGCCATACTGCTGTTCAAGGATACCAGCATACAACTTTGCCTGTTGTCTGCCTGCCGCTACATCCTTGCATGTTCGTTTTGCCTCTATAACAGCGAGCGGCTTATGTGTATCATCATATAATACATAGTCAGCATACCCTGTCTCTGCTGCATTCGGCATCCCTGTCATTTCAACTTCATTTTCCCAGTTCACACCCTCTATCCAACCAACCTCGTTAAGCATCGTGTCTATGTATATCTTGCGTGTTTCATACTCAGAAAGTTCAAGCGGCTTAGGAACGTATCCCGGCTGCTGCTCGGCTCGACGAGCCGTAAGCTCATCTCTGAGAATTTTGTTTTCTTTTATAAGCTCCTCAAGGTTCAGTTCCGTATAACTGCCGGAAACAGGAGAATGAGCGGTGTCAAGCAATGACGGGTCAAATTGTCCGGCTTCATATTTTTCTGCGTAACAGCACGCTATAAAATCCATGAAATAATAGAGATTTTCTATACAAAGCTTTGCCTGCTCAATCGATACACTTTTGGGTCTGTGCGCCGCAATATTGCCGGTCTTTCTTATGAAATCCATACGCTCGTAAAGGTCATTATCAATAATCGCGCGTAATTCATCTGTGTTCATAAGGCATACCAAGGTTGTATCATATGGCTTTTTCAAGTCTTTATCAACAGAATACATCCATTTCACAGCAAACTCCATAGCCCTGCGACAGTTTAAAACAGCCGCCGCTGCATCTATATTCAATATTTTTTCGGCAGAAACAGCCACATCTGAAAATGCGGCAAATTGAGGTTCAGTTGTTAAGAAATCAAAATTGGTCATGGGGTGTCACCTCATTATTCATCTTCTAATTGAAAGAATATACTTCCGGGAGGCATGTTTTCGGGAGGTTCTTTTCCAACATGAATTTTCGGCGTATTGGCCGCTTTTTTTTCAAGTTCGTCTATACGCTTTAAGACATTATTGTCAATTGTTGCTTCCTCTCCTCTTACCCAGCCACGTGCCGGAAAGTCTTTTACACATTGTAATAAAGAAATTGCCACATTGCTTTTCAGTTCATCAGTTGTTGAATACATTTTTACAAGTCGATTCGAACACACTTTTTCACGAAAAGCATTAAGCTTGTTCCTTCCTTCGTCTGTAGTTTCACACCTGCGGCTAATCAAATCACCAATATTCCGTATCACGAAACTCATAATAGGTATATTGTGGGATTCGGCATAATCATATTCTTTTTCAGTATAACCAACACCATTTTCATCACATGAGCCGTAACGTCCTGCTAATATTAAAATATAATAATCACAATCATTTAACATCTTTTCTATGTATTCCATTTGACTCATTCCGCTTGCGGGAAATTGTTCCATGCCAACAGGAATACATCCGCAATCTAACAAGCATTGGTTAACTGCTGCCCTCTCTTCTTTTAAGTCTTCATATGTAGAGCTAACAAAAACTTGATATTTTTTCTCCATTTCAATCTCTCCTTTAGCCAAAGTATTTTTGCATTAATGATTTTTTTAACAATTCCAGTTTATCTAAGCTTTTTTGTACCGCTAATTTTGATTTGTCGGTTTGTGTGACAAAGGCAGCAAATTGTTCTTGTAGTTCCATTGGTGGATAGAGAACAGGGTAGTTTTTAATAATATTACCGTTCAAGTTCGGTTGATTGCCCCCCTTTGCCATATCGCGCAAATTGTCATAAGAAAGTACAAAGAACAGCCATAAGAATGTTTGATTGATTTTATTCGACGGTAAAATACAGGCACATGCTTGATTGGTGCAAGCTTCTATTCCTAAATAAGCGGTCATTCCTCTTGTTTTGCCCTGACCATACATTGCAATCAAGACTGTTCCAGATGGGACAATTTTTGCTGATGAATTATTTAGTCCTTCCTCAGTTATATGTTCTTCCACTTCGGTAACTATACTATTTTGGAGTTCCGTAGTTTTGACCCAAGGAATAGTTCCACCTTCCCAATATTCGTTTATATCTCTACTCGGTGTGCCACCACTAATTACCTCAGTCAAATCCTTAACTAATTTATATGGATATATCTTGCTGTCGTGTATTCCACCAAACATCTCAACAAATCGGGATTTCACCAATTCATCCAGCTTGTTTAACTGTTGTCTGCGCTTGGCAATCAGGTCGCTGACCTTGTCCAAAACCGCCGCAATTTTGTGCTGTTCCTCAAGAGGGGGGAGAGGGCAGTTTTCGTTCGAATATGACTTTACTTGTAAGTTGCGAATACCAGTGGTTTTATTTTGAAGTAAGTCTGTTTTACCCGAAGAGTGAAGATTCCACATAAAATAAAACACATATCTTGGAATAGCTATCGCTTGATTTACTCGCATTGCTTGGGTAAAATTGTTGCATAAATATATAGAATCTTCAACGGCTTCATCACAAAACACAACCCGGCCAACCGGTGTTTTTTCTGTTCCACCTGATTTTTCTAAAATGATGTCACCATAATGGAGCCTTTTCTTTTCCACTTTGGATTGGTTGATACTGCGTATCACCACATCAGCATAATTGATTCTGCCTTCTTGTGTAAAATTAGTAGTCCGCAATACTTTAGTACCGTTTTCATTTTCGGCACATTCGCTACCCCATTCGCCAGCGATTTGACTTTCAAAAACATCCCCCAATCTCGCCATCACAACATCTCCTCCAATTCCGCCATCCCTGCGGTAATCTCCATTTCCAGCTCGTGCAGATCAGCCATAATCTCTGCTGTCGATGGATATTCAACAGGCACGTACTCTATCTCTTTGTATTTATTGATTGAAAGATCATAATCATTGTCAACTATATCCTGTTTATCCACAAGAAACGACTGTTCTGTTCTTTTCCTGTTTACTTCCTTATCAAGATTGTGAAATCTCTCTATTATATCCGGTATATCATTTTCCTCAATTTCACTTCTCTTGTCGTCCAAAGAAAACCCGTCTGCTTTCATATCATAGAACCATACCTTGTCAGTTCCGCCATGTCCCGTTTTTGTGAATATCAGCACTGCAGTTGATACGCTTGCATATGGCTTAAAAACGCCAGAGGGCATTGACACAACAGCCTCAAGACGATTAGTTTCAACAATCTCTTTTCTTACCGCTTTGTGCGCCTTGGATGAACCGAAAAGCACTCCTTCAGGAACGATACACGCACACCTGCCGCCTATCCGCAGCATGCGTAGAAACAACGCTATAAACAAAAGCTCTGTTTTCTTTGTCTTGCACATCTTAAGTAAATCCGCAGACACAATATCATAGTCAAGGCTGCCTTTAAACGGCGGATTCGCTAATATCAATGAATATTTATCCCGATCTGTATTCTGGTCCGATAAGCTGTCACGATATTCGATAAACGGGCTGTCTATTCCGTGTGTCATCATATTCATTGCGCCTATACGGAGCATTGTCCTGTCCATGTCGTAGCCAAAGAACATAGAGTTCATATAGTGGTCTTTTTTTTGTTTGTTGAAAAAAATCTCTTCCTTATAATTCTCCTTCAAGTATTCTCCTGCAGCTACCAGAAATCCGCTTGTTCCGCACGCTGGATCGCAAATAATATCATCCGGCTTGGGCTGCATCATTTCAACCATCATCTTAATAATATGCCTCGGAGTTCTAAACTGTCCATTGAGACCGGACTGCGCAATCTTATTAAGAAGATACTCGTACACATCGCCGCGAACATCGTTATCATCAGAACTTTTCATAAGCTCATAGATACCGTCGAGTGCTGTTACAACTTTATCGAGCACCAATGGCGTAGGCAGCTTAAATATAGCGTCATCCATGTATTTGGAATATGCGCTGTCCTTGTCTGCATGCAGACTTTTTATAAACGGAAAGACCCACTCTTGGACAATCTCGTACATTTTTCCGGCAGGCAGGTCACGGAATGTTGACCACTTTAACTGGTTACCGTCTATCCTGCGATCGCCTATTTCAACCTCCCCGGCAAAAATACTTTTATGCGGAAGTCCCAGCATTGCGCTTTCCCTTGCCCGAAGGTTATCCATATCATCAAGGTCATGAATAAACATCAAATATGTGATCTGCTCGATTACATCAAGCGGATTGACTAACCCGCCGGATGCAAATATATCCCAAAGCCCATCTATTTTATTTTTTAATTCTCCTGTAATCATACTTTATTCTTCCTCCCTGTTCCAGATATAAGACGTATATCTTCCTCCGCCTATTTTAATAATCCTGTGTTCCTTAAGCAAATCAGCCAGCGTTCTTTGCACGGTGGTCTCACTTATATCGGGACACTTATCTAATATGATTTTCTTTGTTATCCTTCCCCATGTACTCTCTATTACGCTCGCCACTCTTTCGGGTTTTGAAAGTTTTTCATCAGATACTGTCTGCATACCCTGATCTAATTCTCTGTAAGCTGCGAGAATAACAGAAAGCATATATTTTATAAACGAATTGTAATCATTTTCGTTATCGTGCCATCCTATAGAACTATTTTTTAATGCTTCATAATAATTATCCTTTGTTGTTTCTATTAGTTTTTCTATACTTATATACTTCCCTACAATATACCCGTTCCGATACAGCAATAAAAGTGTTAGCAGTCTGCTCATGCGGCCGTTTCCATCATTAAAAGGATGTATACAAAGAAAATCAAGAACAAACATCGGCATGGCAAGTAATGGATCCATTTCTTCCAAAGCTACAGCCTCATTAAATGCCGCACACGCTCTTTCCATATGATCCGGCACTTCCCATGCTTCCACCTGTTGAAAACGCATGTGTTTATTTCCCGCCGTATCTTCCTCAGCTATCACATTATCAACATTTTTATATTGTCCACCATAGGTGACAGCATTAAATCTATATAAGTCCCTGTGAAGCTGCAAAATGATATTTGGTTTTAATGGTATCCCCTCATAAGAGGAATGGATGGTATTAAGAACATCTCGATATCCGGCAATCTCTTCCTCAGCTCTGTTTTTGGGATTTGTCTTCGATAACGCAAGTTTTTTTAACCTGTCATCAGACGTAAAAATCCCTTCAATCTTATTAGATGCTTCTGTACTTTGTATTTTGGCTATCTCAACAAGCTGATCAAGAATAGCCGTGTTCGAGCCATCAAGTAAATTCTGTTTTCCTTTATACTCGTGTATTTGTGTAAGCATAGACACTATTTCCGGTGTCAAAACATTCTCCAATTTATTTTTGTAGTTATATATTCTCATATTTACCTCTTCAATTTAGTCAATTATTTTATTATGACATAGTTATATTATAATATATTTTTTGACATATGTCAAGATTAATTTAATCATTTTTTTGAATTTGATTAAATTAATTATTTATAACCCTATTTATAATAGCTGTTTAGGGCTTAACTTTCAATGCAAAAGAACTCTCAGCAACAGTTTTACAGCTATCACCAAGAGTTCCCAATCTATATTCACTTCATTTCCTGTTTCCGTTTCCATTCTTCAAATTCACACTTGCCTTCCTCACTGTCATAAAACTGTTGTATCGTGGGAAATATGCATCTCGCAAGAGCTTCTATCTCATGCTGAGGGATATCTTTATTCAGCTCGCTATGTACCTCCGTATATAAAGCCTCCTTTCATTCTAGATTTTGTGGTCATTTAGAAGTGTATTTTCTTGTGTCAGAATATAACTATACATCATAGTCGTCTGCATCTTCCGAAAACGCAGTGTTTATGCGATTTTTAATCCTCTAAATGACCACGTTTACATTCCCTGTATCTGCGTTCATTTCTTGCCTTTTTCCTTTTCCTCTCATTTATTGAACATCCCGAACAATATTTAGCTCGGTTCGAGCCTGGTATAAACGGTTTCCCGCATATTGTACAATGCTTCTTGTTTTCCCTGCCGATCAGTTCCGCTAACAGCGCCTTGTCCTGTGGCAGCACTGCTTGTCGGAACCATTTACAGCAGACCGAATACGACTGACACTGCACGCACTTACAGTTCAGAGCTATACATTCTCCGTCAATGTAGTTGCAGCAGGTATTACGTATCAGCGAACACACTCTCTTATGCTGTGCCGGTGTCATTCTCGGCAGGGCTCCGTTTTTGTCTCTTTCTATTTTGAGTAATACTGTTTCTATACTTATCCCTCCTTCCTCATTCAATATGTATTATTTATTAGTTTTTTATTTAAATAGATGAATTGTATATGTATTTATAATTCGCATTTATTATAATATATCTTTATTCTTTTGTCAACAGTTTATAAAATATTTTACAATATGCACTTGCAATTCCTTCATAGATATGCTATGATGTTTATGAGGTGGATCAGATGAAGAAAATAGATGAAAATTCAATCGGATACAGAATACGTGTTCTTCGCAGGCAAAAGGGATATGGTCAGCAGGAATTGGCGGACATCCTCGGCAAATCGCTGCGCACTATACAAAAATATGAAACCGGAGAGATAGAGATATCCATCAGCATGATAAACGAACTCGCAAAGGCATTGGATACAACTTTTACATACCTATTGGGCTATGACGCAGAACGCGCAGATAATAGTCTGACATGCATGGCTGATGTGATGAGGCTTCTGTTTGAGTTGGAAAAAGCCAAGGGCTTGAACTTTGAAATAGAAGTCCGCAGACCGCCGAGACATAGCACATGGGAATGTTCCATAAAATTTAACGGCAAGGCAGCCGACCTCAACACCGATATATGCCTGTTCCTCGAGGATTGGGCAGATATGCAGGAGGAGCTGCGCTCCGGTGCGATCTCAAAAGAAAAGTATGAGAAATGGCAGGATCAGACACTTGCTTATTACTCGGCTTTGAAAATCAATAAAGAACAATAACTCGAAAGGAGAGCAAAACAATGTTAGACCTGCAAGATTTAATCGATTCAATGGATATGCAATTTGACGAAATGGATTCTTATTTAGACAAAAAGACAATGAGTATCATTTGCGTAACATCCGGAGAAATTTATGGTGCCGATGATATTGAGGATATGGATGAATTTGAAGAACTGTACGGAGACAGATTTATTCGGATCCCATCCCAGTATGATATAAACGAGTATTCCATAATGGAGGATTTTATTGAAACTCTTCCTGAAAACATTCAGGGAGAATTCTATATTGCCATAAATGGACGCGGAGCTTTCAGAAGATTCAAGGACATGGCAAGATATAAGGGAGTTGAAAAGCAATGGTATAGCTTTAAGGAGCAAAAGCTCCGCGATATTGCGATAGAATGGTGCAAAGGAAATAATATACCCTACAAGGAGTGAATAGAATGTCCAGGAAATTAGGAATAAGAGAATTAAAAAAGCAGCTGTCCAACTATGATAAGGATGAATTGATCAAACTTATATCAGATCTATACAAGAATAATCAATCGGCGCAGCAACAAATATCAATGATAATAGATCCGGCAACAACATCAGACGTTGCTGCAACATATAAAAAAAGAATAGATGCGGGAATATGGGGCCATTACATAGACTTGCATTCCGCAAAGTCAGCTGTGTCAGAATTCAAAAAAATATGTCACGATGATTTTACCATTATTGATATGATGTTGTATTATGTTAATTCATGTGTACAGCTAAGTTTTAACTTCGGCGATATAGATGCTCCATTTTACAATAGTCTTGTGTCGATGTTCGGCAATGCCGTAAAACTGATAAACAAACAGAACGATCGTGCTAAGTTTGAGGATATAAAACCTGTTATTGAAAATATAATAGCTGCCACAAGTCGATTTGGCTGGGGTGTTTATGAGAATCTGACAGATTTGTATTATGAAATAGATTTCATCGCCGAATGCGATGATGATTTTGAGCTTTGCCCACCAACGAATTAACAAATAAAATAATGAGGTCCATCCATGTCTAAATTTACAGATATTCAATGGCTGTTCTTTGACATAGGCTCAACACTTGTGGACGAGAGCAAGGCATATGAGCATAGGATTCGGGACACCATAAAGAACCGTGATATTTCTTACGAACGATTTTACAATGCAATGGTCGATTTTGCGAAACAAGGGCTTAATGCCTACAATGAAGCCGTACGCTTCTTTGGGCTTAACAGAACCCCATGGCACAGTGAGGATGAAGTTTTGTACCCGGAAACAGTTTCAGCTTTGTACGCATTATCAAAACGGTACAAAATCGGTATTATTGCAAATCAACTTCCCGGAACACAGGAGCGGCTCAACAAAATGGGGATCGGTGAATATATCTGTCTGACGGTCTCATCCGCAGAAGCAGGTGTTGCCAAACCCGATCCGACAATATTCCGACTGGCTCTCTAACAGGCGAACTGTGCGGCTGAAAATGCAGTCATGATAGGCGATAGGTTGGATAACGATATTATTCCCGCAAAGCAGTTAGGCATGCACACGATATGGGTAAAACAGGGTTTTGGCGGTATGGCTGATATAAAAAATACTGAAAACATAGCTGATCACACAGTAAAAAGTATCGGAGAGATACTCTCATATTTATAAAATTCAGCAAAACAGCAATCAAAGCAAAATAGTACCATTTCGCAAAAACCAAATTCCTTGCACTTGCTATTTTTGCAGAATAGCAAGCAAAGCAAGTGTAGCCACACTCACGAAAATTTGATATGATCTCTTGGGATATTCCCAAACCCTTTTAACATATTACCCGGCTTATTTCCCTGGAGCATAGAAAGGCGGTGCATATAATGTTTATGCGAGGTAACTACTCGGTGCAGTTTTAAAGTCCGACAGCAGACTGTATTGAGTAAACATTGATGTTGTCGGTTGACTGCACCTATCAAACAATAAGATTTTGAAAAGGAGTAGTTGAAAATGACAGAAAAAGAATTAAAGGAGTTTTGGACATCCGAGGAGAAACAGGCTCATATACATGGCTGGGATTTTTCTCATATAAAAGACAGATATAAAAATCATCCCCTGCCGTGGGACTACGAAAAAATCGTACGCTCATATTTAACGTATGATAAAAAACTGCTTGATATAGACACAGGCGGCGGTGAATTTCTCTTATCTTTAAATCATTCTGCCGATAACACAAGCGCCACGGAGGGATATCCTCCGAATGTTGAATTATGCAGGAAAACGCTACTGCGGTCAGGTATCGATTTTCGAGAAGCGACCGACTATTCAAGCCTACCGTTTTATGATGATGAATTTGACATTATCATCAACCGTCATGGGAATTACGTTCCTGCCGAACTGCATCGTATATTAAAGCCGGGCGGGATATTTATAACCGAGCAGGTGGGCGAGGATAATGAGCGTGATCTTGTCGAATTGCTGCTCCCCGGAACGCCCAAGCCGTTCCGGGGGCTCAATCTTGCTGACCAGCAGCGAGAGTTCCGTTCTGCGGGCTTTTCGATTTTATATGCGGATGAGGCATTCCCCGCGATCGAATTCTTTGATATCGGCGCCTTGGTGTGGTTTGCAAAAATTATCGAATGGGAGTTCCGCGGCTTTTCTGTGGAAAGCTGTTTCGATAGGTTGCTTAAGGCACAGAAAATCCTAACCGCTGAAGGTTCGATAAAGGGAACTGCACACAGATATATCATCGTTGCGGAAAAGTAAAATAAACAAAGGATATTGATGAACATTGCTGTGTTTATCGATATCCTTTGTTCGTAAATTGAAAGTGTGTGGTTTTCATAAAATCATTATATAGGGTTGATAAAAATCTTAATATGGGTTATAATATGATCAATAAGAATTCAGGAGGTCAGCAATGAAAGGATTAGGAAACAGGCTGCGTTCGCTGCGCGAAAGCACGATGATGTCACAGGCTAAATTCGCAAAAGAGATCGGCTCTTCACAGTCGGCAATAAACCGCTTTGAAAATGATCAATCTGAGCCGAACTGCACACTGATGCTTCGGTACGCCGATTACTTCAATGTGTCGATGGATTATCTCTATGGACGCACGGACAGACCTGAGGGCATGACATATGAGTTCAAGCCAAAATTCGATACCAACAACGAACAATTCAAACAATTCATAGAAATGTGCTTTGACCCACAGTCACCGCTGAACGCAAAGTTAAAACAATCATTATTTGATTTAATGGACAAAAGCAAGGAGCGTGATAATTAAAACATGAGAGCAGTTATATATGCAAGATACTCCTCGGACAATCAGCGCGAGGAATCAATAGAAGGTCAGCTTATGGAAAGCATCTTTGAAGGTTTCTCGGTATACTACATAAAAGACCTGTCTATGAAAGTCAGCCGCGGCATGACAGAAAATGTTCTGAACGGGAAATTCAACGGCGGAGCTTTGACATTCGGCTATCGGATCGATGAAAACAAGCACTTTCAGCCCGATCCCGAAAAAGCGCCTATCGTACAGGATATTTTCATAAGATACGCAAGCGGCGAAAGCGCGCGGAGCATACTAAATTCTCTTATTGAGTAAGGAGTAAAAAATCAGCGTGGCAAAAAGCTCACATACAGTTTCGTCACGAATATATTTAAAAACAGACGTTACTTAGACGGAACGTTCAAGACGAATACATACTTATGCCCTAAATTATATTATACAAAAATAAGCTTGAAGCAAATGGCATCGGTGATAAAATCAACAATATATTCAATTTGCAAAACGAAAACTCTGATAGTCAAAATATAGTCAACTCATAGAAACTAAAGAATTTAAATCAATAGAAAGACGGCTTAATCCGCACGGTTAAGCCGTCTTTCACCTATGAGCCATCGGAGATTCGAACTCCGGACAACTTGATTAAAAGTCAAGTGCTCTGCCAACTGAGCTAATGGCCCGAATTACAGGGATAGCAGGACTCGAACCTACGAAATGCCGGAATCAAAATCCGGTGCCTTACCAACTTGGCTATATCCCCAAATTTAAAAAAAGATGAAAATGGGGTGGATAGTGGGACTCGAACCCACGACATTCAGTGCCACAAACTGACGCTCTAACCAACTGAACTACATCCACCATATAAACATACAATTTTTAAACTGATGCAAACAAAGTCCGTTCCCACCATGTTAATTTATACCCTTAAAAAGGAAGCGCGACTGAAGGGATTCGAACCCCTGGCCCACTGCTTAGAAGGCAGTTGCTCTATCCAACTGAGCTACAGTCGCACAAATGGAGCGGGTGATGGGAATCGAACCCACACGACCAGCTTGGAAGGCTGGGATTCTACCATTGAACTACACCCGCATGTTTAAAGTGTTTTATTAAGTTGTCCTTATCGCTGATGACTTATACAGTATAACAGAAAAAGATCAATTTGTCAATACTTTTTTTAAAATTTTTTTGATTTTTTTGAAAATTTATCTGGAACGGATAATATAAGCATAAATCAGGTTATAAATTCTTTTGTAATACTCAATATTATATGTACGGGATAGAAAAAAAACTATCCCGAATATGAAAAAACATATCATTAAAAACAATTTACTATATATTCAGCGCCTCTTTAACAACTTTATAAATTAAATCAGCCGCCTTATCCACATCTGAACGCTTATTAAAATATCCAAACGATACTCGAACCACTCCCGTCTTCTCAGTCCCTATTGCACGATGCGCCAGAGGTGCACAATGGTATCCCGCACGCACTGCAATATTCTTTCCAAGCCTTTCCGCTGTTTCCGCACTGCTGATTCCACGTATATTAAAAGCCGTAATTCCCGTTTTTTTATCCGCCCCATAAAGAATTATCGCCGGAATATTTATAAGCCTGTCTGTCAGTCTTTTAGCAAGCTCATTTTCATATTTTCCTATGTTTCCTGCTCCCTCTTTTAATATGAACTTTACGGCAGCTCCTAAAGCCGCAATAGCTGGAGTATTAAGTGTGCCGCTATGAAGCATATCCGGCATGATCCGGGGCTGATATAAGCTTTCAGACTTGCTACCGGTCCCTCCGGTTATAATCGGTTCAAGAAGCTCAGGATGCCTTACATATAATCCTCCTGTCCCTAATGGTCCCATAAGACCCTTATGGCCCGAAAATGCCAGCATATCCGCTCCTATTTTCTGAACGTCAATATCTAAACATCCTGCTGTCTGTGCTGCATCCACGAGAAATGGCACTCTCCTGCACGCTGCTATTTTACCTATTTCTTCAATCGGCTCTATTGTTCCGCACACATTTGAAGCATGAGTACATACAATTAATTTTGTATCTTTTTTTAATGCTGTCCTTACTGCCTCCGGATCTACATATCCATATTTATCGGCATTTACAACAGTAACATTCTTAAATCGGTATACCGGGCGCAGCACGCTGTTATGCTCCATCTGTGTAACAACCGCATGCCCGCCGCCGCAAAGTGTCCCCATAACCGCCATATTAAGCGCATAGGTGGCATTTTGAGTAAATGCAATATTTTGAGGATTATCTATATTAAATAACCGCGCTATAATATCCTGAGCCGCTACTATTTTTTCCATACCTCTCATGCTCAGACTATGTCCACCTCGTCCTGAGTTAATACTATTAATAATAGTATTCTTGAACATAGAACCATAAACAGATATGGGCTTTTTCCTGCTTGTTGCCGCATTGTCAAGATAAATCATGATACACTCTCTCCCCGCCGACAAATTCCTCTATACAAATACGCTTTACCTCTATATTTTTTTCGGAACAAAACTGTTTTACAAACTCTGCCAACCTATCATCAGCCCGGATCGAATAAGAGCATCCTCCGCTGCTAAGCGCCGCAGGAGTATGAACTACACTTACCGGATAACCGCTTGCATGCTCCAGTTCCCGTTTAAACCTAACCGCCGATGTAACGGACCCGATTACTATATACACAATATCACTTCCTTTACAATATAAACTTCTTATATATACATATTATGCGATAAAACTTTTTCTGTGCGGATACGTGCGGCATATGAACATACTGATTTATTATAGAAAATATAAACAGAAATCTGAATAAATTTTTCCTATAAAGGTTAAAATATTTTTTGAAAACCACTTGACATATTGCTTTTAACATGTTATACTAACTAAGTAAGAATGATTACTGATTTGTGAATATAGCAAGGAGTGAACTGCATGAACTATTCAAAACAGCGGGAAGCTCTATACCGATTGCTGCGTTCCACAAAAACACACCCTACCGCTGAAACACTTTATAACGAGCTTAGAAAAGAGTTTCCAAACATAAGTATGGGTACAGTATACAGAAATCTTTCTCAGCTGTGTAAGAACGGAGATGTTCTTAAAATATCAACCGGTGACAGCTGTGAGCATTATGACGGTTTTACCCATGAGCATTATCATTTCGTATGCAATGAATGCGGAGGAGTGTTTGATGTAGATGCAGTTTTGCCGGAAGAGCTTGATGCTGCGATAGAAAAAAACACCGGTTTTGATATAGACAGCCGATCCGTGATATTTTACGGAAAATGTCTTGACTGCAAAAATGCAGAAATACAAGCATAGTTTTATTAATGTAAACTCATCAGATAGCATACGCTGTCTGATTTAAGAGCGGTATAAACCGCAGAATTTTATTATATTAAAGGAGGAATTTTAATTATGTCAAAGTATGTATGTCCAGTATGCGGATATGTTTATGAAGGAGATAATCCACCGGAAAAATGTCCTCAGTGCGGCGTTCCGGGCGAAAAGTTCACAAAGATGGATGAAGGACAGGCTCTCAATTTCGTATGTGAGCATGTTATTGGCGTAGGCGCAAAGGATCAGATCGAAGCTGACGTTTATGATGGTCTTAAGGCTAACTTTGAAGGCGAGTGCACAGAAGTAGGTATGTACATCGCAATGAGCAGACAGGCTATAAGAGAAGGTTATCCGGAGATAGGCGCTTTCTATCTTCAGGCAGCTCTCGAAGAGGCTGAGCACGCTGCAAAGTTCGCTGAGCTTCTCGGTGAGGTTGTAACAACTTCAACAAAGAAGAATCTTGAGCTTAGAGCTGAAGCTGAATGCGGCGCTACAGCTGGTAAGTTTGAGCTTGCAAAGAGAGCTAAGGAGCTTGGCTATGACGCTATCCATGACACAGTTCATGAAATGGCTAAGGATGAAGCGCGACACGGAAAAGGCTTTGAGGGTCTTTTGAAGAGGTATTTTGGTTAATCACAGATAAGATTAAATACGATTCGATACACCTCGAAAACCCAGTAAACAAGCCATTTTTGAGACTTGGTCACGAAACACGATTAGCGAATCTTCGTTAATCGTGTTTTTTCGTATCTAAATGTATCTCAGATTTTTGTGGGCAAATTGTGGGCAAATCGCAAAAAATAGAGCCAAAAAATCAATTTGCCCACAAAAACGCCGGAAACCCGCATGGTTATGCGGTTTTTCGGGCCTCGAAGTGAATTTTTTTGTGGGCAAAAATTTTTGAGCGATTTTTGATATGCAAAATTAAGATTCTGATGCTGCTACTGGTATAATTTAATTATCATCTGCTTTAAAAGGAGGGCTTATTATGAAAGGCAGTGTCAGAAAACGAGGGAAAACATGGTCATACCGTATTGATCTTGGAAAAAGCTCAGATCAAAGGGCTCAAATTGAAAAAGGCGGCTATAAGACCAAGAGAGAAGCTGATAAAGCGCTTGCAGATGCCTTATATCAAATCAACAATACGGGCGATTATGTAGAGAATCAAAAAATCACTTTTTCACAGGTGTTTTCAGAATTTATGGAGACGGAAGCGCCAGCCACTCGGGCGTATGCAACAATAAAACGCTACAATTCGCTTTACAGAAACCATTATGCCGAAAGATTTGGGTCATATTATATGTATCAAATCAGCCGCAATATGATAGAAGATTTTCTCAATGAGAAGAGAACTTATCTAAGTGAGGAGTATGTGAAGGGTTTATATAAAACTTTGAAGGTCATATTTGGATATGCGTATAAGAGAAAATATATGAAAAAAGATATTTTCTGTGAAGTCACTCCTCCTCCCGATCCGAGGCATATCGGCGAAATTAAAACATACACCCAAGAAGAACGTGATGCAATGGAGAAAAGGCTGCATGGAACGAATTTGATTGTATCATATTACATTGCGTTGAATACAGGGCTTAGAGAAAGCGAAGTTTTCGCCCTTCAATGGTCGGACGTCGATTTTGAAAAGAAAAAAATAAAGGTATGCAAACAGCTATTATTCCAGGATCATAAGTGGTGCTTTTGCCCACTAAAAACAATTAATGCGTACAGAAGCGTTAATATTACTGATAGCTTTTGTACATTCCTCTCTTCCTTAAAAGAGCAGCACGAGCAAAACCGATTATTATATGGCGATGGCTATAAAAGAAATTTTGTTACGGACAGATTGATAAAGAATAAAGAAACATTACTTGAAATACCTGATTTTATCAATATAAAACGAAATGGTGATATGCTATCTACTAATAGCATTAAATTCATGTCGCGGGTTTTTAAAAAGGACTTGAATATTCCCTTTAAATTCCATAATTTGCGACATACATATGCCACAATTCTGGCGGAAAGCGGTGTGAATCCCAGATATGTTCAAGAAATGCTTGGACATTCAAAGCTGGAATTTACTCTGCGGTACTATACGCATGTTACTGAAAAAATGGGCATAATTGCAAGAAATGCTTTAGAATCAACGGTTACATTTGCTGCATTTTCAGAACCGGTAGATCAATCATTTCTTGTTGTTAATTGAATACATTTCTTTGGTAGAGCAACCCATAAAAAGGTTGCTCTATTTTTATGCTTAAATTGAAAAGGAGGCTACCAAGATGAAATGCTTGCTGAAATATCAATGGGTAAAGCTAATGCGTTCCCATCTTCCTCAGGGCAAGGGTGTAATGGGCGCATGGGCCCGTCTTGCATCCCGCGCAGCATTTCGTAAAGGAATAGCTTCCTATTGCGGTTACAGTAACCCTGTAACGCCCGGTATGTGGTCTGGCGGTATCGTTGGTCTAAAAAGCATTTTAGGCGTTAGAACGCGAAAACAGGCGTTAGAGACTATGGATACGTTGTCAAGGCTCGGATATATAAAGTACGAGCTGGATCCGCACACAAAAAAACTGACTTATCTTATAACCGACTGGGTTATTGAATGCTCCGGAGAAGAATGCATGGATGGAAATGTGTATGCTTCAAATGGTTACGGCTTCCTCTGTCTTCCACGGAACATAACGCAGCGGCTTGCAGATAACAATTATATATTTGAAGAATCAGACGCATGGCTTGATTTGTGGTGCCACACGGTATTCGCAGAACAACGCAATGCTTTTTCTTTTTTGGCACCGACGATTCAGTATGACAATTACGGCGCCGCATTAACTCTGGAAACCCTCGGCAACCGTTGGGGCTGGGAAAAGACAAAGGTATGGAGATTTTTTAAGAAATACGGGAATGTCTTTGCTCTGTACCGTCTCCCCGGTTCTTACGGTTGTCTGGTTTTTAATAAAATATATCCGACACAAACAGAGACTGTCTTGCCGACGCAGGACAAAATTGTGCGTATTTTGGACAAAATACGTATTTGCGCAAAAGGAATAAAAAAAGAGGAGTCCGATCATGCGTATATCAACAGGTTAATCGCCTGGTATAGCAAAAAAGTGATCTCCTCTATCTTATCAAATGCGGAAGAAAATCGCGTTGCATTTTTCTCCCCTATAATACGCGCGTATTTTTCTCTGTGTTGGAATTGTAAGAATTATAACTATGACTGCAAGGGTTATTATAATACCCCAATTGCAGAAATTAAAAGGAATCATATCCGTGGGCCATGTATGCCTGTGGATATAACGAAAATAGCAAAGGAGATTTTTATATATGAGCAGTAAACAGAACAAAAAAGCGATGTATAAACAGGAAGAGGATCGCATTATCGCACATTCAGAGGCGTTTATTGGGCTTTTGACCAGACGAGGTATACTGGGAGATCAGAAAATTGACGATGAAAAGATACGCATAGCGCAGCAGGAAAAGAAGAAAAACACATACCATAACACGCTTATGCTCTTGAAAAACTACAGAACCATCGCCTGGATGCTGGAATGTTTCCCCGATTCAATCGCCGAGGAGCTGGACGAGCCCTTTGAGGGACTGGATGAATTGATTGACCGGATTGATATCGAAACGTCTTTGGATAACAAAAAGCTTGAAAGTAGAATTGCAGGTATCCAAAAGTCAAGAATACTGCTTGACCGTGTGAATGAGGCGCTGACCGTTCTGAAGAAAAAGCCATCTGACGGCGAAAGACTGTATAATCTGATTTATCAGACCTACATAACGCCTGAAAAGCTGAGTTTAACGGACCTGCTCTATCGCTTGGATCTGTCGCCACGCCATTATTACCGACTTCGGGAACAAGCAATCACAATCTTATCCATCCGGCTCTGGGCTTCACCGGCAGCCGATGTGGATTTCTGGCTTGAAATGCTGACATTGCTGGAGGGATTGAACTGAAAACGGTGGTAAATAAATTGGCACAAAATTGGCACAGCCGCGCCGATGACAAGCAATTGAAACTGTGGTATACTGGTATCGTCCCAAAATGGGATCGGACAATAGGGATGCCGTTTTTGAAGCAGCTTGATGCTTTGAAACGGTATTTTTTATTGCCGAAATTACAGAAGGAGGTTTTTGAGCATGGTCAAACAATTGGGTAAAAGCGGCAAGCTTCAAACTGTATACTGGTCATTGGTCAGCATGGTATCTGCCGCACTCATTTCAGTTCAGCCTGTTATGGCAGACACGATTTGGGACAGGTTTTCGACGATCATGAAGGATGTTTACGGCGAAATAGTCGCCATAAGCACCATTGTCGCAGTTACAGTTGCCGCAATTGCACTGGTTGTCAGAATGGTATCAAGAAACCAGCGAGCTGTTGATGAAGCTACCAGTTGGCTTAAGCGAATTGTAATCACTTGGCTTGTTTTGAACTCGCTCGGCTTTGTGGTTGCATACTTACAGCCGTTGATTTCTGGCGGAAACTACACAGGCTGAGAACAAGCGGTCAGGCAGGACGGAGGTGATGAAATTTGCTTGACTGGATTTTTGAAGGGATCGTCACATGGATCAGCAGTATCGTATCCCAGCTGATGGACGCTGTGTCAGGCCTGTTTTTGAACGCACTTGGCACAGATATGACAGCAATGGAAGAATACTTCCCTTTTGTTGCAAAAGCCTTTACTGTCATGCAGTATATGGCATGGGCGTTGTTGTTTTTGATTACGATATGGCAATTGTTCCGTGTGTTCGGCGGACCCATAACAGAAGCAGAGAACCCTTTGTCACTGCTTGCAAGAAGCTCTTTGTTTGCGTTGTTGATAGGATATGCAAAACCAATATTCCTGCTGACGCTCGACATTGCAAGAGCTCCCTATACGGCGCTCATGGATATTACGATGTCTTCAGAAGATTTCACATTTGCCGGAGTGGAACAGGCACTGACTAATGGACTAACAACAATTGTTTCCGTTGCGTCAGTGGTTGGCCTATTGCTGTTAGTGATTCTGGAGATTGCGTTAGGCTGGAATTATTTCAAGCTGTTGCTTGAAACAGTTGAACGATACATTGTGGTTGGTGTTCTTTGCTATACTTCCCCTCTGGCATATGCGATGGGAGCATCAAAAACAACAGGAAGTGTATTCAAATCATGGTGCCGTATGGTGGGGTCACAGCTGTTATTATTGGTGATGAATGTGTGGTTTCTGCGGGCATTTAACAGTTCAGTAGGACAATACATTGGCAACGGCGGCGCACTGTCAACCGGCCAGGGCAATATATTTCTATGGATGTTCTGTGCCCTTGCGTTTTTAAAAACGGCACAAAAATTTGACAGCTACCTTGCCTCTATGGGACTCAATGTAGCACAGACAGGCAGCAGTATGGGTATGGAATTGCTTATGGCAGCGCGTGTTCTGGGCGGAGTCAGCGGAGGCGTTAAAAGTGCAGGCAATGTGTTTAGGGGCGGCAGCGCCACCTCAGGTGCAGGAACGGCAGGAGCTGGTTTTGCTGCAGGCTTTGTAAATAAATTCAAGGGAAATAGCTATGTCCGTGACGCTGTCGTCAGCGGTGGAAGCCCTATGGGTGCAGGCGGCACAGCTGGTTTTGTAGGCCGCGCTTTTGGAGGTATTGCTGCACGAAACGGTGCGAAACTGACTGGTGATTCTATTGCGTCCGTAGCATCAAAAGCACCAAATGTTTCAGGAAGTATTGCCGGAGATATTGCAGACCGCAGTCTTGAAAACTTTATGCCACATTTGAGTGGTCGTCGCTTATCAGGTACTCAGATAACAGGCGGACAGATATCTACAACAGCCACCGGTTCAGACGGAAACGAAGCCAATCTGGAAATGTACAGCGCTTCTCAGTATGAAAAACCGGATACGCCGCACAGCATCGTCAATGCATCCGACGGAAGCCAGTGGTATCAGATGGCTGCGGGCACTGGAGCAAACGCATTTTATGAAGCTCCCGAATTTACCGGTGATCCGTCCGAAGCGGCACAGGTGGCAACAACATTCCCTGATGCTGCGGAAGGCACCATACTCAGAACGGCTGATGAAGGCGTTATGGAAGCAACAACACCGGGCGAGAGTTCGCTTTTATTTAACAGTGCAAACTATGGTGAGCCAGACGGCCCACACTCTGTCATAAAAGACGCTGACGGCAATGAATGGTATCAAGTCTCGAGTGCCGATTATGCGGACGGTACTACAGAAGTGCCGCAGTTTGACAGCGGATATACAGAGTTCCCGGGAATGCCGGAAGATACATCTATGAATGTGCTTGGCGATGGTCTGATCGAAGCCAATTCTGCCGATGGCACATCAATGCTGTACAGCAGCGAAAGCTACAGTGAACCGGAAGGCACATATCAGACAGTTACTGATGCTGACGGGACACAGTGGTATCAGGTATCCGGTGAGGATATTGCAAACGGCAGTGCAGTTGCTCCGCAATTTACCGGAGACAATGCCGTTTCGTTCCCAGACATGTCAGAAGATACTGCATATACCCAAATCGGCAACGGCGTGATTGAAGCCAATTCTGCTGACGGCAGTTCCATGCTGTATAACAGCGCTTCCTATGCCGAACCAGAGGGTGAGCATTCTGTTGTTACGGCAAACGATGGCAGCCAGTGGTATCAGATACCTATGGGCAGCGATGGTTCTTATGAAGCACCGGAATATACAGGGGCTGTTGCAGAAGGAATGCAGGCAGAACCCAGCTTCCCCGGCATGCCGGATGGAACCGAGTACCGTTCAGCAGGAAATGGCGTTATGGAAGCCTCCTCTGCTTCCGAAAGCAATACGCTATGGTATAACAGCGCTAATTATGAAGAACCTGAAGCGCCGCATACAGTTATGCAGGCAGCAAACGGTGTTGAATGGTATGCGATGCAGCCACATGCCGAGACTCCCGCATTCGAGGCCGGAGATGCAGCAATGGCATATAACCAAGCACAGTTCCAAGCATTTATGCCAGGCTACGAGCAAAAAGTATCCTCGGTTGACGGATCTCAGCGTCAGGATGGTTGTTTTGAAGTCCGGCACGAAAACGGAAGCGGTACTATGTTTTACGATACGACCAGATATGCTGCACCACGTGGCAATTATCAGGTATATGAAGATGTTAATGGAAGTCAATGGTACGCAATACACGGCGAAGCTGCCGTTGACCGAAAACCGGTATATCAAGACGGGAAACCGGTATACGATAACGGTAAGCTGCGCACAGAATCTGTTGCAACTGTACGTTATAAGACAACCCCATCGCGTTTTGGAGAACCCAAACGCCGTGAAAAAATAGAAATAAAAGCACCGAAACGCAAGCGGTAAAATGAAAGCAGTCAAATTCTATGTTTGGCTGCTTTTTTAATTGAAAATTTTGTTTCGGCAAGGAGGTGAAAAGAATGGCTGAGCCCAATAAACAGCAAATCGGTGACGGTGCCGATAATTTCGGGCAGGCTGCAGGTCAAATGGCCAAAGCTGCAAAACAAGCCGGACAGGAAACAGCAAAGCAAGCAGCCGCAAAAGGCGCAGAGGCTACTGCAAACGCAGCAGCTGCAACTGTCAAAGCTGGTGTGGAAGGTGGAAAAGCTGTCGCCGAAGTTGCTGCAGGAACGGCAGCAGGCGGACCTGTAGGTGCAGTCATATCTGCGGCATGGTCTTTGCGGCATACCTTGTTTAAGATACTGATTTGTATATGCCTTGCAATTGTGTTCTTTATTGTGCTGATCGTATCCTTGCCATCCATAGTTACAAACAATATATTCGGTCTGGACGGGACACAGCCTGTCGAAGGCATGACTCTTGATTCCAGTTATACTCAGATGGAACAGGTGGTATCAAATGTAATAGAAGCGGCATATCAGACGTCTTTATCCAGAGTTGAGCAGATCATTTCAAGTGGTGGATATAATTACGAGGCTTCCTCGGATGCAACTATCAATTATGCGCAGAGCTCAGCCGGTTATGACACATGCTATATCCTCGCCGCTTATTCTGCATCTTTGGAACAACACGGCGCCGATCCGGAGGACATGACTGCAAAATTAAACAGTGTAGCAAGTGATATGTTCCCTGTCACCTATGAAGTTAAAGAAACCGAACAGACTATCACGAATGAGGACGGTACTACTTCCGTACAGACGGTACAGTATGTAGAATGTACTATCCACCCATTTGACAACAGCGTCATCAACAGGGCTTTTGGTATTGATCCGAATGCCGCATACAATCAATTCGGCGCAACATACAGTGAGGTCATTACCAATATGGCAAACGCGCTTAAACGGACTTTATATGGTGCAATAAGCCCTGGTGAGTCTGTCTCTCTTACTGATGAAGAATTGATTGCATTTGTGAACAGTCAAAGCTGTACAGGCGTTCAAAAGCTGTTATTGGAAACCGCTTTATCGTTGGTCGGCAAAGTTCCGTACTTCTGGGGTGGCAAAAGCCCTGCTGGCTGGAATGATGAATGGAATACGCCAAAGCTGGTTACATCCGCCGGTTCCTCTTCTACTGGAACGATAAGACCGTATGGCTTAGATTGCAGTGGTTTCACATCATGGATCTATGATACGGCGCTTGGAATTGATATCGGTGCTGGTACTGGCGGGCAATACCCGAAAACCACCGCTGTTTCGGCAGCTGATTTGCAAATCGGCGATTTGGGCTTTTTAGCAGGCTCAGGCGGAGGTGGCTGGAACCATGTTTTGATGTTTGCCGGATATGGAGCCAGCGGAGAACGGATGTGGGTACACTCCTCCAGCGGCAGCGGCGTTATACTGAATTCGCCCAGCTATGAATCATCGCTGGTTCTGCGCAGACCCAAAGATGTGGACTATAACGCACCTGTAGCAGGTGGATCTACCGGAATCATAGGGCCATCTTCCGGCACCCCTTACACGATGGAAGTCGAAGTGACACATTATTGTCCTTGTCAGCAGTGTAACGGAAACTCCCTGGCTATGTCTGCAAGCGGAAAACCGTTAGCTGTCGGGATGGTAGCAATGTCAACAAAGTACCCGTTTGGTACCAGAATCAGCATTAATGGAAAAATATATACTGTGGAAGACCGCGGCGGCGCTGAATTTAATGATATCCACCGTGTGGATATTTTCGTAAACTCGCATGAAGAAGCGTTGCGTCTGGGGCGGTACAAAACCACAGCCACAGTATATCCAACAGGTAGGTGAAGAATTTGGAAGAAAAAGAATATAACAATATCTATGCTATCCCGGCGAATTATACAGACTCAGGGAAAATCTTCGGCGGAATGCTGGAGCTTCGCAATACTATTGAAGCTGCTTTAATTGTAATTATAATCGGCTATCCCGAACTGATGCTGATTCCTATGGCAACTACCCTCCGTATTGTAGTAATGACTGTGACGCTTATTCCCGCTGCAGTAATTGCGTTGATGGGTATCGATGGCAATTCCCTGTTTCAGTACGTCGGACATATGATCCGATATTTCATCAACCGGAGAAATCTGCATTTCAGAAGGGTGGGATACCACTATGACAGACGGCAGCTCAGGAAAAAGCAAAAAGCCAAAGTCAAAAAAGCGTCCGGAAAAGCTTGAATTTGTTCAGGACTTTATTCCGGTTAAAAATATAAATTACGGAATCATCGAAACTACCGATGGCCGTTACATAAAAATTTTAGAGATAGAGCCGATCAATTTCATGCTTCGCTCCAGTGAAGAGCAGTTTGGAATCATCTCTTCTTTCGCGAGCTGGTTAAAAATTTCTCCCATGCGGCTGCAGTTTAAAAGTATTACCCGCAAAGCGGATTCCGATAAGCATGTAGCCATGGTAAAAAGAGAACTTGCCGATGAAGAAAATGAACAATGTAAGCAGTTGGGCGAAGGATATATACGGCTTATCAAGGATGTAGGCAGCCGTGAAGCCTTAACCCGAAGGTTCTTTCTTATTTTTCAGTATGAAGAGCTTCACCGCAGCGACAGTGATGATTTTGCCAAAATATACAGTGCTCTGCAAACGGCGGAGCAAACGGCAAGGGCATATTTCCTTCAGTGTGGAAACTCTATCTTACAGCCCAAGGATCCAGACGAAGCGACTGCTGAAATTCTGTACATGTTTTTCAACAGGCAGTCCTGTGTGGATGAACCGTTTTCATCCCGTGTGAACCGTGTTGTTATGGACACCATGACGGCAAAAAACAAAGTAATCGGGATTGATCCCGTACCGCATATACGCATTACCAACTTTCTTGCACCACGTGGAATCAATTTAAAGCATTCCAATTACATTATTATGGACGGGCTATATTACTCGTTCTTATATATAAAGGGAAACGGTTATCCTGGGATGGTTCGTGCGGGTTGGATGTCCTCTCTGATCAACGCCGGTGAAGGTATTGACGTCGATGTACATCTGCGCCGGGAAAACCGCAGCAGGACGATCGATAAGGTTGCACAGCGTATCAGGCTTAACCGTACCAAGTTGAGGAGTATGCAGGATACCAGCACTGACTATGAAGAACTCACGAACTCTATTCAGGCTGGCTACTACATCAAGCACGGAATCGCAAATAATAATGAAGATTTATTTTATATGTCCGTGTTTATTACCATATCGGCAAAAAGCTATGAAGAGCTTCTTTGGCGCAAGCAGCAGATGACAGATATGCTGAAATCCATGGACATGTATACGAGCGACTGCCGGTTTCAGCAGGAGGATGCCTTAAAGTCAGTCATGCCGTTTTTGCATATAACGCCTTCACTGGAAAAGAAATCACAGAGAAATGTGCTGACCAGCGGCGCAGCTTCTACCTATATGTTTACGAGCTTTGAAATGTCTGACGATACTGGCGTTCTGCTTGGCATCAACCGGCATAACAACTCACTTTGTATAGTGGATTTATTCAATACAAAGAAAAATAAAAATGCGAATCTGAACCTGCTCGGGACCAGCGGCGCGGGCAAAACCTTTACGATGCAGCTTTTAGCGCTGCGGATGAGGATGCGCGGCATACAGTGCTTCATACTCGCACCGATTAAGGGCCACGAGTTTCGTCGTGCGTGTAACCATATCGGCGGACAGTATATCAAAATAGCACCCGGCTCGCCGCATTGTATCAATATCATGGAGATCCGGCATACCATTACGCCGGAGATGGAACTGATCGACGAGATGGACTACAGCGAGATGGATTCTATGCTGGCAAGAAAAATCCAGCAGCTAATGATATTCTTCTCGTTGCTGATCCCTGATATGACCAATGAGGAAGAACAAATGTTGGATGAGGCGCTCATCAAGACCTATGCCGACTTCGGCATTACCCATGATAATGACTCGCTGTATCTGGATTCCGAAGCGGATCCACCGGTCATGAAGAAAATGCCTATACTGGGAGACCTGCACAAGAATCTGCTTCAAAACAAAATGACGGAACGCATAGCTGTTATTGTCAGCAGGTTTGTGACCGGCTCGGCGCAGTCTTTTAACCAACAAACTAATGTGGACTTGACGAATAAGTACATCGTATTGGATCTGTCTGAACTGAAAGGGAAACTTCTTCCCGTTGGCATGATGATCGCGCTGGACTATGTCTGGGATAATATCAAGGCAGACAGGACAAAAAAGAAAGCAATTTTAATTGATGAGATCTGGCAGCTGATTGGAGCATCCTCCAATAAACAAGCTGCCGATTTTTGTTTGACCATTTTCAAAACCATACGTGGGTTTGGGGGCGCCGCTATCTCAGCGACGCAAGACCTCTCCGATTTCTTCAGTCTGGAGGATGGCAAGTATGGCAGGGCAATCGTAAATAATTCAAAGAATAAAATCATTTTGAATCTTGAGCCTGACGAGGCACGATATGTGCAGGATGTGCTGAAGCTTACGAAAACCGAGATGCGGTCAATCACCCGTTTTGAACGCGGTGAAGCTCTGGTGTATTCCAATAACAATAAAGTGCCTGTTGTGATAAAAGCTTCAAAAGAAGAGCAGGAGATGATTACAACAGATCGAGCTGAATTGGAAGCTTTGCTCAGAGAAAAAAAGAAAGCGCATAAAGCTTAAAATGCGTATTTTGATTGAAATACGTACTATAAACATTGCGACTTTGGGAAAACATAATAATGTTAACCGCCTTTCTTTGTTTCTTTTAATAGTTTTTACGGTTATAATCGCAAAACTATTGACATAATACAACTATTGCGGTATACTATATAAAGAACGAGGAGGTGGCTAACATGATATACCGGCCAATGTATGTAGATAAAATCATGCGGTATGTGGATGCACCGTTTGTCAAAATATTGACCGGGGTGCGGCGCTGCGGCAAATCTACAATTTTGAAAATGATAATGGAAGAATTGAAAAAACGAGACGTCTCAGAAGAACAGATTGTCAGCTACCGTTTTGACTCCATGGAATACGAGGACATGACTACAAAGGAAATGTTTTCCGAACTGAAGTCACACCTTTGTAGCAATAAAAAAACTTACCTGTTTCTGGACGAAGTACAGGAGATAAAGCATTGGGAAAAAGTCGTAAACTCACTTGCATCGGATTATGATGTTGATATTTATGTAACCGGCTCCAATTCTCGGATGATGTCATCGGAAATTGAAACATATCTCACAGGGCGTTATATTGCCTTTCGCATCTATACGCTGTCATTTTCTGAGTACTTGACATTCAAAAAAGAGTATTCCGATGTGAAAGATCCACGGGAAGAGCTGGCTGAATATATTAGACTCGGCGGGTTCCCTGCAACACATTTGCAAAAATACTCCGAGGATGAAGTTTATACGATTGTACGGGATATCTATAATTCAACCATATTTTCGGATATAGTAAAGCGAAATCAGGTTCGTAAGGTTGATCAGCTTGAACGTATCGTGAAATTTGCATTTGATAATGTCGGAAAGACCTTTTCGGCAAAATCAATTTCAGATTATTTGAAATCTGAGCGAAGGACAATCGATAATGAAACAGTGTACAGTTATCTTGAAAAGCTGGAAAACGCATATATACTTTACCGTTGTTCCCGATATGATATCCAGGGAAAAGAGCTGTTGAAAACACAGGAGAAGTTTTATCTTGCGGATACAGCATTGCGTTACAGCGTTCTTGGTTATACACAAACCTCGGTTGCTGCTATGCTTGAAAACGTTGTATATCTTGAGCTGCGCAGGCGGGGATATTCGGTGAATATTGGGAAAACACCGGATGGAGAAATAGATTTTATCGCCCAAAAGCAATCAGAAAAGCTTTATGTTCAGGTCACAAGGGAAATAACGTCCTCCGAGACCGAGCAGAGAGAATACAGCAGGCTGCTTGAAATACGTGATAACTATCCAAAATATCTATTAACCACTGACAATTTTGCCGGTGGAAACTATGAAGGAATAAAAACGATGCATGTTGCGGATTTCCTTTTAAGCAGTGAATTTTAGAACAAAATAATAACGAAACAGTGTTTGAGCCTTATATCAAACACTGTTTTTTTATGGAGGTGATGAAAATGCTTTTGCAAGATGAACAATATGTCGTGAAATGGCTGTCGCAATACGGAGCCTTACCGAAAACACAGATTATAAAAATGCTGCGTAAGCCACCGCAGACTGCCGAGAAAATTCTACGGAATTTGAAAAAACAGATGCAGATTTCCGATGTCGGCGGTGGATATTATGTTGCTCTTGACTCCATGTGCCAGCCTGATCAAAGAACGATTCTTGCCGTATGGGTTTTGTTAAAGTTTATAGATTTTGTGGATCCGATGGCACATTATCCGGCTGTCTACCCTGCACAGCTCTTTTTTCTGAAAGAAAATGTCGGTTACGAAATCGTTGTATTATATGACGGCGAAACAAGCCTGTTGAGGCTACTGCAGCCGGACGATGATTTGAAATATATCATCATTCTGCCGCATATTTCAATGGCGGCGCACTTAAAGTTACCGAAAGCGCCGTGCCTGTTTGCAACCGTTGATTTTGAAGGGCAGGATGAGCCGGAAGTGACATTCTATTCTATGGAGGCAATAGCAAATGAAAACACACAGTACATTTCAAAAAGCTCTTGATAAAATAGATGCAAAAATTCAGGAACTGCACGAACAAGCCTTCTCTGTGAGACGATCCTATCAGGATGGCAATATAAAGCAGGCATATGAAAGTGCGCTGAGGTTGGAAGAGGTTTCGGAGAAAACCGTGCTTCTAACCCGTGCGCTTCCGGCGTATACGGGAAACCCTAAAGCAAGGCTGGAAACCGAAAACCTAATCAAGCTGTCAATCCCTATAGAGATCGGCTTTACCGAGGAAGGATGGTTTTCACTCAGGATTCCTGCCCTACTGCCGAAGAAGGATGCCGGTTCTGCCGACTATATTCGGTCTTCACTCTATCTTGCCATGCGGGAATTCTTTCTGGATTCTCAGCCTGTAAGATACAATGACTGTGTTTTAATATACCGTCATATATATGCCAGAGACAGACCGGAAAGAAAGAAACGCGACCATGACAATATTGAGGTAAATATGGTTTCGGATATTGTCGCAATGTATGTTTTGCCGGATGACGGTCCATCGGTTTGCTCTCACTATTATTGCAGCGCGCAGGGACAGTCTGACCGAACAGAGGTCTATGTTGTACCGCAATGTGAGTTTACAGGGTGGCTGGAAAACGAAAAACAGATGCCTGAACAGGGGGTGAAACTGTATGAAAAACGGCTTTAAAAGCAAAAAAAACATATGTAAAAATCGCTTTCAGCCGCAGGTGAAAAATAACATCTGTTTGGACAAGCGCAAAAAGCCCTTCGCCGCTGCGTTTTGGAGAAGATTTCGCAAGAGGAATTCCGACAAAGAGAGCAGTCATGTTGTCGGAAAAACTCCGCATACTGGAGGAAGGCAACAATGATACAATTCCGCCCCGGCAGTCATGTGCATCGGCTCGTAACATTGCTTTCAGTCGTCGGCGAATATCCGGTTCGGTCAGTTCATCTTCTGGGAAATGACAGGGTTTACAAAGCAATGATTCACAAACTGACCATGCAGCAGAGATTCCGCAATTCCCAGACTGGAACAGAAATGACCTGCCGTTTGCTTACCGTAACAGGCGCCGGCGCCGATAAATCTATCCGCCTATATAAAGCCGCTCTCCCCATACTGGAATGGATTTATCCTGATGCACTTCGGTATTATTTACATGCATTCTGGAATCATAAATTCCCCGGAGATGTGTCCCACCGTCAGCGGAACCACAGAGTTGCTGAAGCAGCTGCGATGTGTATGCGTTCCGGTATTGAGATATTGCCATATATGCTTCCGGAGCTTCAGAACCTGCAGATACGCAGGGTCATACCGGGTTACGCTTGTTTCTATTTTGCAAGAGCACTTAAGAACATCGGCAGCAATGAGCTGAACAAAACCATGTTTACGCGTATGGTAGGTGCAATCTATTCCAGCAGCATATGTTATGCAGTCTATAACACGAGAAATGCCGTAATGAAATGGAATGGCATGGGTGAATTTAAAACGCTGCACAGCTTAATCGAAACCGGAAGGCTGAATGCCGGTATATCTCGGGTTGACTCTGCTATTCTTTTCGGTGAGTCTGACAGCGCAGCGATGAACACCCTACTGGCATCAGATAAAACCGAACGGCTGGAGTTCCGGTTCGATGCAGTTTACCAGCATATTTATTTTGTACCCATGAACGATTGCGGAATCCGGCAGATGCGTATTCTCATGCTCCCAGACTGGAACAGGAGACTCCTTGATCTGTTATTTGAACCAGAGACTCAGTCTAATTATCAAGGCTCTTTTGAATACGACGCCTATATCAACGGTATTTATATACTTTCGCATTTGGACGGTGACATTGCCAGACTGATTCGGTTTCGGGAGGCGATTGCAGCGCAGCCCGGTATAAAAGCCGAGGTCCTCTGCTTCCCCTACCAGGTGGCATTCTTACAAGAATATTTGGACCAACTTGCCACAATAAGAACGATTGATATAAACCTGGTAGAAGCAGAACTTGGATTGGAAAGGAGTAATAACTTTGGATGATAAAAAAAGACTTATAGTTATAATCATCGCTGCCATACTCGGATGCATCGGGCTGTTTTATTTAGGCGGAATACTTGGCCAATTCATGAGAAATTATACAGCATGGAATTCTTCAGATGGGCTTGAAAGCGGAGCATCCATTGCTTCGTTAGACTGGAATCCACTGGCTTGCATTCGTCAAGCTTTTACTCCAGAGGGCCTGAAAGGAATCGCTGGAATCCTGTTTGCAGGAGGCACGCTATTTGCGTATGTCAAACTGAATGATAAATTCGGAGGCAAGGAGCACGACCCACGCGGCTTTACGAAGAGTAAGTCCGGTGCATATGGCACAGCCTCCTGGATGACGGAGAAAGAAATGAAAAGTCTTCTTGAGGTGACCACCCCTGGCAAAGCGGAAGGCGTTATCTTGGGTGAGTATGACGGCAATGCGGTCTGTATGCCCAAAGACACCAGACTCAACCGGCATATTGCGATATTTGGCGCATCCGGGACTATGAAATCGCGGGCGATTATACGGAATTCTCTGTTCCAGGCATTGAAACGAAATGAGTCTGTAGTGATTACGGATCCCAAGGGCGGTGCGACACGTTCCTAACTGAAAAGGTTAGGCGTGGAGCCAAGAAAAAGAAGATTGAAAGGAGCTTCTAAAAAATGGTTTCATAGAACTGATTGTCCGACAGGTGGAATGAAGGGGTAACGCCCTAAAACGCCTGCTCTGATACTCCGAATGGCGTAGCGGCAGTCAAGTGCCAAAGCGTCATACGCTCGGTGAAGTCGGCTGAGAGTGCATCCTAAAGACGCAGAAATGCGGAACAGGAACAGCGAACCAGAGGTGGTCGAGTGCGTGATAGGCCGGGAGTCTTAGTAGGTATCTATGGTTAGAATCTGTTGTGTTACAGCATAGCAGAGGCGTATTCTCGATTGTACGGGTCTAAATAGGGTATTGGTCTAACCGGCCAATCTCACCATCGCGTGAGGTCTGTGGGGATGAGTAAAACTCGCCCTTTATGAAAGTCCCTGCACCGTTACAGGCGGCGGCAAGCAGACAGGCTTATAGAGAAGACCTAAGGATACTGAAATATGGATAGGACAGTCGGAACGTGGTAAGCCGGCAACGCAGAGAGCTTGACCTCTGTGAGGCGGCGGCAGGGAAAGTCTTACTGGATATAACCTGCCCTTATGCCGGTGAATGTGACGGCACAGTACCAAAGAAGCGGAGCTAATAAATCCGTGGAGGGATAGCCGTTAGTCAATGTTTTACAATAAATCGAAGTTACAGTTCAAATGAGCAAAATCATTCTGCATAAGGTTCGAGTATGACTAAGAGAGGCGAAATCTTCTGAGAAAATGGAGTGAGCCGACTTATGGCAGTCAATCAACCAAAGAAAAAGCAAGCACTGAGAAACAATGAGTATTACAGTACCCAAGAACAGTTTGATACCCTGTATGAGAAAAGCCGGCAAGGTGAAAACTTTACGCATTTGATGGAGCAAATCACCAGCGAGCAAAATATCCTGCTGGCCTATCGTGCCATTAAGAAAAACAAGGGCAGCAAAACCAAAGGTGTAAATGCAACCACCATTGTTGAAATGGGGGAAAAACGGCCGGAAGAACTGGTTGCCTATGTTCGGGAACGGCTGCAAAACTTTTACCCTCATGCAGTCCGGCGTGTGGAAATCCCCAAGCCGGACGGGCGTATGCGCCCGCTGGGTATTCCCACTATGGAAGACCGCCTGATACAGCAATGTATCAAGCAGGTTTTGGAGCCAATCTGTGAAGCGAAATTTTACAAACACAGTTACGGTTTCCGCCCGAACCGAAGCGCCCATCATGCAATCGCCCGAGCAATGTTTCTGGTAAACCTTGCAAAATACCGCTACGTAGTCGATGTAGACATTAAGAGCTTTTTCGACAACGTAGACCATGGGAAACTGCTGAAACAGCTTTGGACGCTGGGAATTCGGGATAAACGCCTGCTATGTATCCTTTCCAAAATGCTGAAAGCCCCCATCCAAGGCGAAGGCGTACCGGCAAAAGGTGTACCGCAGGGAGGAATCCTCAGTCCCCTGCTGGCAAATGTCGTGCTGAATGAACTGGACTGGTGGATTGCCAGCCAATGGGAAACATTCCCTCAGCTCCAGCGCTACCAGAGCCGTCCTCACTATAAAGGCAAAGGGACGCTGAAGCAGGTATATCTGGTGCGATATGCAGACGATTTCAAACTGTTCTGTAAAAACCACAATGATGCAGTGAGGATATTTGCGGCAACAAAAATGTGGCTGAAAGAACGGCTGGGGCTGGAAATCAGCCCGGAAAAGTCCAAAATTGTTAATCTGAAAAAGGGATACTCAGACTTTTTGGGTTTTAAGCTGAAACTGCGCCCGAAAAGCGGGAAATGGGTGCTGAAATCTCATATGGCAGACAAAGCACAGAAAAAGTGCAAAGAAAACATACGGGAGGCCATTGGGCGAATCGGCAGGGAACCGAACCAATGGAGCGTCATGCAGTTCAACGCTATGGTGCTGGGCTTGCACGAATACTATAAATTTGCAACAAATGTATATCTCGACTTTGACCGTATCGCTTTCGACGTCAGAAAAACACTCTTATGCAGAACAAAAAGCCATCGCAGTAAAACTGGCCTGCGAAGTCAGGCATTTCAGCAATTCTATGGTGATTTTACCGGGAAAATATACAACGTGGCAGGGCTGGCGCTCTTTCCCATCAATGGGGTAAAAACCACGCCGCCAATGTGCTTCTCCCCTGATATTTGTAATTACACAGAAACCGGGCGGAGGAAAATCCATGAAATGCAGAAAGCGGTTAATCCTATAATCCTGCAAAATCTCATGGAACATCCTATACAGGGGCAGAGTATGGAGCTGAATGACAATCGGATTTCCCTCTATGTTGCTCAGCGCGGGAAATGTGCGGTTTGCAAAGAACCCCTGTTGCTGGGGGATATGGAAGTCCACCATCTTTTGCCCAAATCCGGCGGCGGAAAAGATAATTATACCAATCTGGCGCTGGTAACAAAGGATGTGCACAAACTGATCCACGCAACCGACCCGGCAATTATCCAGAAGTACCTCGATAAGCTGAAATGCTGCAATCTAAACAGGAAGAGGCTTAATAAGTTCCGGTTATTGGCTGGCAACTGTAAAATCGAATATAGGTAAACATTGATGGGGCGCCGTGTGATGGGAAACTGTCGCGCACGGTGCTAAGCGGGGGAAAAGCCGGAGATAACTTCAAACGCTTACCTATCGCAAAAGCTTTATTCCGATACTTCGGAACTTTATAGGAAAAACGGGTATGATGTAAAAGTATTTAATCTGGTGAACCCTGAACACGGAGATTCATGGAACTGCATGTCGGACTTGAATGGAGATACTCTGATGGCGCAGATGCTGACGAATGTCATTATCGGCAACACCAGTTCTGGAAAAACCGATCACTTCTGGGATAACGGAGAAGGTAATTTATTGAAAGCGCTGGTCTTATACATAGATCGAGACAGAACCCGCAGCCCTTCTGAAAAGAATCTGCCGTCAGTGTATCAACTGCTGACGCAACATACGGAACGGCAGCTCACAGCACTGTTTGAAAAACTGCCGCTTGACCATCCGGCAAGAGCCCCCTATAATTTATTTGCTCAGTCGAGCGATACAGTCCGTTCCGGTATTATACTCGGGCTTGGCACCAGGCTGCAGGTATTGCAGAACCAGGCAGTCAAAGAGATCACAAGCAGGTCTGACATAGATCTGACAGCGCCGGCTAAGCGCAAATGTGCATATTATATTATACTGAGCGACCAGGATGCGACAATGGCATTCCTATCCTCGCTCTTCTTCTCATTCTTGTTCATCAGACTGACCCGCTATGCGGACTCAAGACCAAACGGTCGCTGCGATGTGCCAGTAAATCTCATACTCGATGAGTTCAACAACGTAGGGCGTATCGGCGGTGCGGCAGATGGATCCGATTTCGCACGGTCTCTCAGTGTCATCCGTTCAAGAGACATCAGGGTTATGATAGCAGTTCAGAGTTTGGGACAGCTGCAGAACCGGTATCCCAATAATCTATGGGCGGAAATCATCGGCAACGCTGATATTCAACTCATGCTGGGATGTACAGACGATGTAACGGCGAAATATTTTTCGGAGCGCAGCGGTGATATGAGTATACAAATCAACTCAACCATGACGGTGCGTCAAACCATGGCAGTAGCACAAGTGATCCCACAATATCGTCAGACTGAGGGACAGGGACGAAGAAAACTTCTGACTCCAGATGAGGTGCTGCGGCTCCCGAACGAAGAAATGCTTTGTATTATCCGTGGCTGCAATATACTCAAATTAAAAAAGCTGGATTATACAAAGCATCCTACTGCAAAACAAATAAAACGCGTTTCTATCATGGATTATGTACCGGCTGCTGCAAACACATACCAGACTGAGAATATAACAGCAACAGATTTCATCCCGGATAGGCCCGTGCATCAAGAAGAACCTGAAAAGCCACCAAGAAAAAAGCCACTCTACAGTTCAGCACAGCCGCCTAATGATTTTTAACGATAAATTTATCTATAAATTCATTGTTATTATATTGATATTTTTATTTGTCAGCAGTATAATATTGAAAGCGGACATGCTAATATTAAAAGGAGGCTTGCAAGATGGCACGAGCAACGATTTTGAATATTATGAACTCTATGGTTCCTATTTCGCGGTTCAATAAGGGTGAAGCAAGCAAAATTTTTGATGAGGTTGCATCTTCCGGCACAAAGATTGTGGTCAAGAACAACCAGCCTGCATGTGTACTGCTCTCGCCGGCGCAATACGAATCTTTGATGGAGATGCTCTCGGACTCTCTCCTCTATACTGAGGCAGAAAAACGAATGGCAGCCAATAACGACAGCGAAAATCTTTCCCACGAAGCTGTCATGAAAGAGCTTGGCATTACACAGGAAGAACTCGACGATATTGATGTCGAAATTGAGTAAGGAGCCGGTGTCATGAAATGGGATATAGAGTATATCAAAGAGGCGCTGCGTGACTTGAAACGGCTTGACGTGTATAACCGGAAACTGATTTTAAAAGCAATTGAAAAAACAGCTGAACGTCTCCTTCCCCCACCGGATGGCATCGGAAAGCCGCTCGGCAATCATGCTTCATCGCAGCTCTCCGGTTATTACAAAATCAAGCTGAAAAACATTGGATACCGCGTTGTTTACGGTTTGGTAAGAGAAAAGAATATCATGAAAGTTATTGTCATATCCATCTGTGACGACGACGCAGTATACAAAGAAGCGGAGCGCCGGATCAATCTTTTAAAAACAAACAATTAAATATAAAATTCAAGCATCTCTTATATGAGGTGCTTTTTATATATATGAAACCTGCTGAGAAATCGCTTTTCAGCAGGTTTTTTTATTAGCAAAACCAATCAAAGGAGGAGAATATATGCCAACAAAAAAGAACACAACCCCTGAAGAAACGGTGCAGCCTGATGAAAGCGAAGTTCCCCAGACTGAGACAAATCTTGAAACGGAAGAACGGAACAATCCGGAAGAATCCGGAAACAGCGAGTTAAACGCTCAGACTGATTTGGAATCGGAGTCTGATAAAGAGAATTCACCCGAAGACGCCGAAGAGGCTGCTGTATCCGAAGCTTCTGACCAGACTGACACTGAAACCGAAGAAAAACCAAGAACACGACGCCGAAAAACGGCTAGGCCGGTCAGTGAAAATAATAATATAAGCCCTGAGGGCCCTGAGCCGGCAGCGCCACGCAGAACTCGAACCCGGTCTGACAGAACATCCCCTGTTTTATCGATCGATGACCAACGGACTGTCGAAACCGATGCAGACAAAGCAAGAAATGATTTATTGGATTTGCTGGAGTCCCAGAAATCCGGGAAAATCTTGTCCGGGACGATCCAAGGTGTCGAGCGTTCCGATAACCAGCAAGCACATTCCTTGGCAGTCATTTATCACGGAGAATATAAAGTCATTATACCTGCCGAGGAAGCGGTTGATCCTCCTGAGGATTACAGGGGGATGCTGCCTCAGGATGTTTTGCACTATATGCTCACAAAACGTCTTGGTGCAGAAGTGGACTATATTGTAAAAGGGATTGACGCTGCTGAGAATATTGCGGTAGCCAGCCGGTTAGATGCAATGCGTGCAAAGCGAAGGCAATATTATCTTGCCACAGACCGGGACGGCAATAATCTGATTTATTCAGATATTTGTGCTGAAGCACGAGTTGTTTCTGTCATACGCGCAGGTGTTTTTGTGGAGCTGTTCGGTTTAGAAGTCTATATCCCATTGCGTGAACTAAGCTATCAACGCTGGCTGGATGCATCCGGGCACTTTCAGCCCGGACAACGCATCCTTGTAAAAATTCTGAGTGTGGACAGAAGCGACCGTGACCATATCAAAGTCACAGCATCCGTCAAGCAGGCAGGTGAAAACCCATATGAAAAAGCGCTGCGAAGATATTCGGTCGGAAACCGGTATGTTGGAACAGTCAGTATGGTAGATACCAACGGAGTCTTTGTGGCTCTGGACGGCGGCATCGACTGCTTATGCAGTTATCCCAAACGCGGCCGACCACCAAGGGGTGCACGCGTCACTGTCCGGATACTTGGAATCAATCATGATTCCAACCGAATCTGGGGAGCCATCACTCATATAGCAACAGCAAGGTAATTAATTCAAGATGAAAGGAGGTATTTTATGACAAACTATGAACTAACCAACGAGGAAAAGAACCGACGCAAGAATGTTTCGGCTCATACCCGGAAGATGGTAATGTCCCAGCTGCGTATTGATGACCAGGATGAGACGTCACTTATGACTGATTATCGGGATTATTATCTGCAGATATCTTTTTCAGAGTTACATCCGCTGATGGTATTTTGCGTTGCTAAGGGCATGAAAACTCCCAGTACCGCAAAACAGAGAAAGCTGGTCAACGAGCTGAACTTGAAAAGCATTCTTGGCAGTCATGCAATCAACGATGAAGTTGGATGCTATTCTTATAGGGCTACGCATTGGCTCGATAAGGAAATAGATCCAGCTCGTTTTTTTGAAATGCTGAATCGCTGCATTGATGAAGCCGATAAGGGCTATCGCAGACTGACGGCTTAAAGATCGGCAATAGGAAAGGAAAATGGCACACAAATCTTCTGGTGTTCAACTTTGCCCAACTTGTAAAATTGGTCAGGAAACTTATCTGCTTGATGAAAGAAATCCCTTTTGTCCATACTTATCCTGCCACAACGGAACAAGCTGTGCAAAGTATATACCAATAGAAAAGAACAATAAAAATTTCAAGGAGGATTTTTTGAGATGAAAATCAAAAGCAAAATCAAATCCATTCTGTCGGCAATCCTTGCAGTTTCCATGCTGCTGACGCTTATGCCGACAATCACATTTGCGTCACAAGCCAGTGATTATGTCGATCCTGCTGATATATGGCTTAAGGCAAATGGCAGAACAAACGAATTAGACCTAAACGCAACGACAACCTATGAGACCAGTTACTGTACCGTATGCGAACGGGATACACTGGGGCTTACCTACCGAGTGCCTGAGTATACGAAATCAGGAGAGACAGCGCTGAACCGTGGCGTTAAATACTCTGACGGCACCTTGATCAGCGGCAATGGTACGGGGAATCTTGATGACGGTACGCCCGGGATCGACGCATATTATACCGGTTATCAATGGAGTGCGACACGTTCATAAGTGAAAAGCTTATGCACTAAACAAAGAACGTAACAGTTTCAGTTTAGGAGAACTGATAATCCGACAGGTGGAATGATAGGGTAACGCCTTGAAACGCCGCCTTAATACTCCGAATGGCGTTTGATGTGTAATCATCAAATGTCATAAGCTCGGTGAAGTCGGCAGAAAGCTGCCGTAAGTAACAGATAAATGTTACACGAAAGTGTCCCGGAGGCGGGATATGCAGCTGATATGCCGGAGGTCTATAAAATATATATGGTGAGAACGACTGTCAAAGGTCTGACGAAAACTGCGAATTCACAAGTCTATAGGTAGACGCTGTAGAAATGCAGCGGCACTCTTAGGAGTGGTCAGTGAGGTAAAGTAAGAAGTCCATTTATGAAATACCTTACAGCGTTAAAGGCGCTGTCAAGCTGACAGGATTAGAGCAGACACCTAAGTATATATGCAAAGATAGGATTATCGGAACGTGGGAAAGTCGGAACGTATGTTAATCTGATTACACAGAGTGCGTTATTGAGGAAACAGCTTTAATTGAGCAAAGTGAGCTGAGGGAACTCAATTTTATCCGACCGAAAGCGGCGGCACAGTACCTATGAAGCTATGGATAACATAGCTGAGGGATAGCCGCCAGTCAATATTGCTCAGATAGTTATAGGTATAGATAATCATAGCTTCGAGTATGACAAAGAAAAACAAATCCGAAAGGAGGAGTTGCCTATGACAAAGCAGAAAAAGCTCCGACACGCTGAATATTACGATATGCAAGAAGTGCTTGATAAATTGTATGTAGACAGTAAGGATAATAAAAACTTTACAAATCTTATGGAAATCATCGCAGATGAAAACAACATAAGAATGGCATACAGAAACATTAAGCGCAACAGCGGAAGTAATACAAGCGGCGTTGACGGAGCCAATATTACGGATATTGAGAAAATCCCAATCAATTCGTATATTGATATAATTCAGCAAAAACTAAAATGGTATGACCCAAAGCCTGTAAAACGGGTGGAAATACCAAAACCGAACGGAAAGAAACGACCGCTCGGTATCCCTACAATTCTCGACAGACTTGTACAGCAATGTATTCTGCAAGTGCTTGAGCCGATATGTGAAGCAAAATTTCACAAACACTCAAACGGCTTCCGCCCCAATAAATCAGCGGAGCACGCAATAGCACAATGTTGTAAGATGATACAATCACAGCATTTACATTTTGTCGTTGATGTAGATATTAAGGGTTTCTTTGACAATGTAGACCATTCTAAGTTAATAAAACAAATGTGGACAATGGGCATACGGGACAAAAAGTTAATCTGCATAATTAAAGCAATGCTCAAAGCTCCGATAATAATGCCAAACGGCGATAAGGTATATCCGACAAGGGGAACTCCGCAGGGCGGGATTTTATCACCGTTGCTTGCCAATATTGTTCTAAATGAATTGGATTGGTGGATAAGCAGTCAGTGGGAAACAATGCCTACGCATAATAACATTAAAGTGTATGATTATGGGAACGGTCACATCAACAGAGGAAATGTATATAAAGTGTTAAGACAAAGCAATCTGAAAGAAATGTTTATCGTAAGATACGCTGACGACTTTAAGATATTCTGTAAAAATCGTCAATCGGCAGACAGAATATTTGTTGCGGTCAAACAATGGATTAAAGATAGGCTTAAACTTGAAATCAGCGAGGAAAAATCAAGGGTAATCAACTTAAAAAAGCATTACTCCGATTTTCTGGGGTTCAAGATGAAAGCTGTAAAAAAGGGCAATAAATATATTGTCTGTTCTCATATGTCGGATAAAGCATTGGAAAGAGAAACGGACAAATTGGTTAAGCAGCTCGAATGTATTAAGCATCCTAAAAGTGCAAAATATGAAGCGACAGCGATAAATATCTATAATTCAATGGTTATTGGTATTCATAACTACTACAGAATTGCTACTTGTATAAGTTTGGACTGCATAAAAATGCAATGGAGAATTGACGGGAAATTAAGAGGTTTTGGCAAACGGGTTAAGAAAAAGGGCGAAATCGTAAACAGATATATCAAAGAAAATTACGGCAGAAGCAAACAAGTCCGATATATTATGGGCTTTCCGTTATGCCCTATCGGATATATCAAGACGAGAAATGCTCATCATCAAAAAGGAACTGTATGCAAATATACAGAGAAAGGCAGACAGGAAATACATCAAAATCTGAAATTCAGCGATGATGTAATTACGGTAATGCATATGTTATCCAAAACTACAGTATGCAACCGAAGTATTGAATATATGGATAACCGACTTTCTGTATATACCGCACAATACGGCAGATGTGCTGTTACGGGAAATGTATTATGGATTGATGAAATTCATTGTCATCATAAAATTCCAAAACAGCAAGGCGGCACTGATGAATATAAAAACCTTGTTATACTGCATAAAGACGTGCATACGCTTGTTCACGCGGCAAAGCGGGAAACTATCGACGCATACATTTCCTTGATAAAACCTGATAATGAAATGCTGAAGAAAATCAATGTACTGAGAAAGTTATGCGGGAACATTGAAATTAAGTAATATTCAAAAGCTTTGGAAATCTATACGATATAATCTGACAAGCAATATTGATGGAACGCCGTGTGCGGTGAAAGTCGCACGCACGGTGTGAAGCGGGGGAAAAGGCAGCGATGACATCAAAGCCTTACCTATCGCTATCCAAATCGGTCTGCCAGACATGTGGTACTATGAATAGCGTAGAAGGACCGGATATCTATAGTTATAACAAAAACGTATATACGCTCTATTCCTGCGACCACAATTTCTTTTACGATTTTGACAATACAACATACGAACCATATAATGAAACCTATCATACTACCATTTTGAAAAAGGGACAGTATTGTCAGTTTTGTAAAGGGACACACGCACAAGCGACAGAAAACAGGGAGCGGCATAACTTTACCGAAACGATCGATGCGCAGCTTGGCAACAGTAGGTTTTACGTAGCTGAGTCCTGCGATGAATGCGACTATGAGACCACTGAATATCTAACCGCAAAATCTGTTGTCAGTTCCTATTACGGTGTAGAAGATGGTAGCGCGCATACTGTAACGGTTTCCGATTTATCAGATGCCGGTGTACATACTTCTATCCGATATGGGACAAAGGCGGGAAGCTGCAATCTTACGTCGGCTCCCAATTATACCAGTGCGGGCTATTACCCTATTTATTATGAGATCGATTACGAATACAACGGCGAGAACATGATTGAAAACGGCGTATCCTACGTTTGGCTTCTGGAAGACAACTCAAGCGAGGATAGTACCGGCGGAAATTCAGACGGAAGTGCAAATACGCCTCATGTTCATGACTACCGCTACGTAGAAACCGTTGCGCCAACCTGTACTGATCTGGGATTTGAAAGATGGCAGTGTGACGGCTGCGGTCGATTAGAAAAGCGCAATTACACCCCTGCAAACGGTCATGATTATGAGGATATTACGATCCGTGAAGCAACCTGTAAACAAGGCGGGCTTGTCTTGACACTTTGTAAAAACTGCGGTGACTTTCATGAGGAAACGACTCCTACCGGCAGCCACAGCTATACAAGCGAGGTCATTGCTCCTACTTGCCGCAATGTAGGTTATACCGAGTATACCTGTACGGTTTGCGGCGATACCTATATGGACAGCATCACTCCGATTATTTCGCATGCATTTGAAAGAATTACGAAAGAGCCGACTTGTACAGATCAGGGTTATACCACTTCTACTTGCACCATGTGTGGTTTGAATTATGTTTCGGATTACACCGATCCAATCGGTCATTCATGGGACGAGGGCACTGAAGTTACTTCCCCTACTTGTACAGGCGAAGGAGTCATTGAATATCACTGTCAAAACAATGGCTGTGACGAAAAAATGATAAAAGCCGAGTCGGCTACTGGTCATACACCCGGTGCAGAAGCGACCTGCACAACGCCGCAGCTCTGCGAAGTCTGCGGTACAGTTTTGGCACAAGCAACAGGGCATCATTATGAAACGGAAATAGTAGCCCCAACCTGTACGGCAATGGGTTATACAGTCTATACCTGCCCCGACTGCGGCGACAGCTATACATCGGATTATACGGATAAAGCAGAACATGATTACAATGCGGTTGTAACAAATCCGACCTGTACCGAACATGGATATACAACCTATACCTGTAACGATTGCGGCGACGAGTATATATCCGATTATACCGAAAAATTACCGCACAGCTATGAGGGTGTTGTTACGCAGCCTACTTGTACCGAAATGGGATATACGACCTATACCTGTTCTGTTTGCGGAGACAGTTATATTGCTGATTATACCGAGATGACGGAGCACAATTACAGCCAGCAGGTCATTCCCCCAACCTGCACTGAGCATGGCTACACGATTTATACCTGCCCGGATTGCGGCAAGGAATATATTGGGGATTTAACAGATTGTGAGCAGCATCATTATATTGAAACTGTAACGCCGCCTACCTGCACAGAGATGGGTTATACAACTTTTGTATGTGAAAGCTGCGGCGATAGTTATAAGGATAATTATACAGATAAATTACCTCACGACTATGATGCAGTTGTAACTGCATCAACCTGTACCGAGATGGGTTATACAACGTACACCTGTAAGTCCTGCGGCGACAGCTATGTGGGTGATTACACGGATAAAACAGCGCACAGTTATGAAACGGTGGTAACCGAGCCGACTTGCCTGACACTTGGATACACAACCTATACCTGCTCTGCATGCGGACACAGCTACAAGGCAGAATACAAGGAACCGCTTGGACATTCTCCTTCCGAGTGGATCATTGATATACCGGCAACGATTGAAAGTGCAGGCAGCAAGCATATCGAGTGCTTGACTTGCGGTACGGTATTGCAGACCGTGGAGATCCCGCAGCTTGTTGACACCGATCACTCCGATGAGGACGGCGATGCGGAGGTCGGTGATTACTCCATCATCTTGACCGATGAAAATGGTAAACCGGTATTTGATTCGGAAATTACCATTGATGTTGAAGATAATGTAACAATCAAACTGCCAGACGGTCGTTTGCTCGATTATGAGGACAGAACGACGATCACAGCATTCCATACTGACACACAGGAACCTGCAGCGGGTTTACAGATATTTATCTACGATAAGAACAACAACGCTGCCACGGGTTCTACTGATAAAAACGGTCAGCTGGTCGTTCCGAACAATCAGAGTTCAACAGGTGATGATAATGGTACTGTTGGAACAGATGACGGCGATGAGAAAAAGACGTATGTAGTTACCGTGACAGACAAGACCAGTGTTATAATTCCAAACTGTGATATCTATATTGGTGAAAGCAACAATCTTGTTGTTGACCTCGCTGACGGCGTGAAACCTACAAGGGAAAATCCGGTCATTGTTACCGTTACCGATCAGAATGGTAATGCACAGAAAGGTGTCACCATAATTGCTTTAGGAGACGCAGACTTTATAGAAAAAGGTGTCACCGACATCTACGGTAAACTTACTCTTCCTACAGCGAGCGACGGCTATACCGATGAGGATGGTAAAGTCAATGTAGAGCAGATCAATGTGATTGTCAATGATGAACTTGGTGTGATCCCAAATGCTTACGTGGTTTATAATGAGGATGACAGCATTTCGGTTACACTTCCGGAGGGCAAAACAATCACCCACGCCAATCGCATTACGGTGACGGTGCTGGATTCTGTCGGCAATCCGATTGCAGGAAAGACTGTTACTGTGACGGATCTGGCAGAATCATCTTACACAGGTATAACCGATGAATTCGGAAGAGTTATCGTTCCGCCTGTTACAGAGGATTATACAGACAGCGACGGGAAAGGCGTTGTAAACGGCTACAATGTTCTGATAACAGATGAAACAAAACCGATCGAAAACGCTTTTATCACAATAACTGATGGCAAGCTCAATGTGAAACTGCCAGAAGGCGTACTGATTGATATCGAAAACAGGATTACAGCAACTGTTACTGACAGCGAGAATAAACCTGTAAAAGATATGAGTGTAACATTCACTGACAGTACGGAAAAGAGTGAGACAAATTTGACAAATGAAAACGGTCAGGCAACCGTACCACCCACAAATATTGATTATACAGACGTTAACGGATATTGTGAAGTGGACGGGTATATTGTAACGGTTGTCAATGAGACGGGTGCAATCGAAAAAGCATTCGTAACACTCAGCACTACCCAGAGCCAGCCGGATGCAAGCGGCAATATAACGGAGATCGAAAACATATCCGTACAGCTTCCGGCTGGTATTGCGGTCGATGATCATGCAAACCGCGTAACAGTTACCGTATTGAATAAGGCGGATAACACGCCTGTTTCCGGTATGCCGGTCATTATAACCGAAACTGCTGAGCAGACAGAGCAGCCGGAAGAAACACCTGATGTAAGCGGACCAGAAGAAAGCCCCGCACCGTCAGAAGAACCGGAAGCAACCCAAGCGCCAGAAGCTACTGTTGAGCCGGATGCTACAGGAGCACCGGATCAGTCAGAAGGAGACGAAAACTCCGAAACTTCTCCGGAACGCCCTGTATCGGCCAGCGGTGTAACAGATAAAAACGGTAAAGTGACTGTACCGCCGCTTAATGAAGATGTAACCGGCGACGATGGCAACGGGGATATTACAGAAGATAAACCCGGTGAAGATACAGACGGCGACGGTGAGCCGGATACAGGAGATACTGAAACTTCCTATACTGTAACTGTTACCAATAATGATGGAAATATTGCAAATGCACTTGTCAAAATCGAGGACGGAAAAATTACTGTAACCCTTCCGGATACACATACTTTGACGACCTCCAACCAGACAACCGTAACGGTGCTTGATAAAGACGGTGAGCCTGTTCAAGGCGTTTCGGTAACTGTTAAGGATAAATCCACATCAAAGAGCGGTACAACTAATTCGCAGGGTAAAGTAACATTGCCTGTGAAATCCACAGGCGGAGGCGGAACCGGCGGCGGTGGTTCATCTTCCGGCGGAGGAGGCGGCGGCTGGAGCAGCAGCTATAATTCCGTCAACGTCAAAGTCACCGATAAAGACGGCAAGTCTGTTTCCGTTTCCAAATCCACTGGAACAGATAAAGTAACACTGACTTTGCCCACAGGTAAATCTTTAGATGATGATAATTGGTATACAATCACTGTAACCGATAGAAACGGCAACGCCAAAGCGGACTATACTGTTGTTCTAAAAGACAGAGATGGCAATGAAATTACGGGTACAACAGATAATAACGGTATTGTCATTTTACCCGCTCAGGAACATAAAGCATATATTGTAGGCTATGAAGATGGAACCTTCAGACCGGACGGAGATATGACCCGTGCCGAGGCTGCAACCATTTTCGCACGACTGATATCCGAAGCAAAAGGTGAATCCATCAGCGGGAATGCAGGCTTTTCTGATGTATCACAAAACGATTGGTTTGCCGCATATGTAGGTTATCTTGCAAAGTATGATGTCATCAAAGGGTATGAGGACGGTACTTTCAGACCAAATGCGTCTGTCACAAGAGCAGAGTTTGTTGCCATGGCTGTACGCTGCTACGATCTATTCTATGAACTTGGCAGCAGTGCAATCAGCATCAAGTACAACGACTTAAACAACAGCCACTGGGCTTACGACGACATTGCATACGCTACCAACGAAAAATGGCTCAACGGATATGCAGACGGTAGCTTTAAGCCGGATGTAAACATCACCCGCGCCGAGGTCGTGACTGTGGTTAACCGTGCAACAGGACGGACACCGGACAAGGAATTTATCAATGATAACCTGGCTGCGCTTAATAAATTCACCGACCTTAAGAGCAATGCACATTGGGGATATTACGATATAATGGAGTCAGCAAACGATCATATGGCGATTGTCGATTCTGAAGAGGAAACTTGGGTAAAATAATAAATCTGTCTGGAGGGAGCGCAAGCTCCCTCTATATTTTTAACAGGAGGAAAGGTTGAAACAAAAAACAAATAAAGAAAAATATAATACAGAATAAAAAGGCATGGCAAACAGACCATCGGTAAATGGTCAAAAAAAGATTTGCGTAACTGTCAGACAGTTGATGGGGTCACAATATAGCCTTGACGCTGCAAAATGTAAATGGCTTCGTCAACAGTGACTGTTCTGTGTACAGGCGGCTTGTCTGCCTGACGGTAAAACTCGGCATTGTAGGGCTCATTTTTTTTAAGAATATTGTAGATTGACGTTAGAAGCATTCTGGCAATAGCAATAATAGCTTTCTTGTGACCTCTGCGTTTTTTAATAGAAAGATAACGATTCCGTATTTCGGGATTGCTTTTCTTGCGGATGGCGCTTAAGGCACACTGAACAAGCAATGGTTTTATGTATGCACCTGCACGGCTGATTCTGGTAGTTTTCTTCTTTCCGGCACTTTCGTTGTTTTGAGGAGTAAGACCAGCCCAAGAGCACAAATGCTTTGAGGTTGGGAACACGGACATATCAACACCGATTTCTGAGATTATGGTGATAGCGGAAAAGGTTTTGATACCCGGCACCGTCAAAACGAGATTTAATTGTGGAAGATATTTCTCACTTACGGAAAGAATGAGAGACTCCAAATTCAGCTTGCACAGCTCAAGATTATCCATATGAGAACGAATAATACGCATTTTTTCAGCTTGTTCTGCACATATGCAGCCGTCAACGGCAGACAACACCTGCTCATCAGTAGCTTTCATTCCTTTTGTGCGAAAGCTAGATATATCGGTCAGCTTTTCTGAGGGATTGGAAAGCAAGTGATTTATGATATTTGTTGAAGCTTTACCAAAAACATCAGAAAACACATCGTCTAATTTTAGATTAGACATGGTAAGACAATTCTGCATACGATTCTTTTCACCTGTTGTGAAATTTGTCAGCTTAAAATGGTAGCGCATTAAATCGCGGAGCTGGCGAATATCAGCAGGAGGCATAAAGCTGCCGGAAACGAGGTCGTGCTTAAAGATGTCGGCAATCCATTTGGCATCCTTTTTATCGGTTTTCTTGCCGCGGATAGATTTCACATACTTAGGATGGGCAAGAACGATATTGCAGGACGGTTCAAGGATATTGTAGACAGGAATCCAATACTTACCGGTAGACTCCATGCAGACGTCTTGGCAGTTGTTTTCGGCAAGCCACTTTGCACAGAAACGCAAATCATTAGTAAAAGTTGAGAAACGTTTGCTTTTGTAGGTAGTAACGCCCTTGTCGTTGGTTGAAGCTATACAAGCGACAATAAAAGATTTGTGAACGTCCATACCACAGCAGATAGGATAAACAATTTTTAACATAACACACTCCTAAAAAATATATTTTTTGAGGATAACAGGCAGGGACTGGATACTCGCTGAAAGATTGAAGTAGACTGTCTCTCCAAAGATAAGGTTACAGGGTACAAAGCCCTACTCATTTGTGCTTGAAAGAGTATCCGGCACACATAACAATGCGGTCAGTCAAAATAGCTGTTCCCACTCACCTCCACGTGCTGTGTAGTGTGCCTGCATCTTCAAGTATCATTTTAACACAAAATTTAGAATACTGCACTACAGTATTAGGTTTCATCACCTTTTGTGCCTTGTAGCGCAGCGGAAAGGAATGGTCATAACAATGAAAACAAATTTTAAAACTCGGATTATTCCGTTATTCCTATGCCTATTCTTTGCAATCAGCATGTTTACAATACCTGCACAGGCGGTATCTCAGGGAACTGACGGAAACGAATTACAGGTTCTTGAAGCTTCTGAATTAGAGATTCAGCTCGGCACAGCATGGGCCGGGGTCGGGTTTGTATTCCGTACTGACGCGGGAGTTTATCCGGGACCCGTCTATGTTGGTAACGACGGCGTTCTGCGTCTTGAAATCGGAGGCAGCAAGCAGTATATCTTATCGTGTCTGCAATCGGATATTCCGATCCCGGAACCGGTATTGATTCAGATGCAGGCCCTTGCCACACAGGGAGATCAAGTTGATATAACCACATCATCAGCCAATGAAGTCAGTTCAGAAACAGAAAACACTGTTGCCGGCATCCCGGTATTTCATATTGTTTTATTTGGAGGCGGCATTGTGTTATCTGTTGGCACCTTGATTACATTGTATGTTTTGGGCAAACGTAGGCCTAACGAAAATGACGATGATGAATATGATGGTGAAGATGACGAATAATCGCTGTCAGACTCATTTAAAAACTTTAAATATAGCTAAATGTAATAAATTTTAATTATATTATTAAAAATATTACTATAAGGCTTGACATTAGGATTGCATTCTGCTATACTAATCATGTGGCAAGGGCTTGCGCCCAGGCTTTCGGTACATCGAATGAATTCACGGTGTTAGACCTTTCCCCGCGGGAGAGGGAACCGTTACGGATTTAGCGCACTGAGCAATCCACAATGGTGCAGGCCAAAATTGAATATTACCAGCCGGAAGGCTGCTTAATTACATGCAGAGTCGATGCTGAATGAGACACCAATATTTCAGCGCTTGATTCTGCTTTGTTTTTTTGCAGACTTCCGGCTTTTTTTGTTACTTAAAGGAGGTGTTTTTACGTTATGAAAAAGAAGAAAAAAAGAAAGGGAATGAAAGACCGAGCAATGCGCTGCCCATATTGTGGGAGCACCGTGATCTATAGGAGCGCGGAAGGAATTTACCGTGATAACAGCCGTGGAACCATGCTTTATGTGTGTTCAAACTATCCTGAGTGTGATGCTTATGTCAGAACACATGCAGGTACCCGAATTCCAGTCGGGACAATGGCCAATCATGAACTACGGAATTTAAGAAATACGGCACATCATTATTTTGACCAGCTTTATCGCAGTGGGATGATGACAAAACAAGAAGCGTACCTTTGGCTGGCAAACCTTATATCAGCGCCGCTGTCCCAGGCTCATATTGGCTATCTTGGTGAATATTACTGTAAACTCGTGATTGAAGAAAGTCAAAAAGCTGTGGAACATTTTCAGAAGCATAAGAAACTCAAAAGATTGAAAGGTTCGGGAAAGGAGGCGTTTGCATCATGAAAGTAAATCCCGAAATACAACAAAAAGTGAAAGATAATATGGGCTTGGTGGGTAAAGTCATAAAGGATAAGGTTCATAGTCTCAATAGTTCCGGATTTTATTCCTATGAGGATCTTTACCAGATTGGATGTGTTGGTCTTTGCAAGGCCGCCGCGACCGACAAAGGCGGATGTTTTTCTACATATGCATATCGGCTGATATGGAACGAGATCTGCGATGCCCTAATAAGTGAGACGAAAAAAATACAGTGTGAAGAGCTTCCCGAAGACTATCATCTCTTCTCACCCGAGAATACCGCATTTGAAAATGTGGAGTTAAAAGAGCTTTATACCACACTGAAAAAGCTAAAAGCTTATGCCTGGCCTTCAGAAGCAAAAGGCATAGACGTTCTTATCTGGATGAGCCAGGGATACAGCAGCAGTGAGATTGGTGCGCACATGCATGCTGCGCCTAATTTAGTAACATCATGGGCATCCAAAGCTCGTAAGTTTTTGAAAAGCCGTCCCGAAATACAGGCATACCGGCTGTCTGGAGCCATTATATGAAGAAGCGTTATATTATCATTATACCGGTCTTGTGCCTGGTTCTAATGACAATTATCTTCCGGATGATCTTCTTCATCGGTTATGTACCCAGTTCGTCTATGGAACCGACATTAAAAGCCGGCAGTGTCATTTTAGGATTACGTTGGCACGGCGAACTAAAAAACGGGGATATTATCATTTTCCGCAGAGGCGACAGTCTGCTGGTCAAGCGCATTGCTGCGTCTCAGGGTGATACCATATCAATCTCCGGGCATATGCATACCGTACCGGACAACTGTTATTATGTACTGGGAGATAACGCAAGCAATTCATACGACTCAAGGTATTGGAAGGACCCATACATAAATGATGCCGATGTAGTGGCAAAGCTTATTGGATTATGACAAGACACACGTTACAAAAAAAGAATCTGCAAATATTGGCTATAAAAATATTTCACAATTTATAATTTCTCCATCGTAAATTCATAATTCCGTGATATAATCTAATAGGTGATTGTTTATGAAGAATATTTTAATAGTAGAGGACGAACCGGATATTCAGGAGCTGCTTTGCGCCTATCTGCGGAATGCCGGGTATGCGCCTTCTGTTGCGGGCGACGGCGTGGCGGCGCTGACACTCTTTCAGTCTCGGCCATTCGACCTTGTTTTGCTTGATATCATGATTCCAAAGATCGATGGGTTCGGTGTATGTGAAATGATCCGCGGTCAGTCGCAAGTTCCTATCCTGATGCTCACTGCATTAGACGGTGAAGAGCAGCAGCTGCGCGGCTTTGGACTCGATGTGGACGACTATGTCACGAAACCCTTCTCCATGCCCGTTCTTTTGGAAAAGATCCGCGTGATCCTGAAAAGAACCGCAGGGACGAATGAAGATAACCGTTTGCGCTATCGTGATCTGGTGATAGACACGGACACAAGGGAAGCCTTTTTGGATGGGCAGCTGCTGGAACTGACTGCAAAGGAATTTGAGCTTTTGCATACGTTCCTGTCTGCGCCCGGACGTGTGTTTTCCAGAGAAATGCTGCTCTCCAAGCTGTGGGGTTATGACTTTTTCGGAGATGAGCGTGTGGTGGACAGCCACATCAAAAACCTCCGCCATAAGCTGGGGCGGGACTATATCGAAACAGTAAGGGGTGTGGGGTATCGTGCTGCGAAAGAAACTGAGTGAAAGCCTAACCGCACGTATTTTTTTGATAACTTCTTTCATCCTGCTCTGTGCCGGCGCCGTTACCTTTGCGCTGATCGCGTTTGCCACTCCGAGCATGTATACCTCGGTGGTCAACAGCGACCTGCAGCAGCAGACAGACGCTCTCGTAGAACGGCTGGAAGAAACCAAATTTGAAGACTGCGGTCCCGTTTTGGACGACTTTATACGTTCCACCCGAGCGGACGTCATGCTGCTGAACTCAGACGGCGAAATTGCCGACACGGGCTCTGAACTTTCTATGCAGTCGAAGTACAAGGACGACAATATTAAAGTCTCAACAGACGGCTCCGGTGAGGACGGCAGTGTTTCCTCATCATTGGGTGTTTCGGTAGCGGAGGGTACCGGAAATACAACGACCGTTACGACAATGCAGCAATACTCGATTATTGCCGATGTAACCTTTTCCGACCGGCCTGAGAGATACTCGCTTTATGTGACGCCGCATCTTGAGGAAGAAAATCTTGCGGTACGGGCACTGATCCAGATGGCGCCTTGGCTGCTGCTGGTGCTGCTTGTACTTTCATTGCTATGTGCTTTTATCTACTCCAGATATATTACCCGTCCGATCGTCCGTCTCAGCGGTATTGCAAAGAAGATGTCGGAGCTCGATTTTAATTGGAAATGCAATGAACAGCGCCGCGATGAGATCGGCACATTGGGACACAGCCTGGATCAGATGTCACAGCGGCTGTCTGCCGCGCTTGAGGAACTTGAAGCTGCAAATCGCGCTCTGCGCGCATTTTTCTCGGCCGCATCGCATGAGCTGAAAACGCCGGTCACAATCCTAAAGGGACAGCTGTCCGGAATGCTTGAAGGAATCGACGTATACCAAGACCGGGATAAATATTTGCTCCGCTCGCTTCAGGTCACAGGACGTATGGAGCACTTGATACAGGAAATGCTCTCTATTTCCCGGATGGAAACCGGCGCGGCGACTGTTAAGCAGGAATCGCTCGAGCTATCAGCACTCATAGAAAGACAGCTTGATTTTGTGAAGGAGTTGATAGAGCAGCGCGGGCAGCGGCTTGCGATACAGCTAAATCCGGAGATTACTGTGACCGGTGATGCGTCTTTGCTTGGCAAAGCGATCGGAAATCTTCTTTCCAACGCAATCCTCTACTCTCCTGATGGAGCTGAGATTCGAGTATGGTGCGGCATCAGACAGGACAAACCTGCCTTTACTATAGAAAATACCGGTGTGCATATTCAGGATGACGCGCTCCCCCATCTTTTTGAAGCCTTTTATAGGGATGAAGACTCCCGAAACCGAAGTACCGGCGGAAGCGGATTAGGACTGTACCTGGTACGGATGATACTCGAAAAACACCACGCTTCCTGCACGATTGAAAATACAGAGGACGGTGTACGGGCAATGGTTTCGTTTTCATAATACATCATGCCATTGTGTCTTGAAAAAACTCACCTCAACAGAATAAAAATAATAAAAAAAGTCTTGCTTATGACGCAGCGTCATGGTTTATAATAGGTTTCAGGAGGTGAAATAATGATGGAAAAATACAGAGCAATACCAAAAGGGTACATGACGATCGGAGAAGTTGCCAAGAAAATGGGGATCACCGTTCGCACCCTTCAATATTATGACAAGGAAGGGGTGTTGCCCCCATCGGCAGAAAGCGAAGGAGGACGAAGGCTTTACACTGATAAAGATTTGGTCACGCTTCATCAGATCCTATCCCTGAAATCTTTAGGTTTTTCACTGGAGGATATCAAAAATCGTTTAATACCTTTGGAAAAGCCTGATGATGTTGCAAAAATTCTTGCCGAACAGGCGGAGGACATACGCAGAAAAATAGAACAGCTCTCCGGCTCGCTTGAGGCAATTGAACAACTGCGGACGGAGGTACTCAAAATGCAGACGGTGAATTTTAAAAAATATGCCGATATCATAGTCAATCTGCAAATGAAAAATGAGTTCTACTATCTCATAAAACGGTTTGACGATGAAACGCTTGATCATATTCGCAGCCATTTTGACAAGGAAAGTGGGATTAGCTTTTTGGAACGATTTAATGATTTGAGTGATGCGCTATATCAGCTGCAAAAGGATCATATACCGTCTGAAAGCGAACAATGCCAGCAACTTATAAAATCCTATTGGGAGCTTATTATGGAGTTTACAGACGGAGATATGAGCATGCTTCCAAAGCTGATGGAAATCGGTAATTTTAATAATGCAGAAAATGAATGGGAGGAAAAGCAGAAGGCAGTGAACCCATATATTGAATCTGCTTTAGAAATTTATTTTTCAAAGCTGGGCACAAATCCGTTTGAAAGCAATAAAAAATAAATTGTAATGAAGAAAGTATATTGGACAGGAGATCGCTGGGTTTCCTGTCTGATTTTTTGTCTGAAATTCTCCACACAAAACACATATAATCTCCAAGTTCACTCCATATTGGGTTGGTATACTTTCTGTATCATCTCAAACAGAAAGGAACCAGATACAATGGAAATCAACATTCAAAATGTCAGCATGACATATCCAAACGGGAAACAGGCTTTAAAAGATCTCACCCTTGAACTGCGCACACCAAGCCTGATCGGGCTGCTTGGCCCGAATGGCGCCGGGAAATCCACCTTGATGAAGCTGCTGGTGACAGCGCTGCTGCCCACCTCCGGTACGATTCAAGTGGACGGCCGCCCTCTGGCCAAATCTGAACGTGCATTAAAATCCCGACTCGGTTACCTGCCGCAGGATTTTGGACTCTTCGACGAGCTCACCGTGACGCAGTTTTTGGACTACATGGCTGCCCTAAAGGGGCTTCGCAATCCAAAAGCTGCCATTCGTGAGGTCATCAAAGCTGTGAATCTGGAAGAAAAGAAAAGATCCAGAATTCGTGCATTATCCGGAGGACAGCGCCAACGTGTCGGCATCGCGCAGGCTCTGCTTGGTGACCCCCCTTTCCTGATTTTCGACGAGCCCACAGTGGGTCTGGATCCCGAGGAACGGATCCATTTCCGAAATTTGTTTTCTCAAACCGCACAAAACCGCTTAGTGCTGTTGTCTACCCATATCATAGAGGACGTGCAGTCGGTGTGCGACCGCCTCATCGTAATCAACCACGGCAGGATATTGTTTACCGGCACGCCAGAGCAGCTGATCCGCTCTGCCGCGGGACATGTCGGCGTATTCTTAGAGCAAAATACTGCTCAGGAACGTGGGCTGCATATCACGGCGCGGGTCAATACGGGCAGCGGCGTCCGCTGTCGTGTGGTTGCAGATACGCTGCCCGGCTATGTTACGCCGGAGGAACCAACGCTTGAGGACGCGTATCTCTATCTTATCTCCAAGGAGGTGCGCCAATGAAAACGCTCAGAAATTTTTCGCTTGAAGTGAGCCGGCTGCTGCAAAGCCGTCTGACGTGGCTGATTCTTCTTCTGACTGTCATCTCGCCTGTGGCTGGACTGACGCTCTATAAGAGCGCCACTGCCGAAACCATGCTGTCGATGTACCTTGCCAACCCGGCTATAGCCGGCGGTGTGGTGAGCGGTATTCTTTTCGGGCTACTTACAATCTATGAGATGGATCGCTCCGGCCGCAGCCGCGTGGATATCCTGATGAATGCCATAGTTTCGCCAATGCGCAGCGCCCTGATACGAATGCTGGCGCTGATCGTTACGTCATTGCTTGGACTGTTTCTTACCATGCTAATATGGCTTCCGGTCACATTTGCGCAGGCCGGCTCTGTATTGGACATGACAAATTACTGTCTTGCCTATCTGCTTTTTATGGGGCTTGCCCTGCCTTGTTCGATTCTGGCGGCTGCCGCTTGCTACCAGTTTACGCAGAGAGCCGATTTGTCTATCGTTTTGTTCGCGGCTTTTGCCGGATTGAGCCTGACGATATGGGCGAATAATTGGCAGCTGTGCTGGCTGAACCCCTGCGTATGGGCGCTGTCGGACGATTTTACAAACTTTCGCATTTTCCGCTCTGTTGCATATATGCGCCTGACGTGGCTTGCGGCGCTTAGTGGTGTATGGATATTGTCCTGGTGCTGTATCCGTCAGCATGGGAAAGGTATACTTGGCTCCTTGCTACGCAGCAGCCGTCGGGTATACCGGCCTGTTATCGCTGTACTCTTGATTGTCTGCTCAGGTGTTGCTTACGCAGCTCAGCCAATCGTGGATCACAGCAATCCGGATGAAACTGCCATGAGCTTTTTGGAGATTCCATATCTCGAAGGCGTTGTCTGCACCGAACGCACTGCGGAAGTCTATCCGGATACTGCCGCAGGCACTGTAACAGGCATGGCAACGTACAGGTTTCTAAACTCCTCCGGGCAGGCGCAAACGGCAGCCTTTGGGGTCACCCCGGGTTATACCGTCTCTTCGGTAAAAGCGAACGGAGAGGACGTACCCTTTTCCGTCGGGGAGTATCAGGAGTTTAACGAAGCCATGCTGGAGGCCGAAATCCCTGCGGCGGAGGACGTGGAGCTTGTAGTAGAATACAGCGGTTTTCCGCAGGAGAGCCGTAACATGTCTATTATGCAGGGCAGCGCAGAGATCAGTGATGAATATATCTGCCTTGAAAATGCAGCGCTTGCGCCGCGGCTTATGAATGTAATGCCCGACGAAGGAATGTACCCTGCCACGATAGAGATCACTCTGCCCAAAGGAATGACCGTGATACCCTTCTGTGCAAGCGAGGCGGAGCTTGTGACGGAACATGAGGACGGCACCGCCACATGGCGCTATGAGGACAACGGCACAGGCGGGATTCTCTACGCCGGAGACTACATATGCGAGGAGATCGAAGCAGGCGGCATTACTATCGAATTCTACTACGGACGCAAGCACCAGTCGGTGATGGAATCCGCCGGAGCTGTAGATGCTGTCCGTGCGGTTGTGGATTACTGTACCGAACACTATGGTCCGCTTTCTTTCGGTATGGGAGATAATCTCAAGCTCATTCAGAGCCGGGTAACCGGAGGCGGATATGCAGCGGACGGCGCAAGCTTGCTGGACGAGGCGGATTTTACCGCTGCGAATCTGGGAGACACCGGAAAAGGGGCCGGTTCTGGCGAAGTCATGATCCATGAGCTTGTTCACCAGTGGTGGGGGCTTGCCAATATGTTTGACAGCACAAATGAGACCGATCCCTGGTCGGCGGAGGGGCTGACCGTCTACACGACCTACCGTATTGTCAAAGAGCTGTACGGCGAAGACTACGCCAAGCAATATTACGTGGATCAGTGGCAGGAGGAAGCGGACGACTACTATTTGAATTTCTATGTCCGTAACCCGGAATATCTGGAAAGATTGCCGGAGGAAAAACGGTTGGAGGTTTTGGGCAGCCTTACCCATGTGCGCCAATACTGCGAGATGCCGCTGAAAATTTTAAAAGCGGAACAGCTTGTCGGCGGTGAAGATGCGATGGACAAAATACTCCATGCGCTGTTCAACCGTGAGCTTGACCCGTATAACCCGTATCTAACCTATCAAAACTTTCTGGACGCCTGCGGGCTTAGAGAGGAGGACTTAAACCTTGATTAAGATATTTCTATATGAGTGCAAGAGACTGATTTTAAACAAGTTTTTCTTCGGGATTTTATTCGTATTGCTGTTTTACGGCTGGCAGGTACTGAGCAACGCGACCATTTTAGGTGTATCCCATACCGCGCCTTTCTCGGCATGGAGCTTCGGAGACTACCTGTGCCGGATGCTGCCGCTACTCTGGATCGGGGCATTGTTTTTCCTGACCTTCTTCACTTCTGCTAAGGCTCGCCGTGCGGCTGTTCTTACCGATGCAACGCAGACAAGCCCCCGCCGGTACGCACTGACACGCTGCGGCGCAGCTCTTACGGGAACCGTACTGCTGGCGCTCGCTTGCCTCGTGGAAGCAGTCGTATTTTACGGCAGATATTTTGGATGGTACGCATGGGGGCAGCTGCTTGTACCTGCTTTGGTCACACTGATCCCTGCACTGGCATTTGCTTTAGGCAGCGGCTGGCTGCTGGGAAGAATCAGACCGTGGCTGGTATATGTTTGGATGATAGTACCGTTTGTGTGTATGACACTTCCTTTGCCGAAGACACTGAGCCTCTGGAACGGCAGCTTTTTTACTAATTACCCTCTGACGCTGGGGATACTGGATCCTGCTTTTTCTTTGCCTGTATCCGTTGTTCTGGCGCAATGCGGATTGCTGCTTTGCGGTATAGCTTTGCTGGTTTATAGGTCTGGGAAAACCCATCAATAAAAGGAAAAGAGCGGCCAAACACCGCTCTTTCTTTTGTTTAAAATTAATAAAGATTGAAGGTTAAATCGTACTCTGATTCTTCCTGAAATTCAATTATCGGCATATTTACTATATCAATTGCAGGGATGTATGCGACAATTTTTCCGTTTGAATGAACAAACACACCAGTATTTACATTATATTTTTTTCTATTTTTATCAATAACCGAGATACCAGCATTCTGTATATCATTAAAACTATAAACATGTATTTTAGTAGCAGTAGTACTTAACTTTTGCTGTATTATTTCTGGCTTTTGATTCTCAACTGAAACAATTCCTATTACTTGATTGTCATGATTTGTAATTATTCTCTTTTTGTTATTTGAATCGAAATTATCATTTTCCAGTCCGGTACCTATAAAAATTTCATTTTCTTCGCCATCGTTACTATAATCCTCTATTTTATTTGATCTATTATAATATATTTGAATATCACAAATTCCACCTTTTGTTATTAAATTATAAAAAAAATCTGTTGGTACATAAGTAATACCATTTACCAAATCAGGAGCACTCCTTAAATGTATAGCGTCGTTTGACGGAAAAAATCTTAATTCACTTGAGCCTATTGAAAAAGTGCAACAGTTATCGAAACCATACTCCATAGTATTTGTATATTCAATTTGTATATTACCATCGTTCCATATAATATCATAAGCTCCAAATTGCTGTAATATTTCTCTTAAAGGTAGATATATTTCATCATCCTTAATATAAGGAGAATTTGTAAGTTGTAATTTGGTTTCCCCGTTATATATACTAAAATCGAAATTATTGGCCAAGACGGTCGTATTTAATATTGTAATGATAATACAAATAGAGAAGATAAAGGCTTTCGATTTAAATAATTTTAACATGAATGACTCACCTCTTCTTTTAAATGATTTTGGTGGGTTTTCTTCCACCCCATCGAAATGAACAATGGGGTGGAAGAAAATATGATTATAAAGCGTATGCGTAATAACCTGCCTCTCCTGGTGTATAGTATGTGCTAACACGGAAATAGTAACTTCCAGTCGAAGTAAGGCCTTGTAGTGTTGCTTCTTGATTTTCGGGGACATCTTCACATAGAGCTAATAATGAATCGGGAGCATTACCAACGCCTACCCTATATAAAGATACATTATAGTACGGGCCACCCTCCCAATAATCAAGACCAAATTTTGCTCTGGCATTTCCATTACAAACAAAAGACTGGGTAGCAGCACCTAATCCCTCACTATTAGGTTTATTTATATATATATATCCAGTAATAGGCGCAGCCATAGTAGTAATTCCCTGATCGTTTTTTTCTGAAAACTCTACTGAAATATCTGGATCGAAAATAGTTACCTTGACTCCATCTTCAGTTGTGTATGAGTTTACAATTGAAGGCTCTTCTGCTGCAAAAGCACCAATACTCATTACTGAAAGTGACATCACTGCTGTTAAGCACATAGCTATTATTTTCTTAAACTTCTTCATATAAATCGTCCTTTCTTTTCAAACTTAATTGTTTGGTTTATTTTGAGAATTATTTTTAGTTCACACTATCAATAATAATGAATCATAATATGCTTTCAAGTGTATTCCATAATTTTGAACAATCGTGTTTCATTGTGATTGGCTTCACTAAGCTGAGTTCACTAAAGCATTTATATAATTATCGGTTGATATAAATTAACAATATAATTCTCCTGTAATCTTACGAGATTACATAAGTTTCGTATTATTCTGCAGATATGCATGCATATCTGCATAGGGATACATCCCTATGCAAACGGCATTTACACCGTTATCGTTTATTGAATTTTTTGAAACTGTCAAGCCCCTCCGGCTCTTCCGGTTCATAGTACGGGAAGCAACAAGAAGTGTTTGCGGATATTGCTACGAATGCAAATGCGCATGAGGCAATGACCGCGCCATACTTGACGACAAGTTTCTTTGCTGTGTTCTGAATTTTGTTCATTTTCTGCACCTCCTCTCCAGCAACAAGAAAACATTTACCCTTATTCCTTCTCAGCCATTTTACCCTTTATGACTGCGGCGATCATAGAGAATGCCACAGCAGCCTGTCCAAGCGCTAATGAAACGGCGAACCGGCTTTCGGGGAAAACAGCCGCTGATAACAAAACCATTGCTGTTTCAACCAAACAGATCCTGATGCTGAACTTTCGATAATATTTCCGCTCTGCATCATTTACAGATTTGTTTTTATGTATTACCGGGGCTGCGGACAATATCATCGTCACTGTAAAAGCCGTGGCTGATAAAGCAGCCGCTAAATATGCTTTTACAGGCAGTATATACATAACAATAGTGAAGCCGGCGTAGACCGCAAGCGATACAAAGTAGCACCTTAATTTTGTATCGGCATGATATCCTCCCGCATACACCCTTAACGGAATAAATGATGCGAAGAACAACAGTGTTTGAAGAAAGTTCCTCATAACAGCTGCTATTACAAGTATACTTGCCACTTCGAGCGCAGACGATATAAACACGTCCAGACCATACCGGCATTTATCAATATCTTCTTTTTGAATGATCCCCTGATTCCACAACGTATCGGCGATCATGCCTGATATACTTCTCATTCGCCTTGCCCCTTTCCTGTAATGCTATTATAGCATAAAAAACGCCCGAAAACGGGCGGACTTCGTGAACGACACGGTAATCGACGAAACTTGCATGGGAAATAAAAAAAGCCTGAAATTTCAGGCTTTTTAACCAATCAGTCTTTTGTGAAAATGACAAATTTTAAGATAAATTCGCTCTCTGTGCGCTCGATTGACGGGACGGCGCTGTATTTGGCAAGGGACGCTTTCATGTTCTCAAGTCCGAACCCATGGTTTTTCTTATCGGCTTTTGATGTGTGAGCTGGTTTGCCTGTCGGCTTCGGTGTGCTGTTTGCGATGCGGCAGAAGAGCGCTTCGTCTTTGCACAGGATCGTGATACTGATTTTCTTATCGCTGTCGGACGCTCTTTCACAGGCTTCGATTGCATTATCAAGGCTGTTTCCGAAGATAATGCAGATGTCTATCGGATCGACAGCAAGCCTTTCTGGGATCTGCATTTTTGTATTTACATTAATGCCTTTGCTTTGTGCAATAGCGATTTTAGTATTCAAAATTGCATCAAGCGCGGTATTCCCGGTTTCTGGGATCTCTCCTTCGGAGCGGAGCGCTTCGTTCAGATTGCGGATATATTCGCTTGCGCCCGAGAGGTCATTGTTATTTATATACGCCTGTAGGCCAATTGTGTAATTGTTGAAGTCGTGCTTAAATTTTTTGATCTGCCTTTGCGTAACAAGTATCTCGTCCAGGTGTTTCAGCTGCATTTTCAGCTGCTGCTCGTATTGCTCCTGATTCCTGATCGTTTCCGCCTGCTTTGCCAGATGCTCGTACAGATACAAAGCGAAGAAAGTGCTAAGAAGCAAGCCTAACGAACACAGCACGGAAAGGTTATACATAAATTCACTGTCAATATTAAACGATAACCTGAAAATAAGAAAGACGGCTACAATCGACGTCGAAAATATTATCAGAAATAACAGCCAATCGGTTGGTTTTAGTATTAAACTTTTATTTTTGTATTTAAACCGTATAATACTTACTATCAACAGGGCAAGCGTTTTTGAAACAATGATCCCCAGCAATCTGTAAGCCGGAATATGAATGGCCTCGGTGACAGATATGTTAAAAATCAATACGATAATAAACATAACTATAATTTCTATAATAGAAATCAATAGAAATGCCAAAACGGATATGATGATTTTTGCAGGGATATTTCCTTTATACAAAAATGATACTATAAAAAATGCCGCAGACATTCCGACCGCATTCAGTATACCGTAGTTAAATACAGTATTGCTCAGATTTATCAATGTCGTTAAAAGAATGATTCCTATCCAGTAAACCCAAACGGGAATATTTTCCCGCTTGGCACAGAACGTTCCGAACAGCAGGAATACCATGACCGCTTCAATCAGCCCCGTCAGTATGTTTGCAAAAGTATATATCGTCATATGTAAAAATCCCTTTCAATAAAATTCGTATAAGCCAAAAGCACGTCTTTTTTATAAGTCCGGCTTATCGGGATTGTTTCCTCACAGTGATACAGCCGGATGTCGTTTTCCTTAATACTTTTTAAGTGCCGGAAATTGACAAGATACGATTTATGCACCCTGAAAAACGATTCCTTATCAAGCCTTTCCTGCAGGTCGGACAGTGTTTTGCATATCCTGTAGACCGCGTCCTTTGTGTGTATCAGTATCCAATGATCCCTGCTTTCACAATATATAATATCATCGCAGTACAGCCGTATCCGCGTCTTGTTTTCCGTAAATGCAAACACCTTGCGCTGCTTTGAAAGCTTTTTCTCTATATCCCCGAACACGGAAAAGAACTCATCTTTATCTACCGGCTTGACAAGGAACCGAAACGGCGCGCATTGGAAGCTCTCACGCATGTATTCCGTATGGCTTGTAATAAACACAATGATGACGTGCTCGTCGGTTTCCCGGATGTGATTCGCCGTTTCTATGCCGTTTAGCCGATCCATTTCCATATCGAGAAAAATCACGTCATACCGCTCGGCGTTGTCCCGGTACGCACGTACCAGCTCCTCGCCGCCGGGGAACGCGTCACATTCTGCGTCCGTATTCCCGCATTCCTTTATATACTCTTCGATGAGATTGACACAGTTGATGTCGTCGTCACAGATTGCTATCCTCATAATTAAATCCTTCCTTTATCTTCAACCAATGCACCGGCTTATTTCTCCGTCAAGTCATCGATGCTGCAGTCAAGCGCCTTTGCCAAAGCCGCGGCCGTTGAAAGCTGCGCTTTGTTAATATCACGCAGCCTTTGCTCATAGCTTTGGATGATCCGTACATTGACGCCCGAACGCTTTGCCAGGTCATGCTGGGAAAGCCCCGCCGAAGTACGGAGCCTTGCCAGGTTGGTCTGCGTATAGTATTCCTTCAGCCGTTCATCAAGCGCGGAAACAAATTTTGTTATATCAGCCTCATGCATCGTATCATACATGCCTATCATATCACCTGCCGTAACAGCCGAAATGACGTAGCCGAATTTATAATCCTTCAGCCACACATAATAAGCAAGCGACCAGCCGAGCCAATATTCCGGTGATTTATCAAGATACATCGCATCCGCCGCTTCGATTTTTTCACCCTTGACCTCATACACCACAAGCCGTGCCAATTCACATCCCGTTTTACCTGCGATATAAGCGGGATTCCCGTTTTCAAACTGCACGCATACGTTTGACGCCAAAAACATATTGAAAAATTCGTCAATATCATAACCGCAGGTGTTTACCGCAAAATCCACCATATGTCCGAAATTTTTCTGTGCATGAAACAAATAATCCTTATCGTAAGCGTTCATCATCCTGTTTCATCCCTTCCCTTATAATATCGATCATAAGCAATTCATCAGCCTGCAAGGTTTCATGCTTTGTCCTGCGGTACTCTCTGCGCGCATCAAGGTCGCGCTCTTTTTTCTTTTTGTAGTAGACAGACGCGGCAGCCGGACTATTTGAAATGTATTTTATCCTCCCAAAGGCTTTTTCGCTTATAAGCACGATCTGTTCGCCGAGCTTTCCAAGGCGCATCGCATCTCCAAGCTGACGGTAAGAGATCGCTCCGGCAACAAAATCCTGGGCGAAGGAAAAATAAGAGTCATCTGCCCGATACCCGATAATCACGTCATATCCGGACGTATCTATCATAAAATTCTCTGCCAAATACTTTTTCGCAGTCTCCGAAACGGTGCTGTTTTCCCAGTAAGTACGATTCTTTGTGAGTATGGCAAGCCAGTTGAGCAAATTATACTTTTCCGAATTCAGGCGCAGCACGTTTAGCCCGTCCGTATCAAACTCATATTTATTTGCAAAACCGTTGCGGTTATTGGAACAAGCCCATTCTTTCGCAAGCTCCTCGCTTTCGGTGCAGTAGAAACCCCTGCCGTAATCATTACGGATATTGCCTTTCCCGTAAAGCGGGACTTCGATTATATTTTCACTGCCGTGATACAAGATCATATGATTCCCTCCCGTATGAACTTAACTATAATTATATTATACTACTATAGTTGTATAATGTCAATTGTTTTGTTGTATTTCCGAAAAAATATCGGACCGATGCTCAACACACCGGTCCGATCTGTCTATATATTCATATGTCCGAGCCTTCTCCGCATAACCATTCCATACTCACATTCAAAGCCTTGGATAAAAGCATGAGCTCCAGATCACATACATGACGCTGATTTCTCTCAATCTGTGAAATGATCCGTTTCGTCATATTTTCATATCCCATAAGTTGGATGCGCCGCGCCAGATCCTCCTGCGTAATCGGAGGCTTCTGCAGCGCTCTTCCCAGACGGACACGGCTTCCGCACATATTGCCTGATATCAAAAATAGGGTTCTTCCCACAACAATCACCTCCAATCTGAAGAATAAATCCCTACAGTAGATATTTTTAAACTACTATATTGAATTATACTAACTTTATTGGTATAATAATTACTAAAGTAGATATTAAATCCTTACACTATGTATCTACAGGCAAACTAATTTAGTTTTCCCATAATGAGACCGGGTATACTGTGGGAATTTTGTATATCAGAGAGGTGACATATGAAAGTTTTTATTTGTATTGACAAAGACGGCGGAATGATGTTTAACCACCGCCGTCAAAGCCGTGACCGAACCGTTGTTGAGGATGTAATACGCCATATATCAGACCGGCGGCTGTATATCTGCCCTTATTCAAAGGAACTGTTCCCACGGTATGGGAATATCATTGTTTCTAACGCACCGCTTGCGGCTGCCGGCGGCGAGGACTGCTGCTTTATTGAAAATACAGCGCTTGCACCATACCGGAGCAAGATATCGGAACTAATCGTTTACAACTGGAACCGGGCATATCCATCCGATCTGAAGCTTGATATTTCTTTACTGCCGGATGAATGGGAACTCTTTGAAGAAATTGAGCTGCATGGTTTTTCGCATGAGAAGATAACGAAGGGAGTATATAGAAAACGATGAAAAAATATTTGAATGTGTTTGCACCGCTGCTGTTAGCCTTATCGCTGCTTTTGAACGGCTGTTCATCTGCTGTGAACGATGATTTGACAGATCTGCCGAATACTGCAAAACCTTATGCAGAGACGGCAGCGCCGGTCAGCATAGTTGACCCATCGCCGTCACCTGCCGGTACAGTATCAGCTGTCCCGTCCGAATCTGTCCCGGAATACAGTGGGCAGGCATATACGCCGGTCAATAATAATATCCCGTATTTCACGGATGCTGACATGAGTTCGGAACCATTTGAGTCTTACAGTGAATTGGATGATTTGGGAAGATGCGGCGCAGCGTTTGCCTGTATCAGTCCTGCGCTTATGCCCACCGAAGAACGCGGCAGCATCGGACAGGTAAAACCAACCGGTTGGCATACGGTAAAATATGATATTGTTGATGGAAAGTATCTTTATAACAGATGTCATTTGATCGGATACCAGCTGACAGCAGAGAACGCAAACATAAGAAACCTTATAACAGGAACAAGATATATGAATACGGAAGGAATGCTCCCGTTTGAAAACATGGTGGCCGATTATATAGATGAAACCGGAAACCGCGTATTATACCGCGTCACGCCTGTTTTTAAAGGTGATAACCTGGTTGCCGACGGCGTTCTGATGGAAGCGCTGTCTGTTGAAGATAACGGGGCGGGAATAAGCTATAACGTATTTGTGTACAACGTGCAGCCCGGTATTTTGATAGATTATGCAACGGGCGAAAGCCGATTTTCCGAGTCCGCAGCTGCAAAACAAGAGGAAACAGAGGAACCGTCTCAAGCAGCGAGAGACACCTTGTCTGAAACACGGACGTATATACTAAATACCAACACAAAGAAATTTCATATCCCAACCTGCCACTCTGTTGACAGTATGAAAGATAAGAATAAAAAGGAATATACAGGGGACAGAGAGGATATTATATCCCAAGGCTATTCACCCTGTAAAAACTGTAATCCCTGAACGCCGGATTATGCGCGGAAAGCCTTGAGAGCCAACGCATCCGGGGCTTGAAAAATGCGCCGGAATATGATATAATTTAAGTGTTATATAATGTGTACAGTAATTACAACTGAGACAACCTGTTCCGAGAGACAGGTTATGGAGCAAATCGAGGAAAAAAGTTGAGGAAAAATATGAATATCAGGGAACAGAAAATCAGGCTGTGGTTTGATATGTGGCTGCAAAAAAGGGATCTCGGTATGGAAGAGCTGTTTTCGGACGATGCCGTATATATTGAAAGCTGGGGACCGGAGTATGCAGGCATAAAAGAAATAAAACACTGGTTTTGCGAATGGAATGGGCGCGGAACCGTTCTTATATGGGATATCAAACAGATGATACACGCCGGGGATCAAACGGTTGTGGAATGGTATTTTGAAAATAAGATGAATGACGGTAAAACCGAAGCGTTTGACGGAATCTCGCTTATTCACTGGTCCAAAGAGAACAAAATAGAATATCTCAAGGAATTCGGATGTAATTGTGATCGTTATGATCCGTACAGAAACGGAGATGCTCCGGAATTTTCGGGAGAATCTCCGTTATGGTTTTAAGGAGAAGAAAATGAGCTTTGTAATTGACGAATGGATGAAACAATACACTGCTGCGGCACAGGAGCTGTTTGGAGGACGGATATGGTTTATTGGACTTCAGGGAAGCTATGGGCGCGGCGAGGCGACAAACAGCAGCGATATTGATGCGGTACTGATTTTAGATTCGGTGTCTGCAAAAGATCTGGATAGCTACAGCAAAATGCTCGATGCCCTCCCAAACCGGAATAAAGTATGCGGGTTTGTTTCTGGTAAAAAAGAGTTACTTGCATGGGAGCCGTCGGACTTGTTCCAGTTTTATTATGACACAACTCCCATACTGGGATCTTTGGATGAACTACGGGACAGGATCGCAGAGGTAGATATCCGCCGTGCCATCAGGATCGGCGCCTGCAATGTGTATCATATGTGCGCACACAATCTGGTGCATGAGAAAAGTGCGGATATTTTAAAAGGAATCTTTAAAGCATCTACCTTTACCCTGCAGGCAATTGCTTTTTTCAAAACCGGTCGATATGAAAAGCAAAAGATAGATCTTCTTGGTCTGCTGCAGGGTAAAGATCTGCTCGTATTAAAAGCCGGTATGGAATTAAAGGAAAAGGCAACGCTTTCTGCTGATGAATTAAACCGCTATTCCGAATTGTTGCTCGGCTGGGCGTCTGAATGGATTTGTGAGGTGTAGTATGGCTAAATTAGAACAAACAATTCATGGGGATTTTGATCAAATCCTTAGGAAAATAGAAGATGGAATATTAAACGGAAGCATGTCCGCGACTTTGGAAGATTCCAGTGATTTTCAAAGCGGCAGCGCGCGGTGCAGTGTCCGTATTTTTGAGCGTTACAGCTGGTCCGGCTCCAACCGCGTGAGCCTTAATGTAACGTTGTTTCAAGGTGATACCGACTCTATCCATCTTTCGGCAATTACGGCAGGCGGGAGCCAAGCGGTGCTTTTTAAACTCAACACATTTGGAGAGGAAGCTTTTCTTGATAAACTAAGAGAACTGCTGTAGGAGGCTTTATATTATGTTAGAAGTTATATTCAGCGACAGCGCTGCTGGTTGTCTCAAGGTTGCTTCAGGAAAAGGAAATTATGTTGGCGGCGTCAGCTCTGCAATTATTGTTGGTAAAAACAGCGATGATCAGGCGTCCGATCAGAAAGATATTCAAAAAATGATTAGCGAGTCAGAAGAAAGGGAACGTCTCAACTGGGAAAAGGCGATTCCGCTGAATATCGAACGCAAAGATATCCTCTGTTTCCCCTTGGCGCTTAGCACCGGTGACATTACGGAGGACGGAATCGGAAAGCAGAGGTTAACTGCGCTTCAAATGCTTGTAAGTATCTATCCGGACGAAGTAATGCGAGCATCCCAGGATATGTTCACAACTGCACAAAAGAGTTTTGAAGAACTGCTTTCACGCGTCGAAAACGGAGAATCCATCCGCGTTTGGACAAGTAATGTACCGGATGATGCCTGTGGTCTTTGCTGGATGATAGAACAGCTTAAACACATCGGCTTTGAGCATTTGGATATTACTTGTGTGAGGCTCCCTGAGTTCCATGTGATGCCTGATAATACAGTGGTTACGTACTCCGGCTGGGGTGAAGTAGCCCCGCACCAGTGGGGACACTTAGCCCTTCTTGGACAAAAGCTCCCGGCTGATTACATGCATGGATTATCTTTACGATGGCAACAGCTAAAAAAGGAGAACGCACCATTACGCGCTGTAGTCAACCGAAGTCTTGTAAGTGTGCCGGAATCATTCTATGACTCTTTTATCCTTCAGGAACTGGATGCCGAAGAGGATGAGTTTATGGAAGCAAGAGTGATCGGAAAAGTATTGGGCAAGTATTCCCTGGGTATAAGCGATAGCCTGGTTGCAATTAGAATCGAGCAGTTTATAAAAGACGGTATGCTTAAGGCTGTTACGCATGCAGGAGAAAAAGATCCGGCTTACCATCGAATACTAAAAAAATTAAAGTAAGCATGATAAGCAATAAGCGGAAGAATGTGTCACAGCAGAATTAACTGTGTACATAATGAAATGATAGTAATGGAGAAAAATAATGAAACAGGGTGCGGATACGTCTGCTGAGGGAAAATCATGAAACGCTGTAATCTATTACGCTGAGGAGATTTAATAAATGGCCGAGAATATAAAATTTACAATCGAACACTTATCAAAAAGTTTTGAAAGAAAAGAAGTTTTAAGGGATATTGATTTTACTTTTGAAAAAGGGGAAATTTATGGACTTTTGGGACGAAACGGTGCAGGTAAGACAACGCTTTTTAACTGTTTAAACCGCGACTTGAAAGCTGACAGCGGCAATTTCTATATTGAAGAAAACGGACGGCGGCGCGAGGTCAAGGCCGACGATATCGGCTACGTCCTCTCTACCCCTACCGTACCGGAATTTTTGACGGGACGGGAGTTCTTGAAATTCTTTATAGACATTAACGAAAAGTCCATTTCTGACAAAAAGTCTATTGATGAATATTTTGATTATATGAGCATCGCGCAGGAGGATCGTGATAAGCTGTTAAAGGATTATTCTCATGGTATGAAAAACAAAATGCAGATGCTTGTAAATATCATAGCAAAACCCAATATCCTGCTTTTGGACGAACCGCTCACGTCTCTTGACGTGGTGGTCGCGGAAGAAATGAAACAGCTGCTGCGTACTTTGAAGAATGAATGTATCATTATTTTTTCCACGCACATCCTTGATCTTGCGCTTGACCTTTGTGATGACATCGTGCTTTTAAGCCACGGGGAACTGGAGATTGTGGAAAAAGCAAACCTTGATAATAAAGACTTCAAGGATAAAATCATAGAAGCGCTGCGGGAGGATGGGAATGAATAAGACACTGAAAATCTCCTTTGCGCTTAAAAATACATACCGCGTGAACAGTATTTTATATGCCTTAAAGCAGATGCTGATTATCAAAATGATCCTGCCATCGGCGTTGTACGGCGCAAGGGGGTTGAAAATATTTGCAAATATCCTGTCGGGGCTATGGGAACTGCTGTCGGCGTTTTTGGGGAAGTTTGTTTACCTGATGTGCATCTACGCGATTGCCGCATACGGATATGATGGGTATTCCGATAAAGGCGGATTGTTTCTGCATATACTGCTGTTCCTGACCGTGATCGGGGCGTTTTTGAATACCAATTTGTTTAACCCAACCAAGGAAAAATATTATGCGGTGTTCCTCATGCGCATGGACGCAAAAGAGTATGTTCTGGTAAACTACGGCTATGCGATTTTAAAGGTCATCATAGGCTTCCTGCCCTTTACGCTGCTTGCACGGAGCCTGCTCGGGCTGCCGCTGTGGCTCGGAATGATCCTGCCTTTTTCGATCGCGGGGCTAAAGCTTTTTGTTGCTGCAACTTCTCTTTGGGATTACGAAAAAAGAGGGCTTGCATATAACGAAAACAAGCTCGGAAAATTTGTGTGGGCGTTTGCGGCGCTTATGCTCCTGATTGCTTTCGGGCTTCCCGCTGTAAATATAGCCGTGCCGCAGATCGTGAGCGCGGCGCTATTTGTCGTCTTTGTCCCGCTCGGGATCATCGGCGCCGTTAAGGTCATGAGATTCGATGAATACAAGGCGGTGTTCCGCGATCTGTTCGCGCAGACGCAGCCCTTTGCCGATAAAAAGACGCAAGCCCTGAGAAAACAATCGGAAAAGTATATATCAGCGGATACGAGTATTACAAGCAGCCGCAAGGGCTTTGAATACTTAAACGAGCTGTTTATCAAAAGGCATAAGGACATCCTTTGGAACGCGTCAAAAATGATCACATACGTATGCCTTGTATTGACCGCGGCAGCCGTTGCAGGCTCGTATGTGTTCCCGGAATTCAAGGAGGCAACAAACCATCTGGTATTAAACTGGCTCCCGTATTTTGTGTTTATTATGTATCTTATAAACCGCGGGACAGGGTTTACGCAGGCGCTGTTTGTAAACTGCGACCACAGCCTTTTGACCTACCCGTTTTACAAGCAGCCGGGCATGATTTTAAAATTATTCGCGATCCGCTTAAGGGAGATCATGAAGATCAACGCGCTTCCGGCTTTGGTTATTGGCGCCGGACTGTCGCTCCTGCTGTTTGTAACGGGAGGGACCGATAATCCGCTCAATTATGCGGTCATTATCATATCGATCTTGTGCATGAGCGCGTTTTTCTCGGTACATTACCTAACGATATATTATTTGATGCAGCCATACAACGCCGCAACGGAGATAAAAAACGGGATGTACCAGGTTGTAAAGGTCGCAACATATGTTGTTTGCTATTATATGATAAAGGTCAGAATGCCTACAATCGTTTTCGGAACGCTTACCATAGTGTTTTGTATTCTGTGTTGTATGATTGCATGTATATTGGTTTACCGTTTTGCTCCGAAGACATTCCGGCTGAGACAGTAAACTTTATATAAAAAGAATTTAACAAGGAGAGATTAAGTATGAAAAAAAGAATTATTTCGCTTATATTGTGCGGACTAATGCTTGTAAATGTACCCGCAGTATTTGCACAAGGCGAAGATACAACTGTAAGTGAGAATACCGTACAGTTTCAAGGTGAGGAATTTGACCGTTCCGAACTGTCGCAGGAAACACTGGAATGGCTTGATTGGTACAACGGTCTTTCCGAGGAAGAGCAGTTAAGTGTCAGCTCTGTACCTGCTGAGCTGTGGGATGGTACTACACCAACAGTCACTGATGCGGCAGCGGATGAGGACGCAACAAGAGGAGAAGTCGCTGCAATGCTTCTGCAGGCAGCAGACGATTATAATCCAGGAGTAGAAAAAACAGATATCATCAAAGGCTATGAGGACGGGCAGCTTCACGAGGAGTGGAATGTTACCCGTGCCGAGGCTCTGGTGATGCTAAAGAGAGCATTCGGCGAGCTGCCTGAGCCGACCGGACACAACGCACGAGTTGCCATCCCGGCCGAAAACTTTACTGATATTCCGGAGTGGGCCCAGACAGAGCTTGCCGATGTGTTTGATGCAGGGATTGTTGCAGGAACGGCGGAGGGTATCTTCTCACCTGACGAAAATGTGACGATCGGGCAGATGGAACTTTTCATTGAGCGCGTGTATTCACTTTTTGGAACCAATCTGAAGGACGATTTTTATGCCACTGTGAACAAGGATACGCTCAACAATTTGCAGATTCAGCCCGGGCGTGTCATCAGCGGTTCCTTATATGACCTGCAGGACAAGAGCACTGAAGCGGTTGACGCTATTATTCAGGAGATTATTAGCGGAAGCTATGAAAAGGGTACAAAAGAACAGAAGATTGCCGATTTTTATAAAAACGTGGCCGATATGGACTCGAGAAATGAGATCGGAGTCGCACCGCTCACACCCTATCTGGAGCTAATAGATACTGCCGAGACCATAGATGATCTCATTGAAATCCAGAGCAAATTAGTCGATGAATTGTATATCTATCAATATATGGGCTTTGGGCTTACGATCGACATGAAGGACAGTACAAAATACACGCTTGTCTTTTCACCGATTGCCATCAATCTGCCGAAAGATACATACCAGAACGGAACAGAGCAGCAGATAGAGAGCTATCTGAAGTATATGAAGACACTATTCGTTTTAGGCGGCGAAACGGAGGCTGATGCCGAGACAATGGCAAATGCTTGTTTCGAGATGGAAAAGAAATTGTCTGCATCTATGATGAATACGGAAGATTCCGGCAATGTGGACAAAATCTATAATGTATTTACCATGCAGGAGATCCGTGACATGTTCCCGAATGTGGATATGGATGCGGTATTTGCAGATTCCGGTTTGCAGCCGGCGGATGAGATCATTGTTGCTGATGTGGGCCTGACAGAAGCATTTGCGGATTATTTTACAGATGAGAATGTGGACACCCTAAAAGCATGGGCAAAGCTGACGGTTCTGCTTGGCTGGGGCGGCGCGTTCAATCAGGAATTCATAGACGCAAGCAATACCTTTAATCAGGAGTTTATGGGTGTGTCCGGCAGCTATACGCCGGAGGAACGTGCAGCGCTCACAGTTCAGAACACCATGCCTGACTATATCGGCGAGCTGTATGCCGAACGGTATTTTTCTGAGCAGGCAAAGCAGGATGTAGAAAAAATGGTGCGTGACATTATTGAAGTGTACAGGACGCGTATCCAAAACCTTGACTGGATGAGCGATACGACCAAGGAACGCGCACTCAAAAAGCTTGACACGATGAAAATTAAAATCGGGTATCCGGATAAATTTGAGTCCGCTATCGACAATGCTGAGATATTATCTGCTGAGGAAGGCGGCAGCTATTTCACCAATATGCTGGCGATTACAGCGGCTCAGAAGGCAGAAAATATTGCGCTGCAAGGTCAGCCGGTGGATAAGTCTCAGTGGCTGATGTATCCCTTCACCGTGAACGCCTGCTACAGCCCGCAGCAAAACGACATCACCTTCCCGGCTGCCATTTTGCAGGCGCCGATGTACGATGTGAACGCCTCTTACGAGCAAAACCTCGGCGGTATCGGCTATGTCATCGCCCACGAGATCACCCACGCCTTTGACAACAACGGCGCAAAGTTTGATGAAAACGGCAATGCCGCCGACTGGTGGACGGAAGAGGACTATGCGGCGTTCCAGCAGCTTTGCCGGGAAATGATCGATTTTTATGACGGTGAGGAAGGTGTGCCCGGCATCCCGATGGACGGGGAGCTGACCTTAAGTGAGAATGTGGCAGACCAGGGCGCGGCCGCCTGCATTACGGAGATTGTGGCGGGGCTTGAGGACCCGGACTTTGAAACGCTCTATAAGAGCATGGCAAACACCTGGGCGTCAACTGCCAGCCGCGAATACTGTCAGTATGCCGCGCAGGCAGATGTACACAGCACCGAAAAGCTGCGCGTCAACCGCGTGGTGGTCAACTGCGACGAATTTTATGAAACCTTTGATATCCAAGAAGGCGACGGCATGTGGGTTGCACCCGAAGATCGGGTACGCATCTGGTAAGCCAACTAAAGTATAAGCAACAAAATCATAAGCAACAAACGGGACGCTTATTGGCGTCCCGTTTGTTTTTATATCACTTTTCACTGTTCGGAAATCACATCAACTACCGACATGTTTTCAATGCGTTTTAATGGGTTCCGTACTGCCAATATGCAGGAAACGATCACCAATGCAACAATAATAATTAATGCAAGCACAGGGAATATCCACGGATCCTTCCACTGATTATAGATCAGGTTTTGCCATGAGAACCGGTGGAGAGGTATTCCTAATACTATGCCTGCGAGTGTGCCTGAAATCGCATAAGTAAAGGTCTCGGCATATATCATTCGTTTCATCTGTGCCATGTCCATGCCGACCGCGCGCATCGCTCCGTACTGTTTCATTCTTGCCGACACGCTCATGGAAACGCTGTTCATGATATTGAATACCGTAATCATGGCAATAATCGCGAGAAATCCGTAGATGAACAGAACAAACGAATAGTATGCGCCGGCTGCTTCCTGATTATCCAAACGCCGATCCGAGAAAGTATAATCTTGACCTGCATATGCACGTACCGCTTCCACATCTTCCTCCGAAGCGCCGAAACTGAGCTGTATATCTATGATTGTGTAATCGGTCTCTCCCGTAAGCTTTGTAAATAGTGCCTCAGAGCAGACCAGCACGATCGTATCCTCATCGCCGGTAAAGGGGCAGACATATAAGGTTGCCGCAACCGTCAGATCGCCAAGCGATGTTGATATAACGTCTCCGTCTTTTATGTTATTCTGCTCTTTATATGATACCATGACATAGCCTTCGTCTGTATCCTTCACTACTTTTTCAAAGCCGACCCGATCCGATGCCCAATGTTCTTCATCCACCCAGTTCATCTGATACGCCTCATACGAGATCAGCATGACATTTTTCGCTTCACCATTGACCTCGGCCGGTATATCGTAGGCAAACATCCTTCCGAATACCCGCTTGATCCCCTCTCTCCCGTACAGCTCTGTAACTATATCCTTTGGGACGGAACAGGTATTATCCTTGCTTACGATGGAAACATCAGGAGTGTATGGGCGAAGCGGCGTAAGCGCATGATTCATAAAGTCTATTAGTGTGGAAAAGCACAAGAACAGCACAATACAGACGGCAAAGGAGCCTGACATCAAAAACAGGTTCTTTTTATTCTGTTTTGCGTGGTGAATACCGAGCGCCGTCTCGATCTTCATCCGCCTTGTGTTTGCCGCCCGGCGGATATTTTTCACTTGACCGGTATTTCCGGACACGGCTGCAAGCGGCGATACCTTTGAAGCTTTTTTTGCCGGAGCCTGCGCCGCTATGAGCACGGTGAGCAAGCCCACAATAATGCCCATAATGATGCCGCTGATGCTTACGCCGAACACTGGAAGCGTTGAGAAAAATCCTGCGCTCAAAGCCCGCAGCACCGCGCACAGCATCCAAGTCAGAACCACGCCTATCCCTACGCCGATCGGGATCGCTGTTTTGCACCAATTGAGTGCTTCCAGCCGTACGAAGCGCATGACCTGCTTTTTCTCCGCGCCGATACAACGCAGCATTCCGAAAAATTCGGTCCGCTGTGCAATATTGCTGTTCATACTGCTGGCAATCATCAGTATGCCAGCGGTAAGCACGAGAACAAACAGCACACCGGCTATAACATAAAGCCCCTGCATCACATAACTGCCGCTGTAGCCCATTGCCCCAAGCAGAGCAGTATTCTCACCAACTTGGTCATTTGTCAGATTGAATTGTGTTTTTACATCCTGAATCGATTTTGCGATATTAACATTGTCCTTAAACTGCACATAATACATCATATCGATATCAGTAAGCTCGCGGTCCTGTACATTTGCGCATATTTCTTTGAACGGTCCGGGCAGCATGAGCACGGCGATCGCATCGGCGCGGTCGGTCATGATCGTATCCGTTACAAAACCGGACACCGTATATTGAATCATATCGCCTGTCGGTATCGTGATGTCTACAGTATCACCGATCGCTGTCCCCAATGCTTCCTTTGCGTTATATGTCAGGATAACCTCACTTTCCGAATCGGGAAATGCGCCCTCTGCAAGCCCGTCAGGATAAATATCGGTTACAAAGTCTTCACCCACGGCACAGATCGCGATCTGTTTACCGCCAAGCTCGTAATTGTCCCGCAGGCGATAGTTCAAAGCCTCATACGGAGAGAAAGCTTCAACGTCCGGCCGTTCGGCTATCAAGGCTGCATCTTCTTCACTGATATTTTTGATTCCGATATGCCAGTTTCCATAGTTGATTATCGCGCGTATCTGCTGGCTGCGCAGCTCCATTTCCGCCATACTGAAAATAGCGGTAACAAGAAACACGGCAAGGATAATACAAATGATCGTCATTCTGTTTTGCCGTCTGTGTACCTTGGCGGAGATGGGAATGAGACTAAGATAGCTTTTCATTCTGTTTCCCTCCCAGATCCGTCAGGCAGCCGTCGCTTACGCGGAGCACCCTGTCCACAGAAGACGTCAAACCCGTATTGTGCGTGATCATGAGAATTGTCTGACTATACCGTCTTGAGGCGGTGGTCAAAAGATCCATGACATCGCGGCTGGCTTTGCTGTCCAGATTTCCAGTTGGCTCGTCCGCCAAAATCAACATAGGCTTTGTGATAAGCGCCCTGCCGATAGCGACGCGCTGCTGCTGCCCGCCCGATAGCTGGCTTGGCAAATGCCTGCGCCTGTCAGCAAGTCCGAGCATATCGAGTATCTCATCTACCGATTTTTTATCGGGTTTCTGATAATCCAAAAGCAGCGGAAAAATAATATTCTGTTCCACATTCAGCTCGGGTATCAGCTGAAACGACTGAAACACAAATCCGATATTTCGCCGCCGGAAGACCGTCCGCTGCTGTTCCTTCATGGAAAATAAGTCTTGATCATTGAGATATACCTTGCCGGAGGTGGGATCGTCCAGCGCTCCGATGCAGTTTAACAGCGTGCTCTTGCCGGATCCCGATTCCCCGACGATCGCCGCAAATTCACCTTTTGCGACCGTAAAGGATACATCCCGCAGGGCATGCACCGCATTTTCTCCCGCACCATAGGTTTTGGATAAGTTCTGTACCTTTAGTATTTCCATTGCATAAAACCTCCTTATACCCATATGATACGGGATACAGCTTACAATCAGGTGAATTTCAGCTTACAATTTTGTAAGGTTATCTGGGAAATGACACTGTAAACGTTGTTCCTGCTCCGCATTTACTCTGCACGGCTATGCTGCCGCCCTGACCCTCCACAATAGATTTTGCCAAAGGCAGACCGAGACCGATCCCCTGCGTGTCCAAGGAGTTTTTGCTGCGGTAAAAGCGTTTGAAAATGTGATGGATGTCCTCTTCATCAATACCGTCCCCGTTATCCGATACAGAGATGCGGAACATCAGCGGCGTCTCATCCCAGCTGATTTGTATCATGCCGCCGGCTTTTGTATGATCTAAAGCGTTTTTGACAATATTCCCGACAGCCTCACGCGTCCACTCCATATCGCATCGGATTATATCCTTCTGATTTCCGGATATTTTTAATTCTTTATTTTCATTTTTCGCCCTGTCGCCAAGCTCTTCAACGGATTGAGAAACCACTTCGCCTATCATATATTCCGACTTGTGAAACTCTATCCCTCCGGCATCAAGACGTGTCAGCTTCAGAAGCGTTTTGATAAGATGCTCGATCCTGCCGAGGGCAGCCGTCGATTTTTGAGAAAAGGTTTTGACCGTCTCTATATTATCAGGCTCGTTTTGTATGATCTCCTGATACATGGAGAGCGCGGCAAGCGGAGTCTTGAGCTGATGCGAAATATCCGAAACCGTACCTTTTAAAAATTCCCGCGCTTCGGCTTCAGTTTCCTGCTTTGCTTTCAGTGCCGTCGCCATTGCGTTGATCCTTGCAAACAGCTGATAAACCGTGCCGTTATCCTGCTGCGGAAGCAGGGATGAAAAATTACCGTCGGTAAAGCTTATTACTGTGCCGATTGCAGACCTGTAAAGCCTGTCGCGTTTTATAAGAAAAGAGAAAATAGCAAGAAACAGCAGCACGGCAAGCACTGCTGTTTCAACAAAGCCTGCAGTAGCCATAAAGCTTTGTATGTCATTGATATTCTCCGGAATACGCGGATCCGTTGCTTCGGAAATTCCCAGTTTGTTCAGAAGCTCTGTCCCTTGCTCCGTGCTGCTGTCGTTTGTGATGGCTGCGGCGATGACGTCTGTTTCGACGCCCTGCTCCAAAAGCGACGAAACGACCGCCGTGTCATGCTCGATCATCATGCTTTGTATTCTTGAGCCGTATATCCTTGATTGCAAAACGCTGCCGATGCCGGCCAAAAGTATTAAAATAAGTACCGCAATACAGAACCGCCTTGACTGCTTTTCATATAAAAATCTCATTTCTCCACCTCGTTCCATCGGTAACCGAAGCCGCGCACAGTCATAAGGTGTTCGGGATGTGACGGATCCGTTTCTACTTTCTCACGCAGACGGCGGATATATACGGAAAGCGTATTGTCGTCCACAAAATTGCCCGATCCGTCCCAAAGCTCGTCCAATATCATATTGCGCGTGACGACCATATTGACATTGCGTATCAAAAGGCAGAGCAGCCGGTATTCAGCCGCTGTCAGGTCAAGCGTTTTGTTTTTGAACAATACACGGCTGGACAACAGATCGATCGTAATATTCCCGGCATGAAGAACGGATGTATCCTTTTTTGTTTTCATCCCGGCGCGCCGCAAAAGCGCTTTGATGCGGGAACAAAGCTCGCCAAGTTTAAACGGCTTTGTGATATAGTCGTCGCCGCCGCTGTCCAAGCCGCGGATCACATTGATCTCCTCATCTGCCGCCGTAAGAAAGATAATAGGCACGTCACTTCCTATTTTGCGCACCTGTTCGCAGACTTCAAAGCCCGTTCCGTCGGGAAGCGTCACATCGAGCAGCAACAAATCATATTCATGTTTCAATAAATAATTTTCTGCGTCACTGACCATGCGCGCCACATCCAAAGAAAACCCGTTCCGCTCCAAAGAATAGACCAATCCGTCTATCAGACTGACATCATCTTCTAATAATAAAATCTTACACATTATATTCACCTTCAAATCTGTTCCGACAGTTTAAATTTTCTTTAGCATTCGGTATTCTGTCAACTTCCCGTTTTTCGTTTCGTAGACCTCCTTCAGCTCAAACCCAAAGTGCTCATACATAGGCACATTAGAAGCTGTCAGCGTTTCCACAACAATATACCGGTTCCCGCTCTGTTTTGCCCGTTCAAATATCTGCTCAAGCATTTTGCGTGCAATTCCGGTTCCCCTTTTTTCTTTCGCAATGCCGAACTGGACGAGATAGTATGGATTTTTGCAATATTTTTTAAACCATTTTCTGCTGTGAGCTTCGCTGACGGTCACGGAATTTTTCTTTATAACGTCAAGATCATCTTTGGGAATGCTTTGTAAAAACCGGTTCCCCTGAAGTATCATTGAAAGCCGACGAAATACCGATGTATATTTATATTCAATTCCAACGATCGCACCACTGATATTCTCATCATACACATAAATGTCACCATGCCGTATAATGTGCATCAATTCAAAAAATATCAATTCAACAGCAATCTTTTTCGCCTTCACAGGTTCGATGCCGGCAAACATTGTCTGCAGTTCTTCTTTTTCTAAAAACTGTTCTGCCATAAATGCGGCAACATTTTTTATATCAGTCAATTCAACTTTTTTCATGATTGTTTCTCCATATTTTATTTACCCTTAAAAACATTATAAATCCATATTTATATTATACTACTGTAGAAGTAGCTTGTCAACGTAAGAAAAAACGCAGCCATATGGGATGGCTGCGTTTATGGGTAAACTGTGCGGCTACTGAAATCAGAACAGCGGAGTGTTAAGCACAGGCGGTTCTGAAACGTTTTCCTCAAGAGATGCTCTTTGTGTAGTACGATTATCTGTCTGTGGATGTGCAACTTTAGTTTGACAGTGTCCGTACCACGCTGACAGCCACGCTATATAATGCGTTTTTGTAAGCAAGAATAACTCACTCAAAGACTGAAACGACAGACTGACTGCCACATGATTTTCCGGTTTATTCCCGAATTTGGGAACGATCAGCCCTTTGATGTCCGCTTCACCCGGGCCGCTGTCTGCCACAAGGAGAAAATCGGACTTGCTTCCGCAGATCAACTGCAGCGTTCGTGACAGGCTTTTTCCGTCCGGCCGGGAACGCTTTTGCTTTTTGAGATTTTCGGCAGATGTTCCTCCAAGAGACTGGTATAGTGGTGTCTTGTCAGCCGATTTCCTTTTTGTCTGCATTATATACCTCAGCTCACCGCATTCCAGCTTACGGCACAACTCAAGAAATTCGTCCACATTGATATAGATGTGGACATTGTTTGTCTGACGCTGCCCGGCAGGTTTTGAAAGGTCGTATGATGCAAAAGCAAAATGGGTTTTCCCAATTACAAATGCGTCGTTCAGGCTTTCAACAAAACAGCCTCTGGCGTCCTTGCGTGTGATTTGATTTTTATTTCGTTCTTCTGACATGATTTTCCCTCCAGAATGTTCATTTTTTATACCGATGGTTTATCATGTCCATAATGTCATTCAATTTCTCAGTGTTATCTATAAACTGCTGCATAAAATCCTTTGACATATCATAGTCCAGATAACAACTGATATACACGGCGTTCCAAAGCATATCCATTGTTTGAGGAGCAAAGCGCTTTTCTGCTTTTTTTATGGCAGATTGGCATCGAATCAATGTCTGGTTCCATTTGATAAAGAATTCATCTTCCAGCTCTAAATTGAATTCTTGCAGCCATTCGCGTACAGTATAAGTTTTTGAATAATCACCACAATGCGGGTCAGAGAAAATATATTGTATTTCTCCTATCGGAAATTTGTCATCAGTATTTTTTTTACTTGGTTTGATTTCCGATGCAACGCATCGACCGATTGGAAACATCGCACATACGGTTGGTTTTGCATTATGTACAGAACACTTTCGATCTTTTAATAATGGACAACGTTTGATAGAGCCTCTCGGCTTTAGTCTGACAAGCGGAAACCTTGAGTCTCCCCCTATATAGGGTTCGCAGTAAGCATCGACCATCTGTGGAGGGGTCAAATTTAATTCCTTCGCCAGATTAAATAAATCCTTTGGATTCAATAAAATGTCTTCACGATTTATACAGCATTTGCCACACATCGTACAATTAAATTTAAACTGATCATCCAAGCCTATTTTTAAGCTATCAAAATGGTCATATATATTTTTTAATCTTTCATCCATGCTATTTTCCTCCTTGAAATGTTATAGAGCCTCCTAACACAAGCTCTCTTTACTATATCATACTAAGATGCAATGATTTGAATAAAGTGCTGTATTGGAATGAAATTTTTCTTGATACCATAGCCGAGACCAGCCTTGCTATAAACACTTTCATTCTTCAACAATCCATTTCATAATCATGATTAACAATGAGGCACTTGGTAGATTGTTTATCAAACTCTACCTGTGCAAAACCAATGGAATCACAGAAATAGAAATCACTCTTATTTGGTGTGTGTACAAACTCAACAACATCTGATACAGACATAGAACGACCTCGGTAGTCTTTGGGCTGTTCTAAATTAAATATTCTAAATACGTCTTCAGCATCTTGAACATCAAGCTCACCGCTAAAAACACATTCATATAAATGTGCCGGTATCTGATTGCTGTTTGCTGTTAGAATGGTTTTCAGATTACAAAACATCAGTCTGTCATTGTCCAGTTCGGAATTTATTTGGTATAGATTTATGAACATGTTCCTGAGTCTCCTTTCCAATAAAGGTTATCCGTTTTTAACAATTGAAGCGGGTATGGTGGCATACAAGCGGGATGCTCCGGATAACGATTGTTCCGATCGGGAATTACAATACGCAGAACCTGGCGTCCTGTTTCCTCATACTCATCTAATCGTATGTCACAGTCTAAGTAAATTCCGGAAACATAATCGCCTGCCCTGAACCTTTCTCCTGCCTGAACTCTTTGACCAAGAGTGTTTAAGATACGACAAACCTCTTCCGGTGATAGAGCCAAAACAATTTGAAAGTCCATGTGCCCGTATTTGTCCATACCATGAGTATGTGCGTTGCAGGCATACGGCAGAAAACCAGATTCCTTCTTCCCGCAGTCGTCGCAAACCCCATTTGTACAATAATGAATGATCCAATCAATTTTACTGCTCATGTTTTTCCCTCCTGTGCAGATAGGTTCTCATTGCGTGCATTGCATTTTTCAAATCCATATCATACCGATACCAATCACTTATGAAATTATCCATGGAATCCGCATCCAGCATTTTAGCATCCTCAACACAGAATAGTTCATAATCCGTATCATCAACTTCGTCATACGGGACACAAAAAATACCTTCGCTTACCAAGACAAAAAACATACCCAAATGGAGTTCGTCTGTGATAGGATACTGCCAGCACAGCTCATTGTGATATCGCTCCAAGTATTCTTCGCAAAAATCCATTAAAGTGGAATGAGTGGCCCCATCTTCCTTAAATTGTGCAATAAGGTCTTCTTTGCTTTTTAATGTTGATAAATCGATGCAAAGGTCATCAATTTTGATTCTGTTGCTGCTTTTCATATAACATTCCTTTCCGCCATATATGGCTTGTAATATATTGTGTCGTCCTGATCAGATTGATAGACACCGATACAAAGGTTGTGGCAAGGGCTCTGTTCGGGATTGTACTCGGCGAAACAGATCTCTTCGTCCAGACCCGTTTCTCTGTTTGTCCAGTATAAGTTGATTGCCGGGAAGTCCGAATCAGGGTACGCAACAGCCCTAAGGACAGTTCCATCCGGTAAACCCAGTTTGATTTCGTTCATAGATTTTCTCCTTTATCTGAAAATGCTAAGGCGGAGCTGACTGCCCCGCCTTGTTTGTGTTCCGGTCAGACCGGAATTAACCTGAAATGAGTTCTTCAAAATCCTGTTCGGTCAGTGTCGTGATGCCCAGCTGACGCGCTTTGGTCAGTTTGCTGCCGGCTTTTTCGCCGACGATAACGTAATCCGTTTTCTTGCTGACCGAATTAGCAGGTTTTGCACCGAGCTCCAGCAGCTTTGACTGTATGCCGTCACGTGTGTAATTCTCCAATTTGCCGGTAGCTACTACCGTCTTTCCGTATAATGGTGTTATGATTGTGCTCATCGTCTGATTCTCCTTTATAAATTCAATTTTTTCAAGCAGCGGTCTCCAAAGTTTTTCTTCCTCTTTGTCCGCGTACCATGTATAGATATTGTTGTGCATTGTTTCCCCGAAATCGGGCAGCTGCGTAAAATCAAACCCGTCTTGGATAGCTTGCTCAAAGCTTTCCCAGGAACCGTGGAAATAACGGTCCAGGTCACGCCCGGCGTGTCTGCCGACCATTGGTATCCCCAGACCGGCAATAAACTGCGCCAACGTACAGCGCCGGCTCTTTTCGATCGACGTCTGCAGCCGTTCATATGATTTTACGCCGAATCCTTCGGTGTTTACGATGTCCTCACGGTGTTTTCCCAGATCATAGAGATCCCCGAAATTACGAATCCAGCCATGTCCTATGAATTTTTCAAGCGTCACAGCCGAAAGCCCCTCAATGTTCATCCTGGTTTTTTCACAGAAATGATTAAATTTCTGTACCAGTTTGGCAGCACAATAAGGGTTTTCACAATGCAGCTGACGTGTTCCGCCGGTTGTATGTTGAATGCTCAGCGGCTTGCCGCAGCAAGGGCAGGTCATCGGAAGCGTATACGTATTGCTCTGCGTATTGTTTTGCGCGATCTGCGGTATGATCATATTCGCCTTGTAAACCTTGATGGTATCGCCAATGCCGAATTGGAATTCGTCAAACATATCCAGGTTATGAAGATATGCGCGGCTTACCGTAGCGCCGTCGATCTCAATAGGTTTAAATAAGCCGGTTATACTCACCATACCGGTTCTCGTTGTCGCAAGTTCAACGCCGAGAAACTGAGTTTCATACAACTCGTCTTCCCATTTAAGCGCAATAAGGCGGTTTTCATGATGCCCGGTTGCACCGAGGCTTTTCCCGTAGGCGATATCGTCGTATTCCAGGATCAAGCCATCCGCAGGATACCCGAAATCTTTTGGATCTGTCTGTTTCACCGCGTCATTTAACGCATCGGGAGATACTGAAGGTAAGCTGACATACGGTACAACAGTAAAGCCGTTCTCCTCTAAGAATGCCAGCTGCTCGTGCTTGGTATCCATAGCCATATCGGTTACAAGATCAAAAGCAAAAAACTCCAGATGCCGTTTCCCGGCTTCGACCGCGTCTAACTTCCGGACACTTCCGGCCGCCAGGTTTCTCGGCGAGCGGTATGGCTCGTCCAAACTCAGATTGATTTTCTCAAAATTCGCCCATGAAATGACGCCTTCACCCCGTACTTCAAACGCTTCCTTGTTCGGTACGGATAACGGGACATTTATAAATGTCTTGACCGTATGTGTGACGTCTTCTCCGATGATGCCGTCGCGTCCGCGAGTAATAGCTTGCTCCAAAACGCCGCCGTTGTATCGCAGCACCAGTGTCAGACCGTCCATTTTCCAGGACAGGATAACGTCACGTCCGTCTGCGAATCTGACAAGGTCGTCGATCGACTTGGTTTTATCGGCTGACAGCATCGGTCTGGTGTGGCGTACCGGTGTGAGCTCATCCAGGATCTCTCCGGAAACTTTCTGTGTGGGGGATCCGGAAAGGATCAGACCGGTATCACGTTCCAGTCCCTTCAACTCGTCCGTTAAAATGTCATAATCCCGGTCGCTCATTATAGGAGCGTCATCACGGTAATAGGCGGCATCCGCTTCTTTGAGCTGTTTAACCAGAACAAGCATTCGCTCATGTTTTGCTTTTTGTTTATTCGCATCCATATGCAAATCTCCTTTCAGTATAATTTATATAGATTTTGTCTGACTTCGTTTAATCGTTCCAATGCATCGTATTCTGCATCTTCATTCGACCCGTTGAAGTCCAGATCAATAATCTCAATCTCAGTACGGCACGGTTTTGGGCTATAAACCTCCTGAACCATACCATTGTTTACGACAATGACCAATGGATTATCCATGCGCAGCCTCCTTTTTCGCGAGAAGCGGAAATGAAGACTGTGTATACCAATACGACCATTCCTCCATCGTTAATGTATTTGCATGTATCACAATGGCGGGGATTTCGTACAGGCAGAGCTGAATATATGCCATCCATACACAGCGAATATCAATGTCCTGCCCAACAAAAAGGCACTTATTTTTACAATCAATCCCTCTTTGTTTCATAGCCCATACAGAACCGATCAGCATTGCTCCGGAACCGCATGTTGGATCATTGATAGTTACGTATCCATCTTCCTTTATGGTTTCATCAGATGGATTAACAATCATCGCCATCATTCTGCATATATCGTCCGGGCTGAAGTATTGTCCGTTCCATTCGTTATTCAATTGAAGCTCATGATAAATTTTGCCGAGAATATCGCATGGAGCGTCTATATGTTCTCTGACCGCCAAATACATAAGTGCGCACATTCTTGCATATGACGAAACTACTTCCGGAGATAAATCTGAAATCATTTCGTTATAACGAGCACTTCTTTCTTCTTTATGCAGCGGATCAAAAATTGCCGCAAGCGATGTGGCCAGCAATTCGAGAAAGGTAGTAAATACAACATTCAAGCCCTGCGTCTGACCGAGGTTCCGTATTTCTGAAACGAGTTGAGCAGAAGCGGTTTTTGGTGAAACGTCAGCCATTTGCATCCCTCGCTTTCCCTGAAAACAGAATACCGGCAAAGGAAATGGTGTTTCCTTGATCCTCAAAGAACATCTCATTGATCGTAATGTCGGCTGCGCTGTGTGTTTCGGAATAAAGACCAACTTCTGCGATCTGCATCCCGTGCAATTCACCCAGTTTACCGTCCGCATATTCTTCGTCAAAGCAGACACCCTCATATTCGCCGACAAGCTTCTCATCACAGCGGTCTATGCTGCTTTTGTCCCAGTTTAAAGAGACTGTTTTACCGGATTGTAATTTGACCTCAATAAAGTCAATTACCAGATCCGGGACATTTGTGATTGCTTTTATGATAAGAAACATAAAACCTACCTCCTGTTAGATAATTTATATATAAACGGGGCAGGCCATAGGCTCCCCGATTGAAAGAGTTGGGGGAGCCGAAAAGACTCCGATCTATATAAAAAAGCGCTCAAAGAGTCTATGCTCTCCGAGCGCCTTGTGGCTAAATTAGTCATGAAATTTTTATACGGATGGGACGGAGGAAGATGTGCCTCCGCCTTACCGCTTTTGTGCATCTATGCCAGATGCAGAAGACAAAAAAAGTGCCTGAAAGCAATGCTCCCAGACACTGTGATACCCTGATAACTCTGATTACTTCTGTGTAATCACTGATACTTATAAAAATATTATATCAGATTTCTTTTGAAAATACAAGCCTTAATTAGAAAGATGGGATGAATAAACCTTTTGTGTTTAGCATATCCTATTGACAAAACACAAAACTTATGATAAAATAAATACAACTTTAGATTATCGTAAAAAGAGGTGTTAAACCATGGCATATATTACAAGGGAACTGGAACGCAAATTTATGAAGCTGAACGGTTTTTTTAAGGCGGTTCTTGTAACCGGCGCCAGACAGGTCGGTAAAACCACAATGCTGAAGCACTTGTGCGAAGGGACCGGCAGAACCTATGTGTCGCTTGATAATATTATGGCAAGAGAATTGGCACAGACCGATCCTGTACTGTTCTTCCAGACGTACAAGCCGCCTATTCTCATTGATGAAGTACAAAAGGCTCCGGAGCTGTTTGAGCAGATCAAAATCATGTGCGATGAATCAGATGAAAAAGGTTTGTTCTGGCTCACCGGCTCTCAGCAATATAAAATGATGAAAAAAATAAGAGATACACTGGCAGGCAGAATAGGGATCCTTAACCTATACAGTATGTCTCAGAGAGAAAAAAACAATATTGTTTTTGATACCGCTCTCGACTTTTCATTGGAAGCATTGCAAGCAAGGCAAAAGCAGGTCCCGAAAAATGATGTTGAAAAGGTTTTCCATCATATTTGGGAAGGCGGAATGCCGCAGGTGCTTGGTGTGGACGATGAACTTCGTATGGAATATTACAGTTCTTATGTAGATACCTATCTTATGCGGGACGTAGCGGAAGAAGGAGGTATAACCGATACAGTTAAATTCACAAGGTTTTTGAGAGCCTGCGCCGCTCTTGTGGCCGAGCAGGTCAATTATGCAGCGCTTGCCGAAAACACCGATATTTCAGAACCGACCGCAAAGGAATGGCTTAACCTTTTGCAAGGCATGGGGATCGTTTATTTACTTGAGTCCTATGCAAATAGCGAACTCAAAAGGCTTACCAAAACACCTAAATTATATTTCTGTGATACCGGGTTATGCGCATATCTTTCCATGTGGCTTACCCCGCAGCAGTTAATGAATGGTGCGGTCAGCGGACATTATTATGAAAACTATGTTGTGATGGAGCTTATCAAAAACTATGCCTATAGCTCCGCAAAATCGAACATCACATATTATCGTGATGCCAATGCTAAAGAAATTGATTTGTTCGTTGAGGAAAACCAAGTTATCCATCCGCTCGAAATAAAAAAATCCGCCAATCCCAATAGACGAGAAGTCAAGAAATTCACATTCCTTGATAAAACTTCTCTTCAGCGCGGGAATGGTGGTATTATATGCATGTGTGAGGAACCTATCCCGATCGACGATATGAACTGTTTTATTCCAAGTAACTTGATATGATTTTGCCGGTGCTTGCAGGTTTGAAGCATATGATAAAGACGGTTGACACTGAACTGTGATCAACCGTCTTTTTTAAAATAGGAGCAGTGCTCCGGTCAGCTGTGGGGATTATTATTAAATACCGGCACACAATTTTTATATCCCCTTGCGGTAAAGCACAAACGAGTATACCGCAGGCGCAAAGCATGCGGCCATTGCAAGCGCAAATATGACCGCCGCACCGTAACCGCCGAAGAATGCCGCTATGATCATGCAGATTCCGGCGGCAACAAACATCCTTCCGCCGAACCGGTGCGTCCTTTCCCAGTTTTCCTCACTGTTCAGAGTCCACGGCAGCTTTATGCCCATTGTGTAATTCTGCCTACACTTCGGCAGATAATTTCCCATTAAAATAAACAGGATGCCTATTAAAACGGGTATAAATCTTATTAAATTAAGCGAGCTGTCAAGCGCATATGAAATAGTTACGCATTGCACGAATACGCTTAATACCGGTATGACCCACCGTGTTATGGTTTTGAGCCTGCCGTCCATACCGCGTTTTTTTGGATCAACCTCCAGCAGCCCGGTACAAAGGATAAACAGCCCCGTCATAACTGCCGGTATCCCAAACAGCGCAAATTCCCGGCTGCTGTAATCATCCGGCTGAAAGTTAAAATCAAAATGGGTTGCCATCTGCTCCGGCATACGCCCATAAAACACCGCGCCTATCACAAACGGCAGCAGGCATACGGCCAGCTGTATTATAAAGCTTCTGCTTTTAAATATATTTTTCATAATAAAAATCTCCATTCCGCCGCTAATGCGGCCATGCTTATTACTGAAATGCGTTGTAAACAACCCAATAGGTCAGTCTGCGCAGTTTATTTCTGACCGTCTTGGAATTGTGCAAACCACATCATAATATCTTCAAATACCGATGTATTCAGCTTATAGAATATATAGTTCTTTTCTTTTTCCTCCGTTATCAGTCCGGCTTTTTTCAAGATGGATAAATGGTACGACACCGTAGCGTTTGTCATATCAAAGCAAGCTGCAATCTCACCGGCCGGCTTCTTCCCGTCACGCAGCATGAGCAGTATTTCGCGCCTCACTCCATCGGACAAAGCCTTGAATGTCTCCTGAAACCCCATCGGCAACGCTCCTTTCGCAATCTATTTAGAAAATTTTCTAAATAGATTATAGCACTTAGTGATGTCATTGTCAATACGATTTATAAATTTTTATTGATATAAAAAATATAAATGAATGAAATTCACTCACTATATTGACAATTGAGACGCGTTATGATATAATTTATTTATAAAATTGATAAGGAAGGCAATGAATGTGGCACGTATAACAAAAGCGCCGGAAGAACGGCGTAAGGAAATTATAGATACAGCAATAAAATTGTTTTATGAAAAGGGCTATGAAAAAACAACAATTTCAGATATTGCTAAAGAAATAAATGTAGCTCAAGGTCTTTGTTATCGATATTTCCCATCAAAGGAAATGTTGTTTGATTGTGCAATTGACCAGTATGCGCAAATCTTAGCCGACAGTATAACAGAGTATACAAAAGATACAGAATTATCATTAAAAGAACTTATTATGAAAATGCCGACGTTTGTTGATATAGAAAAGGAAAATACGATTTACTATAAGCTTTGTCATAGTGCTGAAAATCATAAAATCCATAGTCAGCTTTCTATCAATATTTGTTCTAAATTAATGCCGGCGGTATGCGATATTTTAAAAAAAGCGGCAGAGCGCAAGGAGATCGTTGTTGATGATATAGAAGCTGCAGCCTCATTTGCAGTCTATGGTCAGTTAGGTATATTACTTGATGAATCCATACCTGCCGATGAACGCATAACACGCGTTAAGACATTTTTGTTGAAAATTTTTAATTTAATATAGTTATATAAAATTTTATCCTCGTTTTTTGCGAGGATAAAAAAATACAATATAAGTGAATGAAATTCATTCATAGAAAGGATATGATATTTATGGAATCAAAAAAGAAAACAGCGGTAATTACAGGAGCAACAAGCGGATTAGGATTAGCGTATGCCGAACGAATGGCAGCGGATGGTTATGACCTCATCATTATCGGACGCAGAGAAAAAATCATAAAAGCCAATGCCGAAAGAATAATGCACGAATACGGACGCAGTGTTGAAGTATGCATTACGGATCTTTCGGATGAGGAAGGAGTGAACAAATTAATTGATGTTCTTAATAATAAAAACATATCCATTTTGGTCAATAATGCAGGGTTTGGATTAAAAACGAAGTTTATTGACACCAATTATTGTGATGTGAAGCGCTTATTGTATTTACACATAATGGCTGTAACAAAACTAACTTATTTTGTCCTTCAGGGCATGAAACAGAGAAATAAAGGAACAATCATAAATATTTCTTCTGATGGGGCCTTTGCTGTTCTGCCGAAAAATGTTGTTTACTCTTCGTCCAAGCTTTATATTATCAATTTTACCGAGGGCTTGCATATGGAACTTGCAGACTATGATATAAAGGTTCAAGCAGTATGCCCTGGTTTTATCGATTCTGACTTTCACTCTCGTGCTGGAATGTCTGTAGATAAAACTCGCAAAGGTATTTTCGGATTTCAACAACCAGGCGATGTTGTAAACCGTGCGATGAAGGCTCTGAAGAAAAACATAGTAGTTTGCGTTCCGGATAAAGGTGGAAAATTAATTAGGCTCATTGGTAAATATATGCCCCGAAAAATGTTTTATAAGTTTGCATCAGGATTTTCAGAGAATGCAACTGCAAAACATGTCTGATAAACCCTTGGACAAATAAATCTATTGGATTATATATCTTGACATATATTTGAACATAAAATAAATGACAGCATCGTATCTATTGCGAAATAATTAGAAATATGTTATAATAATTGCACCAATAAAGTTACATAGGAGGTTTACAATGAACAAGACAGAATTAGTGGCAGCCATAGCTGAAAAAACCGGCTCCACAAAGAAAGATGCAGAAGCAATCATGAATGCAACTTTTGAAGCAATATCAGATGCACTTGCAAATGGTGATAAAGTCTCGTTGATAGGATTTGGTAATTTTGAGGTTCGCGAGCGCGCTGCCCGCGAAGGGAAGAACCCTCAAACCGGCGAGAGGATCCAGATCGCTGCGTGTAAGGTCCCGGCTTTCAAACCCGGGAAGACTTTAAAAGATCGCGTGAAATAATTTTAGTATGACAAAACGGTTGACTGCAAATATGCATCAACCGTTTCTTTTTTCATAGTCGATTCGCCTCTTTTCTGGTATTCACAAGAACGAAGAAATATGTACAGATTGAAATACGAATAAAATAAATGAACGGGACGCTAATGTGCAATCCTAATAAGAAAACATTGTAGGGCGAGAGAGAAACGGTATAGCTTACGGCTATGCCGTTTCTTTCATTTATGCCGTGTATCAAAAACTTTCGAGATTTCCAGGATACCGATGCCCTTGTAGTAGATATCTACCTGCTGCCTGCGATTTACCTTGCTGTGCGGATCGGTCGCTGCGTAAATGACGATCTTCTCAACAAACTCATGCAGGATGTGGGGCGTCAACTCCGGGATTTCCGTATACCTGTCAACGATGGATAGAAACCTGTCAACATTAGCACTCTTGCTTTCAACTGCCTCGATTTCCTCACGGAGCAGAAGCACTTGATTTTTCAGGCCGCCTTGCTCGCCCTCATAGTCCTGGGACAATTTGCGGAAACGCTCGTCCGTGAGCTTGCCAGAAATGTTGTCCTCATACAGTCTCTTGAAAATGTTGTCAAGCTCTGCAATCCGCTTTTCAGCATCAGCCAACAATCTTTTCTTTTTGGCAAGTCCCTTGTTACGCTCCTTCAGGTCCATATCCATGACCATCTGAACAAACCGCTCTTTGTGCTGTCTCGCGAAGGAAACGATCTCCCGGAGGTTATCAAGGATCAATTCCTCCAGGATAACGGTTCGGATGGAATGGGTCTCCCCACACACATCTTTCCCTTTGCGATACCCGGAACAGATATAGTATTCCTGATCCCTGCGGAAACCTGTCGCCCTGCACTGATACATGATCGAGCCACAGTCGGCACAATACATCATGCCGGAGAACATCCCCATTTCTCCCATCTTTGTCGGGCGGCGCCTGGTCTGTCTTGCCAACCTTGCCGCATCGGCCATTGCCTCCGTCCAGATAGGTTCATGGGTATTCTCAAAGATGGCCCATTCACTTTCAGGGTTTTGGATGGTCTTTTTGCTCTTGTAGGATTTCTTCCGGGTTTTGAAGTTCACCGTATGGCCCAGGTATTCACGCCAGCGGCCCATCATATCCGCTATGGTGGAGGAGTCCCAAGCGTAGGGATCACCTTGTTTCTTGACATTGGTTTTCATCCCTTTGCTTTCGTAGTAGGCAGCCGGAGTAAGGATTTTTCTTTCCTTCAGCTTTCGCGCAATCTGTGAAGGCCCGAGACCGTCCATGATATAAAGGCCAATCTCATACATCACCTGGGCCGGTTCATCCTCCTTGATCCAATGTTTCGGATCGTCAGGGGATTTCATGTACCCGTAAGGCGGATTGCTTGTCAAATGCTCTCCGGCGTTTCCCTTAACTTTCATCACAGCTCGGATTTTCTTGCTGGTGTCCTTCGCATACCACTCATTGATGATATTGCGGAAAGGGGTAAACTCATTGTCGCCCTGGGCGCTGTCCACACCATCATTCACGGCGATAAAGTGAACATCGTGCTCCGGGAACATGATTTCCGTATACATACCCACCTGCAGATAGTCACGGCCGAAACGGGACATATCCTTGATGATAACACGTTTGACGATACCAGCCTCAATATCGGAAATCATTTCCTGAAACCCAGGGCGATTAAATGTCGTACCTGAAATACCGTCGTCAATGTAAAAGCGGAAGTAGGTATATCCATGTTCAAGAGCGTATTTTTGCAGGATTTTCTTCTGATTGATAATACTGTTGCTGTCGCCCTCCAGTTTATCGTCCTGGGACAATCTGCAATATAAAGCGGTGATTTCTTCGGCGCTCATAATTGCGTAAGGGAATTGAAGCGCGGCAGCGGTGTTTGACTGATAAAACATAATAACCTCCAATCTGGCAGTCAAACACGGTATGAAGTTCTACACTTATTTTACCGCGCTTTTTGGGTTTTGTCTGCCTATGGAGGTCAAGTTGTTATGGCTTTTTTTCGGACTTCGTCCTTGATAAGCCTTTCTATTTTAGAAACCACACCGTCTTTTGCCTGCTCAGGAAAGAAGGAATTGACGATGAAGGTTGTATTTCCGATTTTCTTTTCGCTCCGCACAGGCGGGGCATATTTTATATCTTTCTTTTCAAAGGTTCTATCTTCTTGCATAAATTACCCCTTTCATTATTTGCAAGTTGAATAACGAATAAAAGAGGCAAAACGGACGGCTGCTGGCACAGCTCCACGGGAGTCTCACCCCGGCCCATGCTTATGGGTGCGGCGCGCAATGCTTTGTGGGCGTTCAACGCGCGAGTATCTTTAACCTGCCTGTATGTCGTCGCCCGCAAGCTGCCACGCCTGCTTTGCGGCCTGGTGTGGGTCGCTCACTCCTGGGAGGTCATGGCGCACCGGCCGTATGGCTCGATACAGAACAGAATGTATCTGTCTGCCTTATACTGCACCGGAGGCCTCCCACCGGGCTTTCTTTTTCAAAGAGCATGGAGCTTCATTGCCGGACCATCGGGGCAAGGAAAGGGAGTGAAACTTGCCCCAACGGTTTTAGGCCGACAATACCTTGAAGCCCGTCACGATGCTGTGGATCAGCTTCGTTTCAAGCCTGAGCCGCATATCTTCATCGACATACAGGTATGTATTCCCGTATTCGTCCTTCAGCGGCCTGGTGGCAAGAGCCCGGATGTAATTCTGATAGTGAGCGACCACGGCGGCAAGGGCATCCTCGTCGCCGGCCACGGCTGCCAGGATCACAGGCACCGGGATAGGTTTCACTTGTCCGGCCATTCAAATCCCTCCTTCATCAGATACTCGCGCAATTCTTTCAGCGTGACAAGCCGCCGTTTGGATATGGTCTGACGGACGACATTCAGCCGCTCGCTAATCTCGCGATCACTCATACCCAGGAAGTAGGACAGTAGGATCACGTCCCGTTTGCCCTCCGGCAACTGCGCTATGGCCTCGGCCAGAAGATTGCCGGTCACGACTACCGGGAGACCCTGTACCTCAAAGACATGCTCGTCCATGAAATACTTGTCCCATGTGGCGGTCTGCTCCAGCTCGGAAGCTGTCAGCTCGTCCAGGGGCTTTTCCTGTTCCCGGCGGCGGGCGCATTCACGCTGAATACACCTTGCCTCGTTTTTCAAAACCGTGGTACAAAAAGCGCCAAACTGATTTTGAATACGCTGCTCATTGGAGTCTTTCATTTTCTCACCTCCCTTCGCGCCCGCAGGTGCGGGGTGGTGATTTCCTCCCTTTTCGCCTCAGTAATGCAGGGATCGCCAAATCAGCAACCGCAAAGGGAAGAAAATTTTTATGAAAGGCTCCGCTGGATAGCGAAGGCTCGCATAAACAGAAAAAAGCGCCCGTCTGCAAAACGCAGACGGGCGTAAAGGAATTATTAAGAGTATTTACATGATTTATGTGTTCATAGTTGTGACCGGAATGACCCGATGGGGGAGCTACACTTTTTTTGACAGTTTATTGTCTGTCGGTTTATGTCGATAGCATTTCTGAAACACGGCGGCTCCCTCCATAAGCCGCCGTGTTTGTCAGCACCAGGACGTCATTCCTTTGGAGGACAAAAGAACGGCGGCCTTGATTTTTCAAAACCGCCGTTGTGTTCAAACAAAGCCAACCAACAAACAACGATTTTGTGTTATATGCGGTTGGCAGTCACATAATCTATCAAAAATGCAGAGCCAATAACCGCTTTTTAGTTGCGCGTTATCGGCTCTGCGTCTGTGCGTCTGGCTCTGTGATAACTAAAATTTTCAGATTTTTCACATTGATTAACATTTCCTTTTTGCACTTAGGGCAAAATAAAGGGAAGTTTTTTAATTCTGTATCCGAGCGCATTTTGATGCGTGTTTTGCTACTGCAAAAAGGACATAATAACCACTCAAAATCCCCTATCGAGGCATTATGTATCATTTTTCTTATCGCCACCCCCAACAATAATGTTCAAACTGAATTTACTGTTCTCTGCCTGCCCAGATTTTTTTGCCACAGTAACAGAAGTTCCATTATTTGTTGTAATAGATAATGTTAATGTATCACAGCTCCCCGCCACTGCTCGTGCACACTCCATGATCGTGCCATAGCCTGTCTGCCGTATCCTTCCAGTTCTCAGCATAGGGCGTGGTCTTGTCGCACAGGTGGTTGGCGCTCTCTGGACTTTGATAGTCTGTGTTCACCGCTCCGGTGTCTGCTACTATCTTCCGCAGCTTTTCCGGATTTTCCAGCATGGGACATGGACAAAGCATATTTTCGTTGAAGGGTTGTCCATCGTGATATGCCATGAACAACGGACTGCGAAGGACATCCAACAAAGCGACATCATGGATATTAGTATTAGAGTAATGAATAAACACACATGGCTCTACATCACCCTTGGCATTGATATGTAGATAACTCCGCCCTCCGGCGATGCAGCCACCTACATATTCCGCATCATTCTGGAAATCAATACTGAAAATAGCCTTTGTCTGCCGGAAAGCTCGGATGCGGTGATACATTTCCTCCCGCTGCTCCGGGGTTGGAAGCAGTTCCAGCGCAGCGTCATTACCTACTGGCATATAGTGAAAAAACCATACAAACAGTGCACCGCTGTCGATCATTAGGTCAAAGTATTTTTCACTGCTCACATCCTCCACATTCCGGTTAGTGTAACAGGTGGAAACGCCGAAGGGCAGCTTGTGAGCTTTCATCCGGGCCATAGCATCCTGCACTTTCTGATAGATTCCCTGACCTCGCCGGCTGTCATTAGCTTTCTCAAAGCCCTCCAGAGAAATGGCAGGAACGAAATTCTTAACCCGGAGCATCTCATGACAAAATTCCTCGTCAATGAGCGTACCATTGGTAAACGCCAGGAACTCACAGTCCGGGTGCATCTCGCACAGTTTAATAATGTCTTTTTTCCGCACCAGCGGTTCACCGCCTGTGTAGATGTACATATAGGTACCCAGCTCCTTGCCCTGACGGACAATGGAGTTGATATCTTCCAAACTGAGGTTTAATTTATTACCATACTCCGCTGCCCAGCAGCCAGTACAACATAGATTGCAAGCGGAAGTAGGGTCGAGAAGGATAGCCCAAGGAATATTACAGCCATACTTCTCCTTTGCTTCTTCCTGAATGGCGCCTCCCTTTAGGCTGGCGTTAAACAGGAAATTTTGGAAGAACGCTTTGCGGACGCCGGGGGCAAGTTCATACAGTCGCAGGATTAGCTGATACCAATTGCTTTTTTCTTCAATAGCTTCGCGGATAGCATTACGTTGGCTGGAATACCAATCCTCAGGCGTATATTTATCGACCAATTCCATCAGTTTAGGGATATTTTCCTCTGGATTGCCCTCTATGTACTTCAGGGCTTGACTGACCGCAAAATTCTGCATAGCCGCTTTTATAGAGTTACTCATATGGCGTTCCTTTCTCCTTATTATGGAATGCTTTTTTCCCTCAATCTTACATTTCTCTGCCTGCCCATTTCTTTCTTGCCACAGCAATCGAAATTGCAACAATGACAGCCGCTAACAACAAAAAAGCAATATTGATTCCTTCTCTAGCTACCGCATAAACATCAAAATATTTCAGCGGCGTCAAGTAATACAACGCCGGAATTTCCAGATATTCAGCCACGATATAAATACCATAGAATCCCAGCAACAACCCTGCTCCCAGACGAATCGCTCTTTTATAGTTTTGGTTAATGCCAGATATCAAAAGAGCCAGGGCAAACAGTATGACCTCCGTTAAGAACAAGCCGATTGTAGTCGTAACAGCAGCCCCCTTTTGCTCCAGTCCTCCCAAAGGCAGGATGGAGGTAAAATAGTTGCACAATCCACTAAATACTGCAAGTATAAACAAATTGCACACACAGGCTAAAGCCTTTGCTTCAACGATTTTTTTTCGGCTCACTGGCTTTGTAAACAGATATTCCGCCGTTCCCTGCGACTTCTCTTTTGCAACACTGGAAATGCCAAGATAGACTGCATAACTGTAAGTTAGGATAGCTACCCAGAAATAAATGCAGCCGTACCAACCTAAAGCAGAATCCAGTTTTTCACCTATCCCGAACATAATCATAAGAATTTTGGGAAAGGCATTCATCATTTCCGCCAGTTCTCCAAGAGTGTTCCGCATTGAGAGGAATTCAAAATAAGCAAAGCAGCAAAGGAGCAGAACAATTCCCATCCAGATTAGCAAAAACTTCCTTGATAGACGCAATTCTTTTTTTATCAATGCTTTCATTCTCCTACCTCCTATGCCACAAATTTAATATCCCGCTTCATCAATACTGCATGGGACAGGATCAAAAAAGCCGCCACCAGAAAAATATACCAAATCAAGTAATCCCATTCATAAAATCTCAGCTTGTGTATTTCTGAGGGGTTGAAAAAAGAAAATGGAGACAGAAATCCAATCATACGATTACTTACCGTTCTGGAAAAGGCTGTGATGCAATATTCCAGGAATACAATTAAGCCTGCCGTCAATAGAGGAGATCGATTGTTTGGCTTGCAGCTTCCTAATAACAGCCCCAATGCTCCAAAAAACAAGGTAACAAGGAAAAAGGAGATTGCCAACAGGAAAAACTCTCCTAACGAAAATCCGGGCTTGAACAGTAGCATCGTTACAAGTGATGCCACAAGATAAGCGCCTCCTACTACACACACGCCGCCAAGCAAGCATTGTGTCTTTCCCCGGTAGATCATTCGACGTCCACAAGGTTTTGTAAACAAATATTCTGACGTATTTTCTGTACACTCTTTAGTATGCAGGGATAAGCCGAAGTGCATCCCGAAAATCCCACCAGCAATCATAAAAAAGCCAGTAAGAAATGAATACATTCCCAGCGGTTTCATCAATAGATCAAGAGACACCCCAACAGTTTCAAAAAAACCGCCTTGCGCAAAATTCTCTGGCAGAGAATCCGTCATTCCTATCAGACCGTAATAAACTGGTGTCATAAAGAAAATACAAACCGCAAGAACAATGGCCCAAATCAAGATGCTTTTTTTACTGCGTTTCCATTCATATTGAAAGACAACCATATCCCTATCCTCCTACTCGTAATAATGGAGGAATATTTCTTCAAGTGAAGGTTCCTCAATGAAAATATCCTCCAGTTTCAACTGGTGAAGTTTGTCCATGATGGTCATGGTGTTCCCGCTGAACATAAAGGATGCAGAGGTACATTCCTGCCCCTGTTTCAGATTTGCCACTCCAGGAATAGAGAAGAAGCCCTTCATGATGGGTTCCTTTGTGGTCAGTGAAATTTTTTTATATCCATTTCCACGAAGCTCCTCCATAGATTGAACATCTATCAGCTTTCCTTCCCGTAAGATTGCAACACGGTCGCACAGCTTTTGTACCTCACTCAATACATGGGATGACAAAAAGACGGTCATGCCCCTTTTATTTTCTTCTCGCAAGATTTCATAGAACGTCTGCTGGATCAGCGGGTCAAGTCCGCTGGTAGGCTCGTCCATAATGAGCAGTTTGGGTGAGGGCAGCAGAGCCGATACAATACCGACTTTCTTCTTGTTACCCAGGGACAAATCCTGTATCTTTCGTGACAAGTCCAAATTCAGCCGTTCTGCCAGTTCCTCCATCCTGCTGTTGCAATCCATACCGTACAAATCCGCTGTATACTGGAGCATTTCTCTAACTTTCAGATCATTGTAATAGCAGTTCTCGCTGGGTAGATAGCCCACGTCTTTTGCTATCTCAGCCGCATACTGTCCACAATCCAATCCAAAAATGGAAGCACAACCTCCAGTGGGCTTTAACAGTCCCATCAGAGTGCGGATTGTAGTAGATTTTCCGGCTCCATTTGGTCCAATAAAGCCGAAAACCTCTCCCGAATTGACTGAGAAACTAATGTTTTCGATTCCACGGTGCTTTCCATAGCTTTTTGTCAGTCCCTCTAAAACAATCATGGGTTCACTCATAGCAGATATTCCTCCTTATAAAAATTGTACTTCAGCATATGCAGAATGCTTTCAAATTCCGACATGATGCTGTCATAGTCGATTCCGTTTTCAAACCGGGACACGATCCCATCTGCCAATAGCATCAGCATCTGAAAAACCAGCTTTGCGTCCTCTGGACGTTTGAATTTTACGCTATCTTGTTCATGCAGAACCAATACTTCTGTAAATCTCTTACCTTCTTCCATTGCGGAGGTCAAAATGTCTTTTAAATCTGGTGACTGCTCTGTTGCGGCACTGCCAATAAAAGCCGCAATGTAAGGATTCTCTTTTAAATTCTTTACCTTCATTACGCTGGCTGCCCACACCCGGTCAAAAAAGTCTGCGTTTGCATCTAAGGTGCTCAGATCGTATGCTTGCTTCATTTGTGATGAGCAGTAATAAAACAGGTACTCGTAGAGGGCCTGCTTCGTTCCAAAATACTGGAAGATAGAAGCCTTAGAAATGCCAGCCGCTACGGCAATATCGTTGATGGATGCCTTTTCATATCCATGCTTTGCAAAACAGGCCAGAGCTGCATTGCGGATCGTTGTTTGCTTTTCTTCTGTAAGTGCCAAAAACTTATCCATTGCTGGTATACTCTCCTTTCTAAATAACCGATTCGGTCATTCAAGGCAAGTATATCATAAATAACCGATTCTGTCAATAGGATATTTTACGATTATCGTGAAATGCTAAGCCAAAATATGAATTATTTTAGCTATCGATAAGAACTGTGTGGACATATCCAGAGAGAAAGGTGAACAGTAAAATGTAGTAGGGTGAATGAATATGGCAAAAAGACCAGTACCAAAATATAATTTTAAGCCCTTCGGGGACGCAATCAAAGCGGCAAGGAACGGACGCAAGGAGTCCAGGAACAAGGTGGGAGACGAAATGTATCTCTCGCCCCGTTATCTTGCCAATATTGAAAATAAGGGACAACATCCAAGCCTCCAGATTTTCTTTGAGCTTGTTTCCCGCTATCATATCTCGGTGGATCAGTTTCTCTTTGAAGATCACGCAGACGGCAAGACCACAGCCCGCCGGCAGCTTGATACCCTGCTTGATGGCCTGAGTGAGAAAGAAATCAAAATCATCACTGCCACCGTTCAGGCTATGTTGGATGCCAGAGCGGAGGATGAAGAATGATGTTCCCGGCACAATTGAATATGGATTAAATGACGCTATGAATGAATACCGTTTGTAGCGTTTTTCTTTGCCCGGAAGGTAGCAAAAGTGAAGGTTTCGGTATTACATAGGTACGGGAAAAGAAACGATAGCAAGCACAGCAAGCGAGTACCCGCTTGCGATTTTTCGGATTTTCAGGTCCCTTGCCCGAAAATGAAAAATGCTTGTTGGGATAATCCCAAACCCTTATAGAGAACGGAGGCGGCGCATGGCGAACCGAAAACGGAATATCCAAATGAAGTTTTATGTGACGGAGGATGAAAAGCGCCTCATTGACGAGAAGATGGCCCAGCTCCCCACCCGGCGTTATGGCGCCTATCTTCGGAAGATGGCGATTGACGGCTTTATCATCTACACCGACACCACAGATATCAAGGCGTTCACTTCGGAGCTGGCCGCCATCGGCCGGAACATCAACCAGATCGCAAAGCGGATCAATGCTACCGGCTCCCCCTATCAGGCGGACATGGAGGAAATCCGGGAAAGGCTGGACGAGATATGGCAGTTACAAAGACGCATCCTATCAAGTCAACGCTGAAAGCGGCCATTGACTATATCTGCAATCCGGTCAAGACGGATGGAAAGCTGTTTGTTTCCTCTTATGGCTGCACCGCCGAAACAGCGGACATTGAATTTGAGTGGACCCGCCGCCATTCCATCGACAAGGGCGCCAACCTGGGCCGCCACCTGATTCAAGCCTTTGAGCCTGGAGAGGTGACACCGGAGGAAGCCCATGAGATCGGGATGCAGCTTGCAAAAGAAATCCTGGGCGGCAAGTATGAGTTTGTATTGACCACCCCCATAGACAAGGATCACGTCCATAACCACCTGATTTTCAATGCGGTCAGCTTCACGGATCACAAGCACTACCATTCCAATAAGCGAAGCTATCACTACATCCGCCGCACCAGCGACCGTATTTGTAAAGAACATGGATTGTCCGTCATCATCCCCGGGCAGGACAAGGGCAAGAGCTACATTGAGCACACCGCCACCCAGGCCGGGACCAGCTACAAGGCAAAACTGAAAGCCGCCATCGACCGACTAATCCCCGTCTCCACCGATTTTGAAGATTTGCTCCTTCACCTGCAGCGGGAAGGATATGAGATCAAGCGTGGTAAGTACATTTCCTGCCGCGCCGACCGCCAAGAACGGTTCACCCGGATGAAAACCCTGGGCGTAGACTACACAGAGGAAGCCATCACCGCCCGGATCGCCGGACGCTCCAGACCGTTCAGACAGCCAAGGCAGCGTGACGGGAAGATCAGCCTGCTCATTGACATACAGAACAACATCAAGGCCCAGCAGAGCGCCGGGTTCGCGCATTGGGCGAAGCTGAACAATCTGAAACAGGCAGCCAGGACGATGAACTTCCTGACGGAGCAAGGGATCACCAGTTATGGAGAGCTGGAAAGCAGACTTGCCGCCGTGACAGAGCGGAGGGATATCGCTCACGCCTCCATCAAAGAGATAGAAACCCGGACAGCGGAACTATCCCTTGTGATGAAGCACGCCGCCACCTATCGTCAGTTGAAGCCAATGTATGACCGCTATCGCCAGTCCAGAGACAAGGAGAAGTTTTTGCGGGGCCATGAGAGCGAGATCATCCTATTTGAAGCTGCCGCCAGGGAATTGAAGAAGCAGGGCGCCGTACCGCTGCCCTCCACGGAGAGCATGAAAAAGAAACTGGCAGAACTCACCGCAAAGAAAGACGCGCTGCTTGCGGAATATCGAGCTGCCAGGAGCGAGGCCCAGGAGTATGAGACCATCCGCCAGAATGTGGATGCCCTTCTTTCTGTACCAAAGGAACAGGAGCAGCAAAAGCGGCATGAGCTTGAATGATTTTTGCCCTGTTCGCAGATTGTTTGCAAATGATTTTCTGAACGCTCTGGGCGCTGTCCAAGGCGTTTTGTATAATAGAGGCATGGAAGGAGGTCTTGCCTTATGACAAGAAGTGAAGCGATCAAAGCATTTTTCATCAAGAGCGTGCTGCCTGTTGCGGCGGCCATGCTGTTATACTTTTTTTTCAAATCCGCCTGTATGAAGGACGGCGAGCTGGACTATGTGTGGCTCTGGATACTCTGCGGCCTGCCCTTCGGCCTCCATCGGATGTGCCTCTGGATCATACCGGGCGGCGGCTCCTTCGGCGGCGGCCTAGTGCTGTTTGCGCTCAACTTCATCCTGGGCGGCGTGATCGGCGGTTTCGTCCTGGTATGGCGGCTGATCGTTGCCGTATGCTATGTACCGTTGACCGTATACCGGATAATGAGATAAAAAATCATATTTGTTCTCAAATTACTTATATGGAATCTTGATGTTCAGTGTAAAACAGTATATAATGAATTATCAAATGTAGAGGGAATAGCCATGATTTTACTTGATGAAACGAAACTAAATTTACTTCTTGAGAAAAAGAAGCGATTTATAGGCAAAACAGTAATGTGGGATAGTGTTTTATCCGCAGTTTCATTTCTGGTGTCTGTGTTCTTGGCTTCTTATCGTGATATATTAGGTATTCCTGGAATTTGTTTTAAGTGCACATTTATCATAATTGGAATATTTTTTACAGGGAAGAGCATACATGATGTTTATAATAGCCTAAAAAACACATACACGGCCGCTGATCTTTTTGCTGATATAAATAAACTGAATCAGATTACTCATAATCATTCTATTATTGCAATAAAAGATTCTTTTTCGAAGTATCCTAACAGATTTCTGCTATATTTTGATTCAAGGTGGTCTTGTGATTTATTTCTTAATTTCAAGGAGAACATCAACAATGAGAGCTTTATTATATCAGCCGTATCCCATCGATTAAAAATTGATGCCTCTGATATTTCTATTAGATATATTGCTCAAAGCATTCACGAAAAATTTTCGGTAAGCCATAAAGAAAACAGGGTATATTGCCACAGATTATATCTTGTATCGATAAAAAATTTTCCCTCTCAATTGAAGAAAAGTACGTTTGAAGTTGATGGAACATCATATAAGTGGATGAGCCTTTCCGAAATGGAAATGGATCAGCGTATAATGGAAGTAAACTCAGACATTGTACAGTTTGTTAAAAATAATTGCAGTTAGAATGTGGATTACATAAAAGAAAGAGCGGGAGTACAGCCAATCGGACGAACCGAGAAGCTGTACTCCCGTTTTGCGTTATGAGAAGTGTGTGAAAATCAGCCTTTATCCCTGCATATCAGCAGAAACAGGCTCCCATGGAAAATCACAAGGGCACCTGTTGGAAAAGCCGATGCAGGAGATTATTTTGCCCTTTTTGAACCCTTATCCTTGCAGTTTTTTGAGCGTCTGGAAAGGTAATGGGGGCAGGCCACCAGCTCCGCCCGGAAACTCTGCTTGCAGTCATGGGCGCAGCCCTGGCAGACCTTATTATACTGCCGTCTGCCGTTCGCACCTAAAAAGAAGGACCATTCCAGCCGCCATTTCTTGCTCCGGCTCATAGCTCGCCATGCTCCGGCGTGTCACGGCCGGGGCGGCCCTTCTCCGGGGGCTTGCGCTCCGAACACTCCCGTTTCGCGTCCTCCAGCCGCTCCCGAATGGAGGGCTTTGCTTTTTCCGCTTCTTCACCACGGCGGCCGTTATTGATAACCCCGTCGATCATGCCGTAGTCATCCTCCAGGGTCATTTCAGCGGTGCGAAGGGGATTGTCCTTTTCCTGCACCGGCTCTGCCGAAATCGCAAAGGCCCGTGTGCCGTTCCCCATAATGAGATATTTCCCATCCTCTGACTGATGGTGGAAGCCGTACCCGGCCGCCTCCATCTGCTCCCGGCTCATGGCCGTCACATAGAAGCTGCTCCTGGGCGTCCGCACCGTTTCACCGGTCTCCAGGGCGTCCGGGGTAAGCTCTGGCTGCCGCTGCTGCAGGAACTCCGGCACCTGGGAGAAGCCGAAGCGGTCACAGTAATGGGCGGTATCCTTGCCGTCCTGATGAAGCACCACAATATCCGATATGGACAGGGAGTGCCCCGTAAAGTCTGCCGGGCGGTCCATGTTGAACCGGGTATAAATGCTTTCCAGACTGTCGCGCTCCGTCAGCGGTGCGGTATAGACCAGCTCATAATTTGCCGGGTCCACGGAAAGACCATTGCGGTGGATACTGTCCAGCGGCTCAAAGCGGTAATCCAGTGTTTCATCCCCGCCCTTTAGCTGATAGATGGAAAAGCTGTCCTCCGGGGCCGGTTCCTCGCTGATATCCAAAGACGCCTCATACCCGGAAGCCTCCTTGTATTTTTCCAGCTCGGAGGATAAGTAGTCCTCCTGGGTCTGGCCCAGCTCCGCCAGCTTTTCATCCAGGGCAGAAATGCGGCCAGCGGTCAGGCTCTCATAGATTTCCTCTTTCGCCGCGTGTTCCTCCGGGTGCTCCGCCGCATACTGCGGATCGTGCTGCCGGAAAAACTCGTCCAGATCGTAGGCGATATCCATAGCCCATTCAGACAATTCTTCTTCCGGGATATCATCCTGGAAGGTCATCACCCGGTATTCCTCCGGGATACTGCCGCGCTCGCCGTCGTAATACTCATGGAAGGAGCTCCCGGTATCCCGGACATAACCAAGATAGGTAAAGTCGCCGCCTTCATCCAGGGCAACATCCCGGCCGTAGGCTTCATAGTCGATGTAGTTCTTCAAATGCTCCGGCACCTGCATGGCGTCCAGCTCGTCAATGTAATACCGGCCCAGATCGTCATAGTCGTGGATATCCGGGTACACATCGTAGCAGTCCAGATTTTCGGTGAGATTGATGATCTCCTGCACACTGCCGGAATGGTCGCCCATCTCCATAGCCGCACAGAACTGATCGTACTCCCAGGACTTCATATCATCCAGCTTCGACGCTAGGTAGTTGAGCTCGTCCAGACTCTCATATTCACCCAGCTTGTCATAGATGCCGTCCACATAGCAATCGTAGTCCGTGATGAACCATTCTTCATAGGGATTGCCAAAATCATCCTTCTGGCCGATCCCGATACGTTCAAACACCTTTTTCATTTCCTCGGCGGTGGTGGGGAACTTCACCCATTCACCCACAAGCTCACCCTCGTTGTACTTGCCTAAATTGGTGATGAAGGCGGCAAAGGGATAGTCCTTGTCATATCCATAACTCGGCATAGATCAACACCTCCTTAAAGCTCCGGTTCAGGCTTGCCCTTTGCCTGGGGCTGCGTCTGCCTGCCGGCACATTCCTTCTTGCCCTGTTCCAGCCGCTCCCGGATGGAGGGCTTTTTCTCCGCCTCCCGGTGGGAGCGGTCCGCCGTCTGCTCATGCTGCCACTCGTCGCCGGAAAGGGAAATGTATCCGTGTTCGGTGAAGTGCCCCTGTTCCTCCTTCATGGCATACCGGCCGAAGGGGACGGGATCAATGGCGTCCAGCAGTTCCGGGGGAAGGCGTGTATCCAAATGCTGCGCCAGATAGCGCCATCCCAAATCGTTCAGGTCATGGATGTTCGGCTCAAACACGAAATAGTCAATATTTTCCGCAAACTCCCGGAACTGCTCCGGGGCAGTCAGGTGGAAGGGAGACTCCTGGACCGCCGCCAGCAGCTCCTTATCCTCCGGGGAGAGGGCGGCCACCGCCGCCCTCACTTCGGGTAAATTCTCGATTCGTTTATTTCCTGCCATTGGCACCATCCTTTCTTTTGGGAAATTCCAGATTAAAATTGATGTACTTGCCGCCCGTGTCGTCCAGGATCACCGCCGCGTCATAGGCAGAGCCCTTCTTTTCAGACCACATCCCCTTGACATTGGTACGGCCCTTTTTCAGAAGGTCAGCCGCCATTTTCTTTGTCAGCTCCTTCTTGCGGGAGGTCCAGAAGCGGCCATTCTTCCAGAGGACGAACCCACAGGCCCGGTCCGAACAGGAAAAATTCTTCTTTCCCTCATACACCGGCTTTCCGCAGCGGGGGCAGAGGCCGATCACTTCCTTCTCCGGGGCAAACAGCTTTTGCCCGTCCTCGGATATCTGGGAGTAGGTCTTGACAAGATCACATACCATATCCCGGATACCGTCCAGGAATCCGCCCGGATCAGCCTCACCCTTTGCAATAGCAGTAAGGCGCTGCTCCCATTCAGCGGTGAGCATGGGGGAAGTCAGCGGCTCCGGTAAAACCGTGACCAGGTTGATCCCGGCTTTTGTGGGGATCAGGCTCTTGCCCTTGCGCTCCACAAAACCGGCTGCCACCAGCTTTTCAATGACGGCCGCCCTGGTCGCCGGGGTTCCCAGGCCCTTGCGCTCGGCGTCGTCCGGGATGTCCTCCGCACCGGCACGCTCCATAGCTGCCAGAAGGGTATCCTCGGTATAGGGCTTCGGGGGTGAAGTGAAATGCTCCGTGATGGAGGTCCCCACATTTTCAAAGGCCTGCCCCTCGGTGAAGCCAGGCAGATCACCGTCCCCGCCGTCCTCGTCCGCCTGCTTTTCCTTCAGGGAGGAACGGAAAATCCGGTCGATCTCCCGCCAGCCTTCGGAAAGGACATGCTTTCCCTTTGCCGTGAAGGAACGGCCGCCGCAGTCGAAAGTGGCCGTGACCGTTTCATACACATAGGGCTCCGCCGCCGCACACAGCAGCTTGCAGCAGACCAGAAGGAACAAATTGCGCTCACCCACAGGCAAGGCGCCGATATCCGCCTTTTCAATCTCCATTGTAGGGATAATGGCGTAATGGTCGGATACGTCCTTGTCCGAAATCATGGCCTCCACCAGCGGAAAGAAAGAACTGCACCCGTCAAAAGGCGGCACCTTCGCCGCCAGGTGGATGATACAGGAGGCCGTTTCCGCCATGTTGGAGGTCAAATACCGGCTGTCCGTCCGGGGATAGGTCAGCAGCTTCTTTTCGGCATAGAGGCTCTGGGCGTAGTCAAGGGTCTGTTTCGCCGTGTAGCCGAAAAGCCGGTTCGCCTCCCGCTGCAAGGTGGTGAGGTCGTACAGCTTCGGGGGCTGCTCCTTTTTCTGCTCACGGGTAACGGAGGTACAGACCGCAGGCATACCGACACAGCCAGCCTTGACCTGTTCGGCCTCCGCCGGATCAGCGATTTTCTCCGAAACCGTCTCGGCCCCGTCCACCTTCAGCCGCACATGATGGTATTTCTCCTTCTGGAAGCTGCTGATCTTCCAGTCCCGGTCCGCCAGCATTGCCAGGGTAGGCGTCTGGACGCGCCCCACATTCAGGGTGCGGTGGTAGAGGACGGAGAAAAGGCGGGTGGCATTGATCCCCACCAGCCAATCCGCCTTTTGTCTGCAAAGGGCAGATTGATATAGAGCCTCATACTCGGCGCCGGGGCGCAGATCGTCAAACCCTTCCCGGATCGCCGTATCCTCCATAGAGGAAATCCACAGGCGCAGAATAGGCTTGCGGCAGCCGGCCATCTCATACACCAGCCGGAAGATCAGCTCTCCTTCGCGCCCGGCGTCACAGGCATTGACCACAGCGTCCACATCGGCACGATCCATCAGGGAGCGGAGGTTTTCAAAGGCGTCCTCCTTGCCGGGGGCGGTCACATAGCGGAAGGGCTCCGGCAGGATCGGGAGGTCGTCATAGCGCCACTTCTTGAAAGTTTCGTCATAGCCCGCCGCGTCCAGCGGGGAGACCAGATGGCCCACACACCAGGAAACGATCAGGCCGTTTCCCTTATAAAAGCCATCGGCCCTGGATTTAGCACCCAGGGCCGACGCGATAGATTTTGCTACACTCGGTTTTTCCGCAATAATCAGCTTCATTCAGTTTCCTCCGTTTCCTCGTCCTCGGAGAGATATTCTTCTTCATCCTCCAGGTCAAAATCGTCCAGGTCAGACGGCACTTTCTTTCCCTGCTTCGGTTTCAGCACCAGAAAATAAGCCGCCGCGCCGCCGCCAGCCGCCAGGATCAGCAGCACCGCCAGGATCATACCGGCCCCGCCTTTTTTCTCGGCAGCGGGTTCCTCCGGCTCGTCGGGCTCCGGTTCCACAGCCGTCACAGGCTCTTTCCCGGTACACTCGCTCATGTTGTTTTTACACACAGGGCAGGAGGTATCCACATCACCGGCCGCGCACTTATCCTTGCAGGTGCAGACAATGGGTGTTTCCGCAGCCTGCTCCCCATCCATGAGCGCCAGAAGATCGGCCTCGTCCACCTGGTTCAGAAAATGGACGGTTTCCTCACCCTTATCGTCCCGGTCGATAATCAGATAAAAGACATTGCCTGTTTTGGTTTCCACGGTAATGAACTGCTTGCCGCTCCCGGCCATGCTGCCAAGATCATCGATCAGCGACAGGTTCCCGTCAGGGGTCAGGGCGTCGCTGCCTCCAATCGACAGACTGCCCGTGAACAGCTCCAACAGGCCGGAAAGTTCCTCTTTCCCCAGGGAGAAGGAGAAACTGTCTCCGCCAGCGGTTCCCGGTTTTGTATCGCTGATGGTCAGATAATCAGAATAGACATAGCCCACCCGCTCCGGCAAAAGAATTTTGATCCAGTCGCCGTCTGTTCCGATGACCTCAACCGATGTCCCGTTGGGGAGCTGGGTAAAAGCAGTATTGTCAAGCCCCGCCCCGTTGCGGACATTTAAGTTTCCTCCGTTGGTAGTCACGGTGCCGGTCTGATGGTCCCCGGTATCCTCCATACCGCTGCTGATCTGGATACCGTCATCCGTAATACGGGCGCTCACTCCAAAGCCGGACAGTGCGGAAAGCAGGTCTGTAATATCCATATCCTTCAGCCCGGCGGTATCGTCGCCATGCTCCGGGCTGTCCGTGGATGTAGTGCTGGTTTCGCCGGTTTCCTCTGTGCCCACTTCCGGGCCGCCGCCCGCAAAGGCGGTCATAGAAAAGGCGGGGATGCACAGCACCACCGCCAAGAGAGCGGCCGCCAGCCGCATAATTCCTTTATTCCTCATGCTCAAAATCCTCCGTTTCTTCTATTTCTGCGCCGCTGTCCGCCGCCATCATATCCTCCGGCAGCGTGATCAGGCCGCTGGCATAGGCTTTCAGGAAGGCGGTCAGCTCCTTGTTATCCATCTTGACAGCCTTCACCATGCGGACGATCTCCAGGTTTTCTTCCTCCGCAAGCTGGGCCTCCAATGCCCGCTGCTTCTTCTGAAGCTCCGCGATCTTCTCCTTCGTTTTCGCAATATCATTGCGGATTTTCTCAACAGTTGCCATGTTCAGGCTCCTTTCCATTCAAAATTTTTTCATAGCGATACTTCATTTGCGCCGGATATAGCGGCTCGGAAGGCCTGCGCCTGCCCGTCCACTCCTTGCCTCCGGCAAAACCGGCACAGGTCCAGCCCGCCGCCCGCAGGCTCCCTCCGTCCTCGGTATCCAGAATGTAAGTGATGATCTTTCGGTATCCCATGACTTTCGCTGCCCGCGCCGCCGCTCCATAGAGAAAGCTGCAAGCGTTCCGGGTACCGTCAGTACACAAGCGGTTGACCTCCAGGGTGAGGCCGTCATCCAGATATCGGCTGACAGGCCGCCCGGTGATCGCCACGCCTACAAGCTGCCCATCTTTGAAGCAGCCCAGGGAATACTTATGCCCCCGGACCGGCTTATGGTGGCGGTGGTGGAGAGCGACAAAGGCGTTTGCGTCTGCCAGGGATACCGGCTTTAAGATAAGCATGGTATCCGCCTCCTATCATGGTAAACGCCCAAAACTAAAATAATGGGCTTGCCAGTAGTTCGTGTTAATGCTTGTGTAGGAGATCGGCGATCCACAGTGGATCATCATGCCTCCGCCCACATAGATACCCACATGAGAAACGCCAGGCGTATCATAGGTGCCTTTGAAAAAGATCAGGTCGCCGGGCTTTGCCTGGGAGCTGGATACCGGGGTACAGATGTTGTAAAGCCCCTGGGCGCCCAGCCGCCCCACATTCCAGCCGGAATGATTGATGACCCAGGACACGAACCCGGAGCAGTCAAAGGATGTGCTCGGTGAGCTGCCTCCCCACACATATGGATAGCCCAGATATTTTTCCGCCTCGGCGATCATGGCCGCAAAGGTTTCATCCTCCAGGGCCTCCGGGGGGATATCGTAATAGGTGGGCTCCTGCAGGGTGGAGGCGTTTGGATACTCTCCGCCGCCGAACAGGTCCGGCCGGTTGCCCAGGGTAGACATATAGGCAGCGTATAGGGAAAGCTGTTCCTCGTCCATCATATAGACCGGCAGATGGGACAGGTCAAAGTTCTCCAGGGTCACATTGCAGATGTAATAATCGTAGGGCACCTCATAGGTATCTGTATGGGTATTCCCGTCCTCGTCTGTCCAGGTATCTGTTTCCGTCCGGTAGCGGACCTCCACCGTCACGGTCTGGGTCAGGGTATATTGCCGGTCAAAAAGCGTTTGAAGCTCACTCTGAACCTCGCCGATGGTAAACACCCCTTCGTGGAGGGCTGACAGAATGGAGATCAGCACATAGGGGTCATGGCCGATCTCGTCCAGGTCGAAGCGGTATTCATCGTAGCCGGGATAGTAGGTCTCGTAGTTGTCCAGCTCGTCTTGAAGCTTCGCCTCCAAATCCGCATAGGCCGCCTCCGCCGCCAGCATGTCCGCGTCCTCGGAGAGATAGGAGGTCATAAAGACGCCGCTCACCCCGGAGCCGCCCATGATGGAGCAGGAGGACATCCCGCCGAACAAAAGCCCCACGCAGGCGCCGATCCCGATAATGAGCAGCACTACCCGGCTATGGTTCTTCACATAGACAAAGGTTTCCTTGAAGGCGTCCTTTGCCTTCTGCGCCGCGCTCTTTGTGGCAGCGGCGGTTTTCTTCGCCGTTTTTTCGGCCTGGCGGATCTCCTTTGCGTAGTTCCTCTGGATACGCTTCTTTTGCAGAAAACGGGAGACCGGATTGGAGGCGGCCAGGGCCGGATCGTCATGGAGCGCCTTTTGGTAAAGAAACTCCGCGTTTGCCTTGATGGAGGCATTTTCCGCCTTGACCGCATCCCGCCAGGGCTTCATGCGGTGCTCCCGGACAGCGGTACGGACGCCGCCCACAGCACGAGCGGCACCGCGCTCCACCAGTTCCTCGCCCTTATGCCCAGCCTCCACACCCACATTTTCATGTTCCACCTTGCGGACCTCCCCGTGGGCGGTGGCCTTCAATTCCTGTACCGGGCGGGAAAGCGGATTGTGCCGCAGATGGCCGTTAGGCTTTTTCTCCACATCCTCAAAGCGGAGGCGGGTCTTGCCTTTGCCTGCCGCCTCGTCAAAGATGCGCTCGGTCTTTAAGACCTTCTTTGTGGGGATGGCCTCCTTCGCCGCGTCCAGCTTATCCGCTGCCCGGTCAGAGCGACGGATTGCTTTTTGCAGGTCGGGGGAAGCGCGTTCTTCCTCGGTGAATTTCAGACGGGAAGAAGGGCGCTGCCGAACAGCCGAACCCTCCCGGACCGTATCCGCCTGGGCATTCGCTGCCTTTTTTGCCTTTCGCCGGTCATGGGCGCGGGCGATATGCTCCGCCGCTGCCGCCGCTGTTGTCACCGGCTCCTGTTCCGCGGAAAGATCAACCTCCGCCTCCCGGCTGCTGATGTTTGTGACCTCGCCCGTGGCAAGGTTCTCCGCCACCGCGCCGTCATGGGTCATTTTCTGCGTGACCTTTTCGGACGCTTTCAGTTCGTTCATGTTGCTTCACCTGCCTTTCCGTAGGGACAGATATTGACACACGCCCCTATTTCAATCATGGCGATATACCGGAAGATGGGGTATGCCTGGGGAGGGCAGACCGCGTTTCCCAATGTTTTCAGCCGCAGAGCCCGCCCATCCATCCGCTCCGTCATGCGGGGGACTCCATCGGGTTCCCGGTCCCAGAGGATACGTCCGTCCATCCTTTCGGGAAGCCCATCAGCCATTCCACCCAGTCCGGGTTCAAGGCCGCCGTATCCGATACCGGCTGCTCCTGGAACACCACCTGCGCCGACAGGTTCCCGTCTTTCTTCGCCGGATCGTAGGCAGAAGGTTTCAGGGTCGAGCGGAAGCCGTCCGATGCCACCGGGGTCAGATAGAACACCGCCGCCGACAGCGACAGGCTCCAGATCGAGCCGTTCCGGTTCCTCTTTCGGAAAATCCCATTGTCGGACAGGTACACATCCAGGCTTGCCGCGTCCCTGGCGGTCCCCTTGTCGGAGGCAAGGGGCGTGGGAAACATCAGCCGCGACGATAAAAGTTCGCTGGCGCTCATGCCATGCGCCGACGCCGCAAGCCGGAAATACGAATGGGAGAACAGCGTATCCCGCTTTTGCCAGGTCAAAGATCGTTTTGTCGAGCCCCATATTGATGAAGCCAGCAACATTTTCCCCAAGCACCCAACGGGGCCGCAGCTCGGCAATAACGCGGCACATCTCCGGCCATAGATAGCGTTCATCCGCAAAGCCTTTCCTCCGTCCGGCGGTGGAGAAGGGCTGGCAGGGGAAGCCGCCGGATATAACGGTGACTGTTTCAAGTCCTGTTTTTTCAAAAAACGCCTCCTTCGTGAATGTTGTGATATCCCGGAACCTGGGAACCTCCGGCCAATGCGCCTCCAGGACGGAATAAGGGAAATCCGCCCACTCGCACTGGCAGACGGTTTGAAACCCGGCGGCCTCCGCCGCCAGGTCCAGGCCGCCGATCCCGGAGAACAGGCTCACATGGGTCAATGTGGTTTTAATATTGTCGTTCACCTCCTAATTTTGAGCATAAGAAAACCCGCTTCAAGTCGAAGCGGGTTTCTTCTAAAGTCATCCTAGATTACCGAGACAAATTATATACTTTTTTTATTGCAGCTGTCCATTCTTCGGAGTTTCTTCCGTAATTCTTAAAAACATCAAAAGCATGAGTTAGTGCATCATAGATTTCTGATATACGATCACATACATCTTGAGTGACATCAAAATCTACACCATGTACTAAACCATTCCGATACATCCTAAGTTCATTTATTTCATTTAATAAAGAGCCATTTACAATTTCATTTAATCCTAGCACTTTAAGTGATTGGATGATTTGAGGTTTATAATTATAGCGGTAAGAATTCTGATCTTTCATGCACTCTTGAGCAAAATCTATAATCACACGTTCAAGCAAATTGTATGTTTTTAAGAACTCCCTAAAGTCGCCAGATGCTGATGCTGTTGATTGATAGTATTTTTCAGCACTCTTTTTCATCTTTTTTATTTCTTTATCTAATTTTCCTGGATCAAGCAACATTGTACCAAATGTCAAAATGGCAGTAATGCCAATCAGAAAAAGAAATAGGCTTTCGTTTATGACGAATGGGTAGATTGCCATCCAATTATGTAAGTCTATAATTCCTATCATGCACAAAAGAATTATTAACCCACAGGTGATTGCTATTAAAATAAGGATATGGAAATAACGATTAAGAATAGCAGTTGTGGCATCATAGAGTGTATCATCATCTTTCGTAGACTCTTTGAATTTATCTACAAAAAATACATACGCTGTCAATGTTAAACCGAACACTCCGCCAATTACTTGTGCCATTGCAGAAAAGAGATAGAGCAATTGATTTTCATTCAGCACAAATATGGCATCACAACACGCAGAAAGAATCACACTCAGAACAGTTGCAATTCCTATACTCCATAATAGTATTTTGCCAAAATAGCTCAATTGATTTTTCTTTTGCTTTTCCATATCCCTATCGCTCCTAAAAATCTATGAAATCATTATACCATATCCTTTTTGGAAAAAATAGTAGTGTTTATCTGTTTATCACTTCCTCCGGCTTCGTGGTCATAATGTTGTAAAGCTCGTTGTCCTGGGGGAAATCATCCATGAAGGGCAGGATCACATTCCCGAAAAAGATAAGCCCCTGTCCGGGGCCGGAATTGCTGATATGCGCCGCCTGCTGGGTGGAGATATTCAGACGCTCGCACAGTATCTTCCGGTCGCCGCTGGCCTGGTTCAGCAGATAAATAAAATCGCTGTTCTCAAAGATGTTCTCGATCTCCGGGGAGGCCAGCAGGTCCTTGATGTTCTGGGTGATCCCCGTGGGGATACCGCCCCATTTGCGGAAGCGTTTCCAAATCTCCACGCTCCAGCGCCCTACCTCGCCCCGCAGCAGAAGGTGGAACTCGTCCACATAGTATCTTGTGGATTTGCCTTCGCTCCGGTTCACCGTGACACGGTTCCACACCTGGTCCTGGATGACCAGCATCCCCAGGTTTTTGAGCTGTTTCCCCAACTCCTTGATATCAAAGCACACAAGGCGGTTGTTGATATCCACGTTGGTCCGGTGGTTAAAGACATTCAGCGAGCCATGCACATACAGCTCCAATGCGGCGGCGATCCTTGCGGCCTCCGGCTCCGGCTGCCGCTTGATCTCGTCGTAGAGGTCGCCCAGGATGGGGACATTCTCCGGCTTCGGGTCCGCCAGATAGGGACGGTAGACGATCCGCACCGCCCGGTCGATCACCGTCTTTTCCACCGGCTCCAGACCATTTCTGCCGCCCGCCGCCAGCTCGCAGAAGGACAGGATAAAGTCAGATTTCAGCGCCAGGGGGTTATCATCCTCGGAGTAGTTGAGGCTCATATCCATCGGGTTCACATACTGGCTGCTCGTGGGGGATATCTTGATGACTTGCCCGCCCAGGCGGTGGACCAGGGGGAAATACTCCGCCTCCGGGTCGCAGATAATGATATCGTCCTTTGTCACCAGGAACACGTTGAGGATTTCCCGCTTTGCGGAAAAGCTCTTGCCGCTGCCCGGTGTGCCAAGGATCAGGCCGTTGGGCGTCTTGAGCTGCTTGCGGTCCGCCAGGATCATGTTGCCGGAAGTAGCGTTCAGGCCGTAATACAGCGCCTCGCCGCCCTGGAAAAGCTCCTGGGAGATAAAGGGGACAAAGATCGCCACGGAGGAAGTGGTAAGCCCCCGTTCGATCCTGATCTGATTGACGCCTAAGGGGAGGGCGGACACAAGGCCCTGCTCCTGCTGAAAGTCCAGCCGTACCAGGTGGCAGTTATGCTTCTGTGCCACGGAGGACGCCCGGAAGATATCGTTCTCCAGCTTTTGCTTCGTGTCCGCCACGTTCACCACCAAGAAGGTCATTAAAAACATCCGCTCATTCCTGGTCTGCAAATCCCGGAGGATATTCTTTGCCTCGCCCGCGTAGGTGGCGATATCGGAGGGGATGATATCCATATCGAACCCTTCTCTGGCCGCCCGCTTCTGGGCGTCGATCTTCATGCTGTCCAGGTCGGTGATCTTGCGCTTGACTGTCTTGATCGCCTCATTCTGGTCCATGCTCCGGATATGGAGGCTCACAAAAATGGCGCTGTCCGTATCCAGAAGGTCGGCAAGCACCCGGTCATTCAGCTCCGGGGCCGTGATCTGCAAGAAGCTCACCGCCCCATATTTGCCTCCCATGCCAAAGCGCCTTGCCTCCCCGAAACGGAAGGAGGAAGGCGCGATAAAATCCTTGACCGACAGGCCGGAAGGCGCCAGCCAGTCCCATTCAAAGGAAAACCGCTCCCCGTCCGGGTGGAGGATGCCATGCAGCACCTCAAGCCACTCCTTCCCGCCCAGGGCCTCCGCCAATGCGCCCATTGCCTTAAAGTAATTGAGCGCGTCCAGTGTGATACGGGAGAACCGCGCCCTGGCCTCCTTGATGTTCTTCGCCTCAATGGCAAGCACCAGAAACTTTGTCTTGACCATGCCGTTATTGCCGTGTTCAAGCTGTCCCCGGAGCATATCCGTGTAGAGGGCGCGTACCCCGTCGAACCGGTCTCCCTGGGCGGCGATCTCAATTCGCTTTCGGAAATCCGCCTTGTTTACCTTCCGGCACACAAGGGAAAGCTCCATGCCGATAGAAGCGTCGTGGGCGTTATACATATCGCACAGGGCTTCAAAAATGGCCGTCTGGTCGTCCTTCTGGGCGAGCTGATAATTCACATCCTCAAATTCGATGCACCGGCTCCAGGTGGTATCATCCAACTTGCACAGCCCGTCTGGGTACATCTGCCGGAAGGGTAAGGTATCCTGGGCCGAATGGGGCTTTCCGTCGCCCCTGGCCGTTTCGATGATCCTTCGGATTTCCCGCTTTTCAGCGGCGGTCAGCTTTCGCTTTGCCTTTACCGGTGCCGCCTCCTTCGGCGGCTGCTTTCGATTTCTGAACAACCTTCTTCACCTCCTTCTCCGCTTGAATCTGCCGCTCTACGGCGGCATAGAAATTGTCTGTCTGATAAGGCCGTTCCTTCGGACGGAGAAAGACCGTCTGGATGATCTGGCCCGCGATCACCTCCAGCGGCTGCCCGTTCCGCTCATACATGGCGAGCAGGAACAGGGGCAGCATGACCACGATCATGCAGACCGTGGCGGTGCTGGAATTGACCGTTTTCCGGAGCAAAAAGAAAAGCGGTACTCCAATGAGTGCCGCCGCCCCGAAACACACAAGCTGCCGCCTGGTCAGGCCAAACAGCACCTTGCTTTTTACTTTTGTCAGGTCCTTCGGGACCGTTACATACGCCAATTTATCACCTCCAAAAGCAAAAGAGCAACCGCTACTCGCAGTTGCTCCTCATAAAAAGTATTTAGTTCAGTCAAAATCGACTCTACAATATAATAATTCAAAAATGACGATTTTCACGCATATACCGCCAGACGAATTATAAGACACTTGGTAGCGATACTGATTATCCTGCACTTCATTCCAAAACATAAATGCAGCCGATTCACCAGTGGATATGTTCTGCACGATGTATGGTGTCATACAGCTTCTCGATCCCACTTCTGGAAATAGATTTGTTTGCGGGATTTCTTCAAATCTATCAATATCTGCCTCGGACATATTAAAAACAAAATCATAGTCGATTTGTATATCGCTATCATCGAAACTGATATAATCAAGTTCAAAACCAGCATGTCCTTTTGCAAGTTTTATGAGAATACGACATAAGCGTTTTTCGTCAAAAGTATACTGAACAGTGCCATTAGTTACTTTTATTTGTTCATCAAGAAGCATTTTAAGGTTAGCGTTTTTTTCCAATCTCTGAGTTGTTGCCAAACTTCTGGAATACCCTCGATATATTGATTCTTTGAGTACATCCAAAAAACAGGCAACATATTCTTCATCATTGGAAAAACCGTTATTGCACTCAAAACATGCCGGGATAGTCGCTAAGTTATCTGGGTATGGCTCAATCAAAAATGCTTTTGACGGTACATGCTCTCTTGTTGTTGCTGGTTTTCCACAATAGATGCACCCATTTTCTTTAGATTTATCCCAAGAGGTGTAATATCCAAGTCCATCACTACCTCCAGGACGCTTTCTTTGTTCCATATAATCACCCCTAATTAAGGTAATTATAGCACAACTCCAATAGTTTTTCACCTCCTTAATGCGCCCCGAACAGACTCTTTGAGAGGCTGCCGGTTTTGAATAACGCAAAACACAGAAGCACCGTGTACCCCATGCAGGCCCAGATCGCCCCGGAAAGGTCCCCGCCCGTGGCAATGCTCTGGACCAGCACCGAATAAATACCCACGCACACCATGATAAGAAATGCCTGGAACGCCAGGGCGAACAGGGATTTCAAGTAGTTCTGCCCGGTAGAGCTCCAGTCCCGGTTTGTCATGGTGGCAAGGGGGATCGGCCCGATGGAGGTCGTCAGATACACCTCGATCATGCGGCCGTAAATGACCAGCATGATACAGATGGAGAGGGCGTTCATGGTCAGCCCCACAAAGAGAGACTGGAACCACAGGCCGAACAGTTCCCCGGTTCCCAGGGCTTCAAGCTGCTCCTCCATATCCGTGATAACGCTGTTTACGTCAATGGAGGTGTTCCCGATGATGACCCCCGCGCTCTGATTGACCACGCTCTGGCCGATATCGAAAATCCCCATGACGATGTTCCATGTGTTCGTTACGATCAGCACCGCGCAGAAGGTTTTGAATATCCACTTGAAGAACATCCAGGTATCCACGTCGTGCATGTTGTTTTTCTCTGTCACAAGCTGGATCAGCTCATAACACATCACAAAGGTAAGGATAACCCCGGCAATCGGGACGATCACCGTTTCGGAGAGGCTGCGGATCATGGAAAAGACGCCGCTGTTCCATGCCAGCGGCGTCTGTCCCACTTCTCCGGCGATCTCGCCTACTTTGGTATTCACCGTATCGAACATGCCCGACAGGTTCCCCGTGATCCCCTCGATGAGCAGCCCGCGCAGCCATTCATCGAGTTTGTCGAGTATGCCGCCCATAAGCGATCACGCCCCGACGCTTAACCGAACAGCCCGGACAGCAGGGGCACCAGGGTAATACCGATCAGGGCCACGCCGCCGCCCGCCATGAGCTGTTTCATGTGTTTGTTGCGGTGGAATAGGGAAATAAGAATAAAAAAACAGCGATTTGAGATATTTGTATGATATAACAGTAGAAATTTTGACCGTCTGAAATGGCTTAAAATCAAGCATTTTGACGGTTAAAAACAACAAAGTAATGAAAGTATATTAAATCCCTCAAAAACAGGCTTTTATGTTCCACTTTTGAGCAAAAGCATTGGATAAAAATAAAATGAAAAAATTTATATCATATTATCAATAATTGCAGTAACGAGCACAACAGCATTTGCGGCAAAAATTCCGAGAGAAAGAGCACCAGACAATGCAACGAAACATCAAATTCAAATCACTGAAAATCCTATCAGCGGAATTTGGGACAATGTACAAAACGGCGAAAGCTACGGTTCGGCAAGCTGCAAAGCGAATAACGCAATTCGTAAAGCGGTTATGTCAAATCAAGCTGACGACTACGGTTACAATACTATCCGCAATATCGCAAAATGCAATTCGGATAACGTGCGATAAAATGCTCCGTCCTGAAGTTTACAGACAATATGAGGAATATTTGAAAGTATTGCATGCAGACATTTTAACTGATGTTAGAAATGGCAGAGATTTGGAAAACGCACGAAAAGCAGCATATGAGCAAATATATCAATCCGTAAATCCGTCATTTAACTATGACAAGCAATTTTTACTTGACATTTGTTACCACAACATTCCCGTTGTTGACGCGGCAATGTTCACCGTTGCAAGACAACTGATTATCGAAAACAGACCGTAAAATTTAAGGCGTACCGTCAATCTGACGATACACATGTTTTATGTCATAGTATGGTAAACGCATAGGAATGTTTTGGCTTTTACAGAGTGCATAAACACTATGTTTGCGGACTCTAAAAGCCGCAAAAACAGCGTTCCCCTTATGTTTATATTCATAGTATCAAAAATACCGTTTTAAATGTCCACAATTGCAAAAATAGTACGGACAAAACCCGTACCATTTGCATAAACATATTATTATTTAATTGCCGTTTGCGGCACAAAGCGGTTTCATTCCCATTAAGATATCCCAAAGCATAATCTTGACTTTTCCGCTTGCATTAAGGTTTTGCGGTAATATGGGCGGATTTTCACCCTTTACAAGCGAGATGTTCGAGAATTAGGCGGAGATTTTCGGAAATTTCTTTCTATCTCTTTTGTACGGCATAATACTGGCGGTTTTCAAAAATGCCAAAAATAGGTGCAAAAAAACAGGAAACCTTTTTGTGATTCCCTGTTTTCGCATTTTTCCATTTGTGTATGGCGATTATTAAGTTTTCAGATACCTATAATAATGCTTGAATCGGTATGACCGTTACAATTCCAACCTCATATAAATAACTTCTTGAAACCCTGTCTTACGAGAATTAAAACCTTTCGGATTTCTGCCATATTCGATAAATCCAACTTTTTTATACATGGAAAATGCCCTTGCATTTTCAGCAACTACACTCAATTCCAGCTGACTATATCCCGCGGTTTTAGCACATTCAATACACGAAGCCATCAATGCTTGTCCAATTCCAAGTCCCCAAAACTTTTTCAGAACGCTAATACCAAATTCAGCACGATGCCGTACCTTGTATTTCGCCCCTACTGCCTCGATTCCAGCAGTCCCTATAACTGCGCCATCAATTATAGCAATAATCTCAATTTCATTTTCACTATTTTCCTTCTCTTTTAGAATCCGGCTTTCTTGTGCTGCATCAAAAGTGTTTTCATCGGGATATGTAAGCAAATAGTCGGTTTGGGTATGAGTTAAATTGAAGTTATCTAATACAAGCTGTCCATCACTTTCAGTTGCATTTCTCAAACAACATTCCATACCATTCTTTAATGTTATTATTTTGCTGTATTTCATAGCCAGTCACTCCTTTGCAACTGCAATATTATTCCTGCAGCCGTCCCTTGTTAAACAACTTATCAATGTTTGTACCCTTTCTTATACTTTAATTTTCTTCTCATTATTCTTTTACAGGGAGATTATGTTGCTTTAAAAAAGAAAGTTTATCCCAATATCCACGCTGGAATAATATCTTTTCATTTACAACATGGAAAAATCCGCATCCGCGCAATCCTAACGGGTCTTTCCACTCTAAGATAGCCCATTGCCCATCTTCAAAAATATTTTCCACAATACAAACCATTTTTGCAGTTGCAAACTCATTTGCAAACATTTCTCTAATAGCCGCAACTCCTACAACAGGTTCATTTGCAACTTGATGGTTTGTTGCATTATTATCATACAAACTAATAATCATGTCCACATCACCGTCATTAAAAGCGTCTACCCATTTATTCACTACTTCTTTCGGACTTAGCATATATTGTTATCCTCCTTTTTGATTAGAAATGCCATTGGTTTTCATCTTGCTATTAACTATCACTGCTGACTTTGCAAATTTATAAATGTGAAATTCTTTCACCAAAGCCGTTTGAGGAAAGAGAGGCAAGCAGATTGTGTTCCTTGGCAGGCGAGGCTATACGTGGGTATGCGAGTCTGCCAAGGGGCGCAAGATGCGCCGCCTATCTTTTCTCAAACTTAATTTATACTGCCTAACGATTTCACTTGCCGCGAAACCAGAGTTTTGAATTTACTAACTGTTTTCAATTTCGTTTCCTATAAAGTAATTTGCTATTTCAAAAGCCTTTATTCGTCTTTTCCCCAAAGTGATTTGTGACTTATATCTCTCCGGATTTTCTTTTGCTTCAAAGGTTATTATTGTTTCCCGTAATTTATGCAATGTTGAATCAATTTGCCTTTTTGCTTCAATTAAATCTTCCTTAGTATATTCCATTATTACCCTCCATAGCTTCTGATTGTTGTCGTCTTGGCTATTATATGTCTTTTCTTCCCCAAATGGTATAGGCTTTTATTTTTGTAATACTGTAAAACTTTTTTCTGTAAGGTATTCAAGGGATATTTCTCTTTTGTGCTTCCTGCTCCGTGTCCTCGCTGCGTTGATCGTTGCATTTTGGATAACGACTTTGCAAAAGGCATGGAAGGTGTACTCGATATGTTCCCGATATTCTTCTGTACAGGTCATGGAAAATCCCCCGTTCATCCCAAAAGGGCTGTGGCTGGTTGGTAGTTGCTTTTTATGATAGTAAGGAGCGACAGCAATTTAGGCTGTCGCTCCTTGACTGCCTAACCGCAAAACCGGGCGGGACTGTCAACGGTGGGCGAAGCCCGTTCATCTTGACCGCCCGCTGGCTCGGCTGGCTTTGCTATTTACCAGACAAACTTGAATTTATTTTAAGCTATCACGTTTTACCTTCTTAAGCCTTACTAT